>NZ_AP023272.1:3134569-3452008 GCF_013426735.1 Agrobacterium vitis
AATAAAGAATGCCGCCGACGAAGATCAACACCATGGTGACAGGTGGCAGCCGCTCAGAAATCGGCTCCAGCGCCAGCACACCGCTCCATCCCATGGCCAGATACAGCAGGATGGCCAATCGGTCATAGCGGCCAGGATAGCGGCATTTCAGGAAGATACCTGTTATCGCCGTCAGCCAGATGCCGATCAACAGACAGAGAATGGCCGGTTCATCGGCGCCGCGTTCCAGAAAGGGCGTATAGGTGGCGGCGATCAGCACGAAAATCGCCGAATGATCCAGCCGCCGCAGATAGGTCTTGAAGGTCGAGCGCGGCCACATATTGTAGGTGAAGGAACAGCCCAGCGCCAGCACCAGGCCAAGGCCATAGATCCAGCTGGCGGCAATCTCGCCAAAGCTGGTAAACACCGTGGCATAGAAAATCAGCGCCGTGACACCAACCAGCGCAAACACCACGCCGACACCATGCACAATGCCATCGGCCAGCAATTCGTGAAAATCATAGTGTCGCCCGAAGCGGAACTCTTCCATCGTGATGATCAACCCAAGAAATTAAAATATCTGCCGACAGCATAATCGAGAATAATTGCCAGATAATGTCGCCTGTCTCATCGTCTTCATATAAGCCTGATCAGCCTGACGATCCGGTCAATTTTATGTCTATGACGGCCACACACCGCAACCTGGAGTGATCATGATGCGTCAACTCTATCGTGTTGGCAAGACCGCCCATTGCCGCTCTTCGATCGACCATTGCAGTTTCAAGGCCTGGACTATCTGCGCCGAACACCCAGGCCGGAGCCGTCATCAACCGGGCTTAAACCGTTTGCGGATAAAGCTGTCGGACCGTTCCCGGCTTCGTCCGTGAAACCGCCGTCCTCCCACCCTGACAGGAAGCAACATGCGCTTTACAGTCCTTGCCACGTTCATGGCGCTGATCGCCTATAACTGGTTCTTCATCAAGGTCGCCCGGGCGCGCCAGCAATTTGGGGTCAAGGCACCGAAGATGACAGGCGATGAGAATTTCGAGCGGATTTACCGGGTTCAACAGAACACCGCCGAGCAATTGGTGTTCTTCCTGCCATCGCTCTGGCTCTTCGGCTTTTACCTGTCCGACCAGTTGGCCGGGTTGCTGGGCCTATGCTGGACAGGCGCACGGGTACTCTATGCCGCTGAATATTATGCGGATGCCAAAAAGCGCGGTCCCGGCGCGCTGATTTCCTGGGTCACTGCCTTTCTGCTGCTGATGGGCGGCACGGTGGCAGCACTGCTGCAATAGCCGGGCCGCGCCTGTCTGCACGTCTGTTCAGGCTGGGGCGCAATCCTGGCAAAAGGGCGTGGCGGGCAAAAGGGCGAGCCGCTCGGGTGCAATTGCCGAATCGCAGGTCACGCAGCGTCCATAGGAGCCGGCCTTCATGCGGGCCAATGCCGCCTCGATGCCGCGCAGCTCGTTTTCGCCCGCCTGCCCCAGGCTTTCCAACACTTCGTCATTTTCCGATTCGATAGCACGCTCGGCGCTTTCGGCGCTGCGCTGCTCCGACAGGTCGCCGGAAATTTTTCCTAACCGGCTGGAGAGTTCCAACCGCCGTCCGAGCAGCGTCTGCCTATATCCATCCATGTCCATGATTTATCTCCTCAAAATGTGAAACGCCTCCCGGATACGATTACCGGTCGACAAGTACCGCGCATCGGGCGTGGCGCACGACGCGGTCGGCAGTCGCCCCGATCAGGTAGTTGGAAAAATCCGGGATATGCGAAGCGATAATGATCAAGTCGGCCTTTTGCTCCGCCGCGACTGCCAGAATCTCATGGGCGGGCGAACCGACCCGCAATTGGGTCGTCACGCCAGGCCCAACCGAAGCCGCCAGCGCGGCGAGTTTGGTGCGCCCCTCCTCCACCGCCCCATCGAGGATGTCATGCGGAATATCGATGGCGAGATAGGATGGCAGGTGCTCGACCACGGTCAACAGCACGATCTCGCCGCCAGCATCCAGCAGGCTCTGCGCCTTTCTCAGGATCTTGTCGCCCTTTTCCCATTGCGCAATGTCCACGGGAACAATGATCTTTCTGTACATGACCTCTCTCCTCTTATTGCCAGCATTTTGTATTGCCAACGTCGTCGGTCTTGAACCGCTTTGCCGACAACAACCTGCGCGCGCTGTGCCCCCCGTGCATTGATTCCGATCAAACCTGGAAATCCGTCAGGATTGAACGATGGCAAGGCCACTGTTCAGCATTATCGAACGATCTTTCGCGTATATGCCCTCTACATGAAACGACCGGCAGGCTTTATCTAGGGAGCAAGACGTTCCCAGCGCCCTCGCGCCAATCTATCGGACCTGCCGCCATGGATGCCCATCCCTCCCCAAGCTTTGCCCTGACCCGCCCGATCCATATCGGACGGGCGCATCTGGTGGTCGGCGATCTGGCCATGGTCTCCAGCTTCTACCGACAGATCATTGGCCTCGCCGTGCTGGAGAGCACAGCCAGCGGCATGGTGTTGGGGGTGGGCACGACGCCGCTGCTGACGCTGACCACCCGCAGCGATGCAGCCGTTGCGCCGCCCACGGCAGCCGGGCTGTTCCACACCGCTTTTCTTTTGCCGAGCCGACAGGCGCTGGCGCAATGGCTGCGCCATGCCGCTCATTCGGGCGTGCAACTGGACGGCGCTTCGGATCATCTGGTCAGTGAGGCGATCTACCTGTCCGACCCGGAAGGCAATGGCATCGAGATCTACCGCGACCGCAACCCCCTGGAATGGACCTATCAATCCGATGGCACGGTCGGCATGGCCACCCTGCCCCTCAGCCTGCAAGAGCTTTACGACAGCGCCACGGATGAGGCATGGACCGGCCTGCCCGAAGGCTCAAGCATTGGCCATATGCATTTGCAGGTCGGCAATGTGCCGGAGGCAGACCGGTTTTATGAGGGTGTGCTGGGATTGAAGAAAATGGCCTCCTATCCCGGCGCCAGCTTCTTTGGCTCCGGTCAGTACCACCACCATGTCGCCGCCAATATCTGGAACAGCCGGGGCGCTGGCCCTCGCCTCCCAGCGATGACCGGCCTTGCCGATTACTCCCTGACGTTTAACGAGTGGGAAGCATTGCAAAAGGCGCTATCGACACTGGAGGCGCTGGAAATTCCGGTGACTCGGGGCGCGGAAGGCCACAGGCTGACCGATCCCTGGGGAATTGGTCTGATCTTGAATTCAGTGCCGTCCATATCTGGATAAATGTCAGTTGACTGGCGGGCCTTTGACCGCCTCAACCGGCCCCGCCTCGCTCAGATGCACAAACACCACGCCCCTTGCCTTCAACGCTTTCAACCCTTCAACCACACCTTCGCCCGCGGCGTGGGTGGGCTGGTTGATATGGGCGATCAGCACGTCACCGTTTTTGGCGCGGGCAAATTGCTGCTCGGTCTGTTTAGCACCCAGCAGCGAGCCGGAATCGCCATTGATGGAAAAGCCGCCAATCTGGTAGCCCATCGCCTTGATCTCGGCGATAGCGGAGGGGGAATACTTGGCCGTAGCATCCCTGTACCAGCGTGGCGGAGAAAACCCCGCGGCCCGCATGGCGTCCGCGCCGCCGGTCACTTCCCTGGCAACGGCTTCCGGCGATCCGGCGGCAGCGATGCCATAGACGGTCGTCGGGTAATCCACCGCCGGGATGTGGTTTTCGCCGTGGTTTTCCACTTCGAACAGGTCCGGCCTGGATTTCAACACGGCAACGGCCTGCGGATTGGAGCGGATCCAGCGACCGGTGACGAAAATCGTCGCCTTGATATTGTCATCCAACAGGGTGGAGAGAATACGCATATCGGCCTTGCCCATACAGGCATCCAGCGTCACCGCCACCTGCACCAACCCTTTCGGGGCGGCATGAATATGCAGTTTCGGCTCGATCAAACCATCGGCAGTGGCAAGAGCAGGCTGTGCTGCCCCATTCAGGAGCATCGACCCCAAAAGCAGTGATGACAGGTAAATACCGATCCGACGGACATCCAAAACAACCATGACACTCTTCTCGCGCCTGCCAGCCAGATGGCCGTGATACCAAGGCCCTCATACCAAGATCTGGGATGCTGCATCCTGCCTTGAAGAAAGCGTTTCGGGAAAAACGCTTCTATCGTGCTGCCGTCAAGAGAATTTTATCGACAGAGCGGCTCGCTGACCCTTCCTCACGACCTCTGAAGGTTGAAAGCCAGCGCCTGGCTGTTGGGATCGCGCGGCAGAACCGAGGGCTTGGCGCCCGGTGGGACGTAGAGGCTGGAAATCAGCTCATCATAGGACACGTCCTGAATATCGGCCCGGCTGACAGCGACGAGCGCGGCAGCGGCACCTGCCGACTGTCCTGTTTGCATCAGGCTCATTTCCATGCGGATCGCCCCGAAGGCTTCATGGGTGGCGCTGAGCGCGAAGATCGACATCAGATTGGTGCATTCCGCCCGGCGCGGCACGATGGCCGACAGCGGAATGGTGAAGATCCGGTCAGCGCCGCCAGCCTCAGCCTCGAAATTGCCCTCGTTCCAGACACTGAGCGTCGGCGTACCGAGCATGTTGACTGTGGTACGGACGATGCGCTGGGTATGGTGGCTGTCACGCTTGTAGGACCCGGTGGAAATCGTGTTGTTGTCGCGCAATTCCTGGTCGTCGGCAGCAGTCACGTCGTGGCCGGTCATCTGATGGTCGGACACCATGCGCCGGGCTTCCCGCACATAGAGCTGATAGGGCCAGTGCGCCTCATCGTTTTCGTGCGGGTCCTGATAATGCTGGCCGTCCAGACCATAATCAAGGAACACATCGCGCAGAGCGCCCGGCATGCGCGCGTCCTTATGGTATTGCAGCGCGTAGAACAGGCCCCGCGTCCAGCGCTCATGGGCTTTCCAGATCTTTTCACGCATGCCGTAATCGGCCTGCGGATAGCCCCAGGAGCCGCCGATGTAATCGGTAGAGACCGCACCGCGATTGTTGATGTCGAAAATGCCGTTGCCAAGATCGTTATGCAGAAAAAACTGCATCTTGACGGCGTTTTCCGCATCCGCGAGCTGGCCGCGTTCGCCAAGCGCCTTGATCCAGCGGAACAGCAATTCGTAACGGGTCGGATCGAAGCCCGGCGGCGGTGTCGAGGGCAGATCCACCCTGCGGGCCGGATCGCGCGTCATGGTCATGCGGAAATTATAGGCCTGCACAGCCCGGTCGCCCGCGCCAACTTCCGGGGAAGGATAATTACGGATGCCTGGCAAAAGCCCGCTGGCGGCCACGCCCTCAGTGACGAAAGGATCGACGCCGACCTGACCGATCACCCGCTCGAAGCGGCGATGCAGCTGGAAATTATGATTGTCGCCCCAGGAATCGGTCCGGGTTCCGCGAAAACCGTTCAGCACATTGTCGCCGTCCTGCGGCTCGCGGCCGACGGTCCAGGAAACGCCTGACGCGGCCATCAGGTCGCCTTCATAGCTGGCGTCGATGAAGACACGGCCATTGAACACCCGGCGGTCAACCGTTTCCATCGCCTCGATCCGGGGTCCGGTCTTGGCGACCCGCAGCACACCACGGCTTTTAAACACCGGAATATCATATTCGCGCAGCAGTTTTTCAAACACGGCCTGGGCAAAGCGGGGCTCGAAGGAGAACCGGTCGTCGGCCACCTGGGCCTCTTGATTGATCCTGGAAATCACATGGCGCGCCAGACCGCCGAAGGCGCTGCCGGCCTCGACATCGGTGCCGCCAAGCCCGCCCGACATCATCCCACCGGGATGACGTTCACGCCAGCCGCCAACAATTGCCACGGTTCTTCCCATGACTTTTGCCTGTATGGCAGCGGTAATCCCGCCGCTTGTCATTCCATAGACAATAACATCATAGGTCGCTTGCTGTGCAAAACTTGGTCTCAACGCAAAAAGACTAGCCGCTCCAGCAACAAACACTCGACGACCCATAATGAAACGCATAGTCATCCGCCTTGTACATATTATTTACTCTATCAATGTATTGGAAACCGCGCCAAAAAACACATATTTTCAGTTGCATTTTTTGTTTTTCCAACCCTAATACAAATCTTGGTTTTTACACTTTTCAGACACTTTTATTGGGTGCATCTCTATTTTTTTGGAGCAGTTACCTGCCAGGGTCAGGGGTTTTTTGTTTCGGATAGTTACAAAAACCTCCATATCTCCATGGATGCAGGTTCAAAATGCCGATTTTTTGTAGACCCCTGTAATAATAGTGGATTTTACGAAAGGAGGCTGACGCTCACGGCTGCAACCCTTGATTTAGCGCGCATGTCGTGCAGAAACGCGACCTGTTTCGATCACCTGCCCCAAATTGATACAACCCTTGAATCCCGCAATTCGCACCAAAGTGGCGCAAGCAAGGCAAAATCTGGGCGGAACCACTGCCCGTTCTGCGCGTTAATTACAGATTGCTTGTCAAGACGCCCCTCAGCGGCACTCTCTGGGAGAGCGTCGAGCCATAGCGCCAAATGGCGATGCGAAGGTCGAGCTGCTGGCAATCTGAAAAGATTATGTAGTAAATATAACATGTTGCGGCTTTGCACCGTCTGGTGCCAGCATGGCCGCAGACAATGATGGCACCGATGGGGACGTAAACGGACATGATGGATGACACGGTGAAGCGGCGGATTTTGCAGCCGGCGGAAACGCGGCTGGGCCGGCACCGCAAGACGGCACTGGAACTGGCGCAGGCCTGGGCGGTTATCGGGCTCTTCCTGATTGTGGCAATTGCCGCGCTGCACTACGCGGGTACCATACTTATGCCCCTGACGCTTGCGGTTGTGGTCGGCCTTATCCTGGGTCTGGCAGCAGACCGGCTGGAGGCACTGGGTGTGCCGCCGATGATGAGCGCCGTGCTGCTGACCACAGCGCTTTTCACGTTGGTGACGATCATTGCCAACACGCTGGCAGGACCGCTGATGGAACTGGCGCAGGACATCCCCAGCATTGGCCAGACCATGATGGATCGGTTCACACCCTATTTTCAACGCTTTCACTGGCTGCATCTGGACAGGCTGGCCAGCGGCAACGGCCCTATCAACCTCGACAAAATGCTGGAAAATGGCGGCGGTATTCTTTCGACAGTGGCAAGCCAGGTGACGCCCGCCATCGTCCAGACATTGATTTTCTTTGCCGCATTGGTGCTGTTTCTGGCGGGACGGGTGTCGATCCGCAAAACTCTGATCGTCTCTTTCCGCGATCGCGCCCGGCGGCTCTCGGCCATCCGCAGCATCAATGCGATTGAAACGGCGCTGGGCTTCTACTTTGCCACCGCTTCGGTAATCTACGCGGGCGTCGGTTGCTGCGCCCTGCTGATTGCCTGGGTTGGCGGGCTGACGCTGCCGGTACTCTGGGGCTTCTTCGCCTTTCTCTCCAGCTTCGTGCCTTTTCTCGGCGTCACCGCCATGACCTTTGCACTGGCCGTGGCCGGAATGCTGACCCATAGCAGCCTGCTGTTTGGCCTGCTGCCCGCCATTGCCTTTTTCACCGTGCATGCGGCAGTGGAAAATCTGGTGACGCCAGCCGTGATGGGACGGCGTATGGAGATCAACGCCTTTGGCGTGTTCGTCGCCATCATCTTCTGGACCTGGGTCTGGGGCGCGGCGGGCGCCATGTTGGCCGTGCCTCTGGCGCTGATCGGCAAGGCGATCTTCACCGAACTGGCGCCCCATGCAGCGCCGAAACCGAAACTGCCAGGGTGAAACTCATCACCCTACGGCTGGTTGCTCGTCAATTATACAGGTAATATTTGCTCCAGCTTTCCTTAGGCACCTCTGCGCCCACCTGATAGCTGAAATTCTTCACGTCCAGGCGCTGGTTGCCGGTCTCACATTGATATTTCAGCCGATACCAGTGGCCCTTGCTGCGAAACACCGCGCCCGGCGCCTTCAGCCGGTTGCCGTCGGCCTTGGTCTGGGCGAAGGTATAGGCGATCACCTTGTCGGGCGAATAGGTTTTGCTGTCCTTGCCGATCCGGCTCATCGCCTCCATGTCGCAGCGCTGTTCCAGCCGCTCGGCCGGCGACAGCGACTTGAGCTGGCGGGTGGCAGCGGCGTCAAGCGCAAAGGCCGATTGCGCAAAAACCATCGCCAAACCCCCCCCTAAAATCATCAATCGCATATAGAATTTCCTAACAGATACCGATTCGGCGGAATGTATTGCCTGACTTCTGGCGAAGCCAGCACTCAAAACGTGCATCCCGCATTTGTGATCGGCTTCCTCTGTCGCTGGCACCGGCCATGGCCGGGACCACCGATTTCTGCTTGATCGGTGGTGGGCGGGCGCCTATCTCTCATGCAACACATCCTACGTAACACCGGCCTTATACCAAACCCCGCCTATGCCAAAAAAAGCGAGATTGCTCTTGTCTTCATCCTCAAAGTCCCTGTTTGCCAACCTGCCCGCCGCCCCCACGGTCCAGAAGAAACCGCTGAGCGACACCCGCCACGGCATTACCCGCATTGACGACTATGCCTGGCTGCGGGCCGATAACTGGCAGCAGATGTTTAAGGACACCTCGATCCTCGACCCTGAGATCCGCGCAGTTCTTGAGGCCGAAAACATCTATATGGACGCGGCCATGGCCGATACCAAGCCGCTGCAACAGCAGCTGTTTGCCGAGATGAAAGGCCGGATCAAGGAGGATGACAGCTCCATCCCGATGAAGGACGGCCCTTATGCTTACGGTTCGGCGTTCGTGACCGGTGGCGAGCAGCCGCGCTATTTCCGCATTCCACGCGACGGCGACCCGAAGGACGAGAGCCTGCGCGAATTGCTGCTGGATGGTGACAAGGAAGCGGCGGGCAAGGATTATTTCCGCCTGTCCGGCATCGACCATAGCAATGATCATGCCCGTGGCATCTGGGGCTATGACGACAAGGGGTCGGAATATTACACGCTGCGCATCCGCGATCTCAAAACCGGCGAAGATCTGGCCGATGTGCTGGACAATACCGCTGGTGGCGGCGTCTGGGCACCGGATGGAAAGAGCTTTTTCTATACGCTTCAGGATGAAAACCACCGTCCGTCCAAAGTCTTCCACCATATTATCGGCGAGCCGCAATCCTCCGACCGGCTGGTCTATGAGGAAAAGGACCCCGGCTTCTTCATGGGTGTCGGCGGGTCGCTGCTCGACGACTTTATCTATATCGACATCCACGATCACGAGACCTCGGAATACCGGCTGCTCTCCACCAAAGATCTGACGGCAGAACCTAAGCTGGTGGCTGAGCGCGAGGAAGGCGTCGAATATTCGATGACCGAGGGCGGCAATGTGTTCTACATCCTGACCAATGCCGATGGTGCCCAGGATTTCAAAATCATGGAAGCGCCGGTCAGCGCGCCGGGCAAGGAGAACTGGAAAGACCTCGTTCCCCATGTGCCGGGCCGTCTTATCCTGTCGCATATGGCCTTTGCTGGACATCTGCTGTGGCTGGAACGCCGCGATGGCCTGCCGCGCATCATGATCCGCGACCGCAAGACCGGTGAAGAACACGCCATCGATTTTGCCGAGGAAGCTTATTCGCTTGGTCTGTCAGGCGCTGCCGAATATGATGCCACCGTCATCCGCTTTTCCTATTCGTCGATGACGACGCCCAGCCAGCTCTATGATTATGACATGGTGAGCCGGGAGCGGGTACTGCTGAAAACCCAGGAAGTGCCATCGGGCCATAAGGCCGAGGATTATGTGACCCGCCGGGTATTCGCCAAGGCGCATGATGGCGTCGATGTGCCGGTCACGCTGCTCTATCGCAAGGACACGGCGCTGGATGGGTCCGCCCCCTGCCTGCTTTACGGCTACGGCGCCTACGGTGTGACCATTCCGGCTGGTTTCAACACCAATTGCCTGTCGCTGGCCGACCGGGGTTTCGTCTATGCCATCGCCCATATCCGCGGCGGCAAGGACAAGGGCTTCCAATGGTATGAAGACGGCAAGATGGAGAATAAGGTCAACACCTTCAAGGACTTCATCTCTGCCGCCGACCATTTGGTGAAAGAAGGCTTCACCGCTTACGACAAGATTATCGCCGAAGGCGGCTCCGCCGGCGGCATGTTGATGGGGGCCGTTGCCAATATGGCACCGGAAAAATTCGCCGGCATCATCGCCGCCGTCCCCTTCGTCGATGTGCTCAACACCATGTTGGACGACACCCTGCCGCTGACCCCGCCGGAATGGCCGGAATGGGGCAACCCGATCGAGTCAGAAGAAGAATACCGCTGGATCGCCGCCTATAGCCCCTATGACAACGTAGGCAAAAAATCCTATCCGCCTATTCTGGCCCTATCCGGCCTCACCGACCCCCGCGTCACCTATTGGGAACCAACCAAATGGGTGGCCAAACTGCGCGAAAACGCACCCGATGCCGGACCATATCTGCTGAAAACCAACATGTCCGCCGGCCACGGCGGCAAATCCGGGCGCTTCCAGCGGCTGGAAGAGGTTGCGTTTGAATATGCCTTCGCGGTGAAGGTGGCGGGGAAGATGTGAGATTGGTACGGGAGCGGCGAAAGCCGCTCTTGATCCGCCCGATAGCTCAGATAAAACAATAAGCTGGATACCCTCTCAACCAAGAGAACCGCCTTTCATGATCAAGCAGGTCACCCAACCCGGCCAGATTTCCCGGCTCATCGTGAAGGGCTACAAGTCCATTGAGACATGCGACATCGAGCTTGGACGTATCAATATCTTGATCGGGGGCAATGGAGCGGGAAAATCCAATTTTATTGGGTTTTTCGGGTTTCTGCGGAAGATTTTGGATAGGCAATTGCAAGTGACCGTTGGGCAGGCTGGTGGTCCGGATGCGATCTTGCATTTTGGGCGGAAGAAGACTGAAGCACTCTCTTTGGGAGTGGAGATCGGAAAAGACGAATATTATTTGAAAATCATTGCTACCGCCGACAACAGACTCTTTATAGAAACGGAGAAGGTAAATTGGCCAAGTATTCCCTTCGGAATAGAGTGCAATGGATCATATGAAAGCGCATTAGAAACGCATCCAATTTTTCAAATTTCGCCCGAAGACACGGCCAGTTTAATGCGGAAATGGCGGGTCTTTCATTTCCACGACACCAGTTCCAGCGCCCACGTCAAGCAAATCCACAATCTTAACGACAACGAATTTATGCGCGAAGACGCCCGCAATCTTGCAGCCTTCCTCTTGCGCATCCGTGACTACCACCCAGAGCATTACCAGCGCATCGTCAAGACCATTCGCCTGGTCGCGCCATTCTTCGGGAACTTCCACCTCCGTCCGACTGTGAACAATCCGGATAAGATCCAGCTTGAATGGACCGAAGCAGGTCAGGACGAACCGTTTTTCGCCAGCGCTTTGTCCGATGGCACCTTGCGGTTCATCTGCCTCGCCACACTGCTGCTACAACCAGACGAGTTCATGCCAGCGACCATCCTGATCGACGAGCCGGAGCTGGGCCTGCATCCCTACGCAATCAATGTACTGGCCGGGCTGATGAAATCGGTGTCCGAGACCCATCAACTGATCGTCTCCACCCAATCCGTCGAACTGGTCGATTGTTTCGATGCCGAAGACCTGATCGTGGTGGATAAGCGTGGCGGGGCCTCGACCTTCAAGCGGCCCGATCCAGACGAACTGAAAGACTGGCTGGAAGATTACAGTCTCGGCGAGCTTTGGAAAAAGAACCTGCTCGGCGGGAGGCCGGGCCTATGATGCGCATCAAATTACTGGTCGAAGGGCAAACAGAGGAGGCCTTTGTCAGCCAATTGCTTGCGCCATACTATGCTCATTCCGGCCTTTATCTTACGCCGATCGTTGTAAAGACCAGTCCCGGACACAAAGGCGGTATAAGCCGTTATTCCAAGGTAAAGCCGCAGATCGAAAAACTGTGCAAGCAAGACACGAGCGCATGGATAACCACGATGTTCGATCTTTACGCACTTCCAGATGATTTTCCCGGCAAGGCTGATCCTGCCTACACCTCCATCCAAATCGGCGCGGACAAAGCCGCTTACCTCGAGGAAAAGCTTAGCGCCGATATTGGATGCACCAATTTCCTGGCCAATTTGATCGTCCACGAATTCGAAGCTTTGCTCTTTACGGATATTGCTGCTTTTGAAATGTGGACGAATGACGATTCCGTGCTGAACCCGTTGCGCAGCGTGAGCATGAGCACCGCCCCCGAAGATATCAATGACAGTCCACAAACGGCACCTTCAAAGCGTATTCTTGCCGCCATGCCGGGGTATCAGAAAACATTCCATGGGCCGATCATAGCCGGTGACATCGGTTTAGGCCGCACACTCATAAACCGGGTTTGCAAATCGGCCTGATTTTGATTCACTGAGGGCTTGATTTGGAGGCCTCTCATGACCCGTCGCCGGTTTGATCTCACCGATTTCGAATGGACTGTCATCCAGCCCTTGTTACCCAACAAGCCGCGTGGGGTGCCACGGGTTGACGACCGGCGGGTGATCAACGGCATCTTGTGGCGGTTTCGGACAGGTTCACCCTGGGCAGACGTTCCTGATCGATATGGCCCATATACAACCTGCTACAACCGGTTCGTGCGATGGCGAAAGGCGGGTGTCTGGGATCATGTTCTGGGCGAGATTTCCAAGGCTTTCGACGGCGATATCGTTATGATCGACAGCTCCTGTGTCCGTGTTCATCAACATGCGGCCACGGGAAAAAGGGGGATCAACACGATGGCTGCATGGGACGTTCCCGTGGCGGCTTGACCACCAAAATCCACGCCGTTGTCGATGCCGATGGCCGACCGATCCGTCTCGCACTCACAGCCGGTCAAGCCCATGATGGTCGCATGGCAGAACCATTGTTACAGACAATCTCCAAGGGTGCGATCCTGCTGGCGGACAAGGCCTACGATACCAACGCGATCAGAGCATTTGCAAAGCAAAGGCAGGCATGGGCCAATATTCCTGCCAAGAGCAATCGGAAGGGAAGCTTCCCTTTCAGCCAATGGGTTTACCGACAGCGCAATCTCGTTGAGCGTTTCTTCAGCAAACTCAAACAGTTCAGAGGCATCGCAACCCGTTACGACAAAGACCCATTGAACTTTCTCGCCGCTGTCAAATTGGCAGCAGCAAGAATTTGGATCAGATCGTTATGAGTCTACGGCCTAGACAGGATGCGTCAAAAATGCCCGCATTTCTCTACCTGGCTGAAAAAACTTGAAGGCTTGAATTGAAGATTGGCCTGCTTCAAAGCAGAGCCTCGGATATCAGGCCCATCCCCCACACGGCCAATCTTCCCAACGACCACCATTCATCCCCGGCGGCCAAGACAGTTAACGGAATTCCGCCATCCAGAAGGACGGCGGAAGCTGTTTGTCTCATCCATTCCGGTTACCAGAGCAAAGATCTACTTACTCTCTGGTGAACTTCCGTGATGATGGGCGTTTGCCAATCCGCCCGCACCATCCGGCAAGCCGATGGAGACATTTTGCATCATGCCCTGGTCCTCATGGTCGAGGATGTGGCAATGCAGGACGAATTCGCCGATATAGCGTTCATAACGGGTGCGGATGAAGATGCGGTAGACGCCTTGCGGCTTGGCGGCCTCGGGAGCATCGGGGATCGACTTGCTGCTGAGATCGCCGTTCAGCCAGGCGGCATCAACCGCTGTCAGCGGGTTCTCGACATTGCTTTTGATCCAGAGCGTATCCTTCCACACACCTCTCAGTCCGGCATATTGCGAATCCGAATTCTCCTTTCCGTCAGTGACCGGCCCGCTGACATCGTTGCCAGCAGGATCGAGAATGCGGACGATCTGGAAGGGATTGACGTGGATATGAAAGGGATGACTGACGAAATAGGAGCGTAACTCCCATTCCTGCGCCGTCCCCAACACCAGCTTGCGATCAACCACATTAGGATCGTAAGCCTTGGCACCGTCTGGCACATAGACGCCGACATCGTTTTGTACGACATTGAATTGATTGCCAACCTGGAAGCCGTTAGGCCCGTTGCCACCCGCGCCAAGATTGATGAAGAACACCAGATCCTGCTTTGGCTGGCCGGCGACTTCTTCGTCGGTGACTGTCGGATGGGGAATGAATTTCGTCAGTTTCAGCTCATCGTTCAGATCAGCGACCACCGTCTTGGCGACGTCAGGCGTGTAGAAGGCATTGGCATTGGCGATCAGCTGTTTTTTAATGTCAGCAATCGGATCACCCGCTGCTGGCGCGCCCTTCCCCCCTTTGACCCGCACGAAACCGAGAACGGACCGAGCCTGCTGGGTGCGTGTGACCGAATCGGCGGCGTCGGTTGGCGGATTGACGATGCAGTAAAGACCGTCTTCCGGGAAATTTACCAGCAGATCGTTGCGATAGCCGGGTTGCAGGGTAACATCCTTGCGCACCTGACCTTGCTGCATGGTCAGCCCGTCGGAAGCTGCCACGACATACGGCACCGGCTGTCCGGTGCACAGGTCTTTGGCGAACCGGTCTTCCCCATCCGCATCGGTGCTGCGCTCCCGCTTGAAGAAATCCGTGGTGTTCATCTTGCGGAACTCAACCTGGATCGTGTTGCGCACGCCCGCATGCACCAGGCGCCAGCGCTCGGTCTTGCCCGTTTCGGCATTGGCGAACACCGGCCGCACCCGGCCATTGACCGTCGTGAAGCGACCGGAATCATCCCAGCTCGAAGGCGTGAACTGGTCATAGGAAATCACCTCGCCCACTTCGTCCTTCTTGCAGCTCCAGTCGATGACATATTTTCCCTTCGTCGGGTCTTTGGAATCCGGGACAAATGTCTGTTTCAGCTTGCCATCCTTCAGGCAGGCATAGGGGATCTGCTCGAACACCAGCAGCCGTTCAGGAAACGGTTTGACCAAGGTGTCGAGGTCGCCATTGGTCTTGTCTGTCGGTGGGCGGTCGCCGCGAATGATCAGCGCGCCCGCCATGCCGCTGCCGACCTGCAAGGCGGTGGAGCCATGGCGATGCGGGTGATACCAGAATGTGCCCGCCGGATGATCGGCTGGAATATTGTATTCATATTCAAACTTCATCCCCGGATTGATCGACAGCAGCACATTGTCGCTATTGCCGGTCGGGCTGACCCACAGGCCGTGGCTGTGAAGATTGGTGCCGTTGAAGCAATGGGGCACATCCACCGATGTATCGCTGGATGTGCAGGACGGGTCGGCCGGCAGCTGGTTGTCCAGCCTTACCCGAATGGTGTCGCCCGGCATGGCCTCGATGGTGGGAGCGACAAAGGGATGGTCGGGATCGACATTGGTGCCTTGGTAACTGCGCAAGCGCACGCGATCGAAAGGGTTATCCGGCGGCCCACCCGGTTTGCGGATCGTGCCTTCCGTATAGACGACCTTGAGGTCGAGCACCTGTTCGCGCCCGGCATGGGGCAGCGGCACCGTGGATGGTGGCACCCGGTAAAGCGTACCCTTCGGCGCAACAGTCGATTGCCCCAGCACCGGCGGATTGCCGAATGCTTCTTCTGTGGCAGGGGGGCTTGCACCCTGCGCGGCATCCTGCGCCAGGGCTGGGCCTATCGGGCTAATGAAGGCGGCGGCCAAAAGGCAACGCCATCGAGCACTTTGCATGAAATCTCCTTAAGAAAAACAAGGGAATCGCGAAAAGCTACACTTTCTTTAAGTAGCAAAAAAAGCAAACACAACTTTGATGACAAAACACCAAAGCCATCGATGAACTCTGCAACGACTGATCGTCATCCCATTGTATTTATGGAGACATTTCGCAAGACGCGCCGTCTGTCCGAGGCCCGGTTGACCGACCGGCCATTTTTGGGGGCAAGTGCTGCATGCCCTTTGCATTTTCTCCTTGACGTTGCGCAGTGCAGCGGTTCTTTTGCCGCGATACCCGATCTGGAGACTGAGAATGACCGTCGATACCACCCCGCGCACCCCCACCTGGACCTATGTCGATGGCGAATGGCTGTCGGGCAATCCGCCGCTGATCGGGCCGACATCGCATGCCATGTGGCTGGGCTCGACGGTGTTTGACGGCGCCCGCTGGTTCGACGGGATCGCGCCTGACCTCGACCTGCATTGCCAGCGGATCAACCGTTCGGCTTTGGCCATGCATATGCAGCCGACCATGAGTGCCGAGGAAATCGAGCGGCTGGCACGTGAAGGCGTGACCAGGTTCGACGGCAAGACCGCGATTTATATCAAGCCGATGTATTGGGCCGAACATGGCGCGCCCGGCTCGGTCGTGGCACCCGATGCCGCCTCCACCCGCTTTGCGCTCTGCCTGTTCGAAGCGCCCATGCACACCGCCACGCCGCACACGCTGACGGTGTCTCCCTTCCGCCGCCCCTCGCCGGAATGCGCGATGACCGATGCCAAGGCCGGCAGCCTCTATCCCAATTCTGGCCGGATGATTCTGGAAGCCCGCGCCCGTGGTTTTGATAATGCGCTGGCGCTGGACATGAATGGCAATGTGGCGGAAACCGCCTCTTCCAATATCTTCATGGTCAAGGACGGCGTGGTGTTCACCCCGATCCCCAACCGCACTTTCCTGGCGGGCATCACCCGGTCGCGCGTCATCGCCCTGCTGCGCCAGGCGGGCTTCGATGTGCAGGAAGTCACACTCAGCGTCGCCGATTTCCTCGGTGCCGACGAGGTGTTCACCAGCGGCAATTATTCAAAGATCGCCCCGGTTTCGAGGCTCGACGGCCGAGATTATCAGGAAGGTCCCGTGACCCGTAAGGCACTGGATCTGTATATGGATTGGGCACGGTCCGGCAGCGATATGTGAGCCACGGATAGAATTGCTTCATCCGTTTTCCCCTTGGTCGAAGCGAACCAGGCAACCTCGGCCCTGGCTCTTGGCGCGGTAAAGGGCAATATCGGCGGCGCGCGTCAATTGCGCCGTCTGCGTTCCATGATCTGGAAACAGGCAGTAACCAAGGCTGATGCCGAGGGATAAGCACTTGCCTTCGAAGACCACTGGCTGGTCGGCGCAAGCGATCAGCTGCTGCGCAAGCCTTTCGGCGTTGGCGTCAGGCGCATCGTCATCATTGCAAAGAAACAGAAATTCGTCGCCGCCGAGCCGGGCGGCGAAATCGTTGCGGCCAAGGACGGCGCGGAAGCGGCAGGCCATTTCCTGCAACACTGCGTCGCCAGCGGCGTGGCCATGGGTGTCATTAATGACCTTGAAAAGATCAAGATCACCAATCAGCACCGCAAACCGGCCCCTGCCCTCGCCCTTGATGGCCGTCAACCGATCGAGCTGGGCTTCGACGCTGGCGCGGTTGGCAAGGCCAGTGAGAATATCGTGACTGGCAAGATAGGCCAGCCGACGCGCCCCGACAATCTGCTCGGTAATATCCTGCTGCACCGAAAG
The DNA here is from genome assembly GCF_013426735.1 of Agrobacterium vitis. NCBI lineage: Bacteria > Pseudomonadati > Pseudomonadota > Alphaproteobacteria > Hyphomicrobiales > Rhizobiaceae > Gillisella > Gillisella vitis. Next base: position 3,151,902 of record NZ_AP023272.1, read on the forward strand.
GATCATCCGGTCTTCGATCATCCGGTCTTCCACCGCAATGATCCGGTCGCCGATTTCGAGCTGATCCCGGCACAGACCGCCATTGTCGACAAGACGCGCGACCAGGGTTTGAAAATACCGGACCGGATCGGTATTCCAATGAGCAAGCGCCCCGGACTGGACAAGATCGCGGAAGCCACCGGTCGGGGCCAGATGCGCGGCATAATCGTGTAATGTCCGAAACGGCTTGTTGGCAAACAACAGGCTCCCGTCCAAACGCATCAGGGCGACGGCCACCCCCATATTCTCCATGGCAAGCGTCATCGCCTCATAGTCTCCGATATCGACCCACGGCGTGATGGCATTTTCTTCCATTGATAACCCTCAAGAACAGGCGCGCATGGTAACCTCCATTCCCTAACCTTTGGTTGTTTTAGCGTGTATGAATTCCAGCAAACTCCCTCATGGCTTCCTTCCGCTTTTTGGCTAGAAACAATTCCGCTCTGGATGCTTTTGCGCTAAGACAAACCATGCTGGAAACCTCGCCTCCCGAAATTTTCGATTGCCAGACCTGCGGTGCCTGTTGCGCCTATCAGGCGGATTGGCCACGTTTTTCGCTGGAAAGCGATGAACAACTGGCAAAAATTCCCGAGAAATTCGTGGCCGCGGATCTGAGCGGCATGAAATTTGAGGTCGATGCGGCTGGCAAAGGCCGGTGCGCGGCGCTGACCGGCGATCTTGGCAAGCATGTCGGCTGTGGGGTTTACGAGGTTCGCCCGCAGGTCTGTCGTGATTGCATGCCCGGCGATCCCGAATGCAGGATTGCCCGCAAAGCCCTCGGCTTGCCCGTCGATGACCTGCCGGAGCCGGACGTCTATGACTGATGACAGGTTTCGCCTGTTTGCTTTATTGTGTTGCGGTAGCGGTTAAAGCCGGTGCCATTACCGTCGGTAAAGGGCAAGAATCGAGGCTCTCGGGGAAGCTCCGGACAGGTCTGGAACATTATACCATCCAAGGGATTAACCGAGGAAGGAAACTTCCCTCCTGCACAATTCCTTCACTCGAACTCGATTGAAGGAATTATGCAGGAGATATAAAGAGCTACAGCGAACCTTTGTGCGCCCTGTCGGGCGCACGGCGCTGTAGGGGGAGCGAATTTACCATTTCGCAGGTTGCCTCTTGTGGCCTGCAATCCTATGGTCCGCTCGCTCACGATTTCCATACTCGATGCCAAGAGGAGATTTTATCATGGCTTTCGAACTTCCCGCACTTCCCTACGCTTACGATGCACTCGGCCCCTTCATGTCGGCCGAAACGCTGGAATTCCACCACGACAAGCATCATCAGGCCTATGTCACCAACGGCAATAACCTGCTGAAGGATTCGGGCCTTGAAGGGCTTTCGCTGGAGGAAGTCGTCAAGCAGTCCTATGGCAAGAATGCCGGCCTGTTCAACAATGCCGGCCAGCATTACAACCACGTGCATTTCTGGAACTGGATGAAGAAAGACGGCGGCGGCACCAAGCTGCCCGGCAAGCTGGAAGCAGCGATTGCCTCCGATCTCGGCGGCTACGACAAGTTCAAGGCTGACTTCATCGCCGCTGGCACCACCCAGTTCGGCTCCGGCTGGGCTTGGCTCTCTGTCAAGGACGGCAAGCTGGAAATTTCCAAGACCCCGAATGGCGAAAACCCGCTGATCCATGGCGCATCGCCCATCCTCGGCGTCGATGTCTGGGAACATTCCTACTATATCGACTACCGCAACGCTCGCCCGAAATATCTGGAAGCCTTCGTGGATAGCCTGATCAACTGGGATTACGTGGCCGAGCTTTACGAAGCCGCAACGAAGTAAGTTTCCAGAGACTTTTTCATTAAAAGGAAGCCCGGCAGCCAATCGCCGGGCTTTTTCGTTATCGCTTCTTTGCCGCCTTATCAAAACTGTCGCGGGCCTTGGCAATACAAGCATAATTGTCGAACGCCCAGTGGCCAAGCGCCTCGATCGGCTGGCGCAGCGATTGGCCGAGATCGGTCAATTCGTAATCCACCCGAGGCGGAATGGTGGGAAACACGGTGCGCTTCACCAGCCCATCGCGCTCCAGTCCGCGCAGGGTCAATGTCAGCATGCGCTGAGAAATACTGCCGATCCGCCGCTTCAACTCGTTGAAACGTTGCGGGCCGTGGGCCAGCATCATGACGATCAGCACGCTCCATTTGTCGCCGATGCGTGTCAGCACGCTGTTGACCGCCTCGCAGCTGCTGCGCTGGTTGACGGCCGCCATGGATACCTCCGGCGCGGCTGTCGGTTCTGATGTGGTTACATCGATGTGCCCGAGTTCCAAGTCTGTGCCTCCTTGCGCCCGATTGGCAGTTACCATAAGTGTGTCGGTATTGATTTTATACCACAAGGAAAGGTCGATGACCATGAAACTTCTGCATCTCGATTCCAGCGTGCTTGGCCCCTATTCTGTCAGCCGCGACCTGTCGGCGTCGATTGTGAAGACCCTCAGCGAAAAGACCGCTGGCCTCGACGTCACCTACCGCGATCTGGCCGCCAATCCGCTTCCGCATCTGTCCGGCCTGACGCTGGCGGCTGCCATGGGCAATTACGATGCCAGCAATGACGACGCCACCAAGGCCGATCTGGCGCTGGGCGGCGAAGTGCTGGAACAGTTCCTCACCTCCGACGTGGTGGTCATTGGCGTTGGCTTCTACAATTTCGGCATTCCAAGCCAGCTGAAGGCCTGGATCGACCGTATCAGCGTTGCTGGCAAGACCTTCAAATACGGCGCTGCCGGTCCTGAAGGCCTGTGCGGCGGCAAGCGGGTGATCGTTGCCATCTCGCGCGGTGGCATCTACAGCCAGGGCCCTGCGGCTCCGCTTGAACATGCTGAAACCTATCTGAAGGGCGTCTTCACCTTCCTCGGCATCACCGATCTGGAATTCGTTGTCGCCGAAGGCGTCAACATGGGCGAAGAAGCCAAGGCCGCCGCCGTCAAGGGCGCCAAGGATTCGATCGCGACCCTGAAGGCTGCTTGATCAGCGTGAAATAAGGTCAAATGAAAGGCGCAGCGGCATCACCGCTGCGTATTTGCTTTATAACACCCTGGCCCAGCGCTCATGATCGCGCCATTGCCCGCCAATGTTCAGATAGCGCCTGGAAAAACCTTCCTTCTCAAAGCCGCACCGCGCAACAAGCGCAATCGAGCGCAGGTTTTCCGGCTGGATATTGGCCTCGATCCGGTTTAACCCCACCTCTGTGAAAGCATGGGCAATAACCGCGTTCAGCGCCTCCGTCATCAATCCGCGCCCGCCAAAGGCGGCCATGCCGTAATAGCCGAGATAGCAGCTTCTGAAATTGCCTAACACGATCTGACTCAGGGTAAAGACCCCGACCACAGCGTGACTGTCTGACTCTCGGGCAATCAGCCCAATCATCGCACTGCTGACCGTCTGGCTGAGATAGGCCTCGAAACCATCGGCATTGGTAAAAGGTGAGGTCCAGGGCGCATGGTAATCGCGGCTGGCCAGATTGGCCGCCACCAGATCGGGGCCGTCAGCGCGGCAGATGCGGGAGAGTGTGATCGATGACATAAGGGCGCTCCGATGAATGGCGCCGATGTATTCTCCCGTCATCCACAGCGCAAGCCCGCCGCCGTCATGCTGCTGTTATAGCTGGGGCCTATGTCCACGGCGGATGCAACCGACCGTGACGCGCAAATCATGCCCCAACTCCGCCTCGGGCTTATCGCAGATCCGCAATATGCCGATCTGCCGCCCAATCTGACCGCCAACCGCTATTATGCCCTGAGCCTCGCCAAGATGCAGGCGGCCATCGACATGTTCAACGAACAGACGCTGGATGCCGTGCTGCTGCTGGGCGACCTGATCGACCGGGATTTCCGCAATTTCGCCCCGGCTTTGAAAGTGCTGGAAGGCCTGCGCCATCCGCTAATCACCCTGCCCGGTAATCACGATTTCGCGGTCTCCGACGCTCAAAAACCGATGGTGCGCGATGCGCTGGGCATGTCTGCCCCTTACTTTGACCGGGTCATCAACGGTATCAGGCTGATTTTCACCGATGGCTGTGAAATCTCCACCTTCTCGGTGGCGCGCGACGATCCTGCCAGGGAAGTGGCGGTGCGCCAGCTCCTCGCGCTGAAGGCAAAGGGCGCGGCCAATGCCCAGGAATGGAACGCCGCCATCAGCCAGCCGCAGATCGACTGGCTGGAAAGCCGCCTGATGCTGGCGCATGCCGCAGGGGAAAAGGCCATCGTCTTTGGCCATTACCCCCTCCATCCCTTCACCGACCACGCCCTTTGGAATGCACAACAGGTGGCCGACGTGATTGCCGCAGCACCCGCCGCCATCGCCTATATCAACGGGCATGACCACCGTGGCGGCTATGGCATGATCGGCAATACCCATTTCATCACTCTGAAAGGCATGGTGGATGGCGAAAAGGACACCGCCTTTTCAATTCTGACCCTGGAGACAGACGCGCTTGCCCTGCAAGGCTTTGGCCGCGAGGAAGACATGCTCTTGCCGCTCGGGCGGCACGGCGCTTGAAAATGTCACTGATATGATTGTTATATCAGATATTTAACCATCGCAAACATCACTCTCTTGTGACTTTATTTGCAATTTGATTTACCATCAAAATGCGGTGACCGAAATTGAAGAGAATATCACGTGTGAAAAACGCCGTAGGTTCGGCCATCAACAGGAGAATGACGATGATATCAGGGCTTGGCATGAGGAAGCTTGCAACCATGGCCGCCATTGGCCTCTGTCTTGGCGCCGGCCTCAGCAGCGCGGTCAGCGCCGCCGATGAGCCGCAGGTGGTGCGCGCCGGAATGATGAAGAAAGTCGGCGGCGCTATGGGGCAGCTGGCCGCTATCGCCAAGGGCGAAAAGCCTTATGACGCTGCCGTTGTCAAAGCTTCTTTGACCACGATGGAAGAGGTTGCCAAGGCTTTCCCGGAACAGTTCCCCAAGGGGTCCGAGACCGGCTTCAACACGGAAGCCAGCCCGAAGATCTGGGAAGACCCGACCACCTTCAAAACCAAGGCCAAGGCGCTGGAAACCGCCGCCGCCACCCAGCTCGCCACGCTGCCCGCTGATCAGGCTGGCGTCGGAGCGGCGCTGAAGAGCATTGGCGGCGCCTGCGGCGATTGTCACCAGACGTTCAGGCTGAAGAAATAATTCCATCCCATGAAGAGACCCGCCCGGGCAGCCGGGTGGGTTTGATTTATAAAGAAAATGGGGGTGAGCATGGCTGGAACGGCAAAATTCGGTATCGCGGCGGCGCTCGTCGTGGGCGTTGCACTGGTCGGCGCCTACGTATTTGCCGTGGCACCGCACCGCCAGCCCGCCACCGTCTGGGCCGCAACCACGGCACCCGACCTTACCAATGGAAAACGGATGTTTTTTGCCGGCGGCTGTTCCAGCTGCCATGCGGCACCCGGTGCAACCGGCGATGCGCGCCTGCTGCTGACTGGCGGCGTGGCGCTGAAAACCCAGTTCGGCACCTTTCACGTTCCCAATATTTCGCCGGACCCGAAGGCCGGGATCGGCGAATGGACGCTGGCCGAATTTGGCGATGCCGTCACCCGTGGCATCGGCCCTTCCGGCGAAAACCTTTATCCGGCCTTTCCCTATACATCCTATGCGCGGATGAAGCCGCAGGATGTGGCCGATCTCTATGGCTATCTGAAAACTCTGCCCGTCAGCAGCAATGTCGCGCCCCCGCATGAGCTGGGCTTTCCCTTCAATCAGCGTCTTGCGCTGACCGGCTGGAAACTGCTGTTTCTAAACGATAAACCCCGCGTCACCCTGGCCTCTGCGGATGCGAAGATCCAGCGCGGTCAATATCTGGTCGAAGGCCCCGGCCATTGCGGCGAATGTCACACCCCTCGCAACCTGATCGGCGGGCTGAAGGCGGATCAATGGCTGGCGGGTGGACCGAACCCGGAAGGCGAAGGCCGCATCCCCGACATCACCCCTGGCTCCGACAGCATCGGCAAGTGGTCGCAGGACGAAATCGCCAGCTATCTGGAAACCGGCTTCACCCCCGATTTCGACAGTGTCGGCGGCTCGATGGTCGAAGTCCAGAAAAACCTCGCCGAACTGCCCGCCGAAGACCGCGCAGCGATTGCCGCCTATCTCAAGGCCATTCCAGCGAAGTGAGAAGACAAGAAGTGGGAAGCCGTTTTCCAGGACTACCGTGACCTCTTTTGTCCAGCTGGGCTATTCTGTCGCGTCAGGATTAGTACCGTGTGCGATTCGCTGATCGACTAGGAATTGCCGTGCCCGCCGAAGCGCAACCTGCGGATCGGACCCACGGTGATAGTCCTCCAGAATGATCTGGGTGATCTGTTGCCGGATATCGCTTCTGCTAAGGTCTGCCCAGGTGGCCACGGAACTCTCTTGCGGATTGAGCAACCGGCGGGCGTCTTCCAGCCGGTGCTGAAGATTGGTGGCAGCGTCGAGCAGCATAAGGTCTATCGTGTCGCCGGGTTCGGGCATATCCTCCGGTTCTGGCTGCAAGCGTGATGCTGCCGAAAGATAATCGATCCCGGAATGGACTGGAATTTCCGCAGTCTTCTGCCTGTAGCGCAGCAAAAGCGCCAGCACGGTCGCCGCGAAAACCGGTGGCACGACGATAACAAGGGCTTTCACCCAATCGGATGTCGATTGCCACGTATCGAAAAGATCAGCCCAGACATTATAATCCGCCATCGTCCATTCCTCCCACGCCGGAAAACGAGCGATCACCAGAGAATGGTCTCTGGTGATCGGGGAGTAGAAAAGTCGCAAACAGACGACCGCCTCGACCTTTAAGCCGAAGCTCTGGACATACGCCGAGACCTCCCCGACCATAGAGATGGTGGAGAGTGGGATCATATAGACATGACCCACCGCCTCAGCCACAAACCTATGGCTGAGGGGTGTCATTTAACGACCGACACTGGCCGCTGTTTGAGAGGTTTTCTAAGCCCCAAGACCGGTTCGTAATAACCGATCTCACCCTTGTCTTAGCGCATAACGGGTGAGGAGGAAAAGAGGGGATTGGTGGTTTTTGCGGGAAGGAAGATTGGCGCGCGACGCTGCAAGCATATCAGGACGCGCCCGACATCGCCTCTGTCAATGCTGCGAAACCGGGTTTCTCGACCATTCCTGCAACGTTGTCCTGATCAGCACCAGCGCAGCATGGCGAGCCTGATCGCGCTCAGGCGGATCGACGATACCGGCAAGCCGCGCCTCAAATGTCCGCACGGTTTCGCGCACCCAGCGATGCAGGGCCGGGTCGGAATGCCGATCCAGCAGGCTGCGGATGGCGCTTTCTATCCGCCGGTTTTCCATGGCGAGTGTCTCAGCCCTCGTTTGGTCGGTTTTCTTAAGCATTGCCGAAGTCATGCGATATCGTCACTTTCACCTTCTTCAAGAAGGTCTAATATAGAAGGCCGGGCTTGCCCCAGGCATGCCGTTTTCGGCCTATGAATGTCGGGTAACGGCTGTCAGGCCAGCGCCTGAATATAACGCATGCCGGTCACCGGACGGGCGGAGAACTCCATCTGCTCGTAGAAGCGATGGGCGGCGAAATTGCCGGTGGCGGCGGACACCGAAAGGTAATCGCAGCCGGACTGGCGCGCCACGTCACGGGCTCGGGCAATCAGGTGATGGCCGATGCCATTGCCCCGCTGGCCATCACGCACATAGAGATGCAGCATTTCCATGCCACGCTTGCCTTCATTGGCCCTGTAAAGCGGCATCAGGATGGCGTAGCCGATCAGCTGTTCACCGCCATCGGCCACAAGTGCTGTGATCCACGGCATGGGGCCGAACAGGTCGCGTTTCAGCGTTTGCGGGGTCATATCCGAGGCATCGCCGTGATGGGCGGCCAAGGCCGCGATCATCTCGTTCAACTCCGGCAGGTCGCCGGGCTGGGCATTGCGAATGCTGACCATTGCAGGTCTTGGCAGGGTAATATCGCTATCTTCAGTCATGGCTGCTTCCCTCTTGAAATACCGCCGTCAGGGAAGCTCGTTTAAACAACAAGGCCGCCTGACGGCGGCCTGTTGACATGGTGATCTGTCAGGCCGCCGGCTACCGGTAGGCCCAAAAATACGTGCAGGAAATGGTTGTGCGCGTGTCGATCATGCCACCATTAAAGCGCTTGCTTAAGGCAAATGTCAACCTTCGACCTCGTCTTCGTTCCGCAGCTGCAATGGCCACGGGCCAACAACGCCATCTCGTGCCATTCTTCTGGCCTTCCACATGCGCACCTTTAAATTGCTTTATTTATTTTTACAATCTTAAATAACGTTTTATATCTACATCGATTTGTTCACTGAGCCGGTGGACCGTGAACAAAAGTCTCATTAAGATCTGTTGGACATCTTCATTTGTGATGCACCAAAGCACCGTTTTACCGATTTCTCACCGGCTGCTGCCTGGGCAACACCGATCACAGCCTCACCGCACCGCGCAAATCGCATAGCGATGCTGGGTTGCCCGCTCTAGCCCCTTCAAAAATCCGAAATTGGCGCGTTGCGCCCGGTTGATGGCGCGCAAGTCTGTATCAACCGTCACGGAGGAAAAACCAGCCTCCTTCAACAGGGCCACAACGGCATCCGCCCTGGCGCCATCAGAAAAATACACCCGCGAGAGAATGCTCCGGTGGGTTTCTACCAGCGACGATGCCGGGCCGTGATGGGCGACGGTTTTGCCCACGCCGAGACGTGACGCCAGCTTGGCCAGCAGGCCGGTGAATTTGGCAAGCGGGCTGGGATTGACGAAATCGCCATCAACGATCAGCAGCCTGCCGCCGGGTTTCAGCACGCGGTGCCATTCCCTAAAGGCTGCGAGCGGATCGACCAGCGTCCAGACCAGATGGCGGTTGGTGATCGCGTCGTAGCTTGCTTCCGCCTCCATGGTGTTTTCGGCATCGCCGATCAGGAAGCGGATATTGCGGCCACGGGATTTGGCCTTGGCGCGGGCGCGTTCCAGCATCGGTTCAGCCCAATCCATGCCGGTCACTGAAAACCCGAGATCATCCAGCAGATGCGAGACGACGCCGGTGCCTGACGCCAGATCCAGCACCTTGCGACCCTCGCCAGCGCCCAGATGTTTACGGATCAGAGCATGCCAGGCGGCGCGCTCGTTTTCGGAAAAGATCTCGTGGCCCGGCTGGCTGTCGAAGGTTTCGGCGCGGGCCGACCAATAGGCCTTGATCTCGTCTTTCAGGTTGTAATTCTGTTGCATTACCGTCTGCGTCATGCCCGCGAAACCCCTCAATATCTCTGGAATTCTTCTAAAAGATATTTCTTGACTGTCAAACTCATAAAATCATAAATCCACGGCGAAACACTGTGTAGGTCACGAAACCAGGATTTTGGTGGGGACGCCCTCCTGCAATCGGACTTGCGCAAAACACATTATATTTGGAGGCAACCGTGTTCAACGTTCATGGGGTGGCTTGCGCCGCCGCACTTTCGCTCGCACTTTTTTCAAGCGTGGCAAACGCTGGCGATCTGGTGAAGATCAAGGATATTACCGGTCGTGAGGTCGAGGTCAGCGTGCCGGTAGAGCGGGTGATCCTCGGTGAAGGCCGCCAGATCTATTTCACCGCCGCTCTCGATACTGAAACACCGTTCAAGCGCATCGTTGGCTGGCGCGACGATTTCCAGAAGGCCGATCTGGACGGGTACAATGCCTATCTGGAAAAATTCCCGGACATGGCAAAAATCCCGACCTTTGGCGGCATGAAGGATGGCACATTCGATATCGAACAGGCCGTGACGCTGAAGCCTGACGTGATCATTATGAATATCGACGCCAAATCGGCGACCGAGGAAAGCGGCTATATCGAAAAGCTTGCCAAGGTCGGCATTCCCCTCGTTTATGTCGATTTCCGCGAAAAGGCCATGGAAAATACCGACCCGTCAATGCGGCTGATCGGCAAGCTCTACGGCAAGGAAAAGCGCGCTGAAGAGTTCGTTGCGTTCCACGATGCGCAGATCAAGCGCGTCACCGAGACACTCGCAAACGCCAAAGACCTGAAAAAGCCTGTTGTGTTCATGGAACGCGCCGGTGGCTATAGCGACGATTGCTGCATGTCGTTCGGCAACGAGAATTTCGGGAAGATGGTGCAGCTCGCCGGTGGCGTCAACATGGCCGGAACCATCATTCCCGGCACGTTCGGCACCGTCAATCCAGAGCAGATCATTGCCTCCAACCCCGATCAGGTGATCGTCACAGGTGCCAATTGGGAACTGTATGTCCCCGGCGGCAAATGGGTTGGCGTTGGCCCCGGCGCCGACAAAGCACTGGCCCAAAAGAAGCTAGCTGACCTGATGAAACGCCCTGCCTTTACCGATATCAAGGCGGTGAAGGATGGCAATGTCCACGCCATCTGGCACCAGTTCTACAACAATCCCTATCAGTTCGTCGCCGTGCAGCAGATCGCCAAATGGCTGCATCCAGAGCTGTTTGGAGATCTGGACCCGGAAGCGACTTTCAAGGAATTGCATGAGCGCTTCCTGCCGGTGCCTTATCGTTCCGGCTATTTCGTCTCGCTGAACACGGGTCTCTAGAGTTTGTCAGGGAAAAGTGGAACCCGGTTTTCCCGAAAAGACAAACGAAAACAAAGAAGTTTAGAGACTGTCTGGTTCAATCTGAACCTGACAGACTCTAATACTTTCAAAGGCTTCCGGCGGCTGGCACTTGCCGCCGGAATTTATATAAAGAGGTTTGTTGATGACTTTCAGAATGATCATGCGGGCGCTCGTCGCCCTTTTGCCGTTTATGGCCGCACCTGCGCTAGCCGCCGAGATTACCGATGTCGCTGGCCGCACGGTGACACTCGACCTGCCTGCAAAGCGGGTTCTGGTCGGTGAGGCCCGGCAGATCCACACCATCGCGGCGCTGGCCGGGGACAAGACCTTCGACACCATTGTCGGCTGGCGCGATGACATGGTGAAAAAGGACCCCGACAGCTTTGCGGCTTATGTCGAGCGCTTCCCTGAGATCGCCAAGCTGCCGCAATTCGGCTATCTGCCGCAGGGCGGTTTCAGCCTGGAAGCAGCGATTGCCCTGCATCCCGATGTGATGACGCTTAATCTGGAAGTGTTACAGGCGGCGCGTGAAAGCGGGCTGGAGGAAAAAGCGGCAGCGGCGGGCATTCAGGTCGTCTATGTCGATTTCCGCCTCGATCCTGACAAGAATACCGAGAAATCCATTGAAATCCTCGGCCAGATTTTTGGCGCAGAAGATAAGGCGAAAGAGCTGATCGCCTATCGCCGCCAGCAGATTGCAGTTGTCACCGACCGGCTGGCCGCTGTGAAGGACCTGAAGCGTCCCAACGTGTTCATGGAACGCGCGCCGGGCAATGATGCCGAAGGCGGCTGCTGCCGCACCTTCGGTCCGGCCAATTTCGGCCAGATGATCGATATCGCCGGTGGGCATAATATCGCCTCCGACATCATCTCCACCACCTTTGGCGAAATCAGCATCGAACAGCTGATCGCCTCCGATCCGGCCCAGATCATCGTTACCGGCTCCAACTGGCTGGCGGAATCCAAGACTAACCGTTTCGTGCATGTCGGGCGCGGTGCCGATCCCGAAAAGGCCCGCGCCAAGCTGCAAACCCTGATCGAGCGCACCGGCTTCGACGGGCTTGCCGCCGTGCGCAATCGCCAGGTCCATGCCGCGTGGCACCAGTTCTACGGCGTACCCTATGAATTTGTTCCTATCCAGCAATTTGCCAAATGGTTCCACCCGGAGCTGTTTGTCGATCTTGACCCTGACCGGACCTTCCGGGAATTTCACCAGAAATTCCTGCCAGTCGCCTATAAGCCGGGCTATTTCGTCTCAATGAACCCGTCGGACGACGAAAAAGGATCAAACTGATGACTGTTGCCATTGAGAGCACCGCTGAGGTGCAGGGTGAAGGAAAGGGGCGCAGCCAATATCGCGCGCTGACCGCCCGGCGCGTCACCATTCTCCTGTGCCTGCTGGCGGCTCTGGCCACAAGCGTTGCCGTTGATATGGCGCTCGGACCGGCCCGCTACACGCTGTCCCAAGTGCTGTCTGCCATTTTCACCCCCGATAGCGTCTCAAACCAGATCCGGGTGGTGATCTGGGATATCCGCATGCCGATCGCGCTGATGGCGGTCACCGTCGGGGCCTGTCTGTCGCTGGCGGGTGCGCAGATGCAGACCATTCTGGCCAATCCGCTGGCAAGCCCGTTTACCCTCGGCATTTCGGCGGCCGCCGGTTTTGGGGCGGCGCTGGCATTGGTGGGCGGCATTGCCGTGTTTCCGGCGGCCATCGAATTCATGGTGCCGATCAATGCCTTCCTGATGGCCATGCTCGCCTCGCTATTCATCTACGGCGTTTCCACTATGCGCGGCGTGACGGTGGAAACCATCGTGCTGCTCGGCATTGCGCTGGTCTTCACCTTCAACGCGCTGTTGTCGCTGCTCGAATATCTCGCCTCGGAACAGGCGCTGGCCGCCGTGGTGTTCTGGACCATGGGCAGCCTGACCAAGGCGACCTGGATGAAGGTTGGCGTGACGCTGGCCGTGCTGGTTATCTCGGTGCCGCTGTTTGCGCGCCGCGCCTGGGCGCTGACAGCGCTGCGGCTGGGCGACGACAAGGCGGCGAGCCTTGGCGTCAATGTCCGGGCGCTCCGGCTGGAAACCATGATGCTGGTCAGCCTGCTGGCTGCCATTCCAGTGTCCTTTGTCGGCACCATCGGCTTTGTCGGTCTGGTCGGGCCACATATCGCCCGGATGCTGGTCGGTGAAGACCAGCGGTTCTTCCTGCCCGGCTCGGTCATCTGCGGGGCCTTGCTGCTGTCCGTCACCTCGGTCGTGTCGAAAATGCTGATCCCCGGCGCTATTCTCCCCATCGGGGTGATCACCGCACTGGTCGGCGTTCCCTTCTTCTTCTCGCTGATTTTCACCAACAGGAGGCGCGCATGGTAAGCCTAAAGCTCGACCGCGTCGGAGCCCGCTATGGCCGCGCCCAGGTGTTTGAAGACATCAGCACCGATTGGCTGACCGGCGGTGAAATGACCGCGCTGATTGGCCCGAATGCGGCGGGCAAATCCACCCTGTTCAAGCGCATTGCCGGGCTGATCTCCGGCCCCGGCGTGGTTGCCGTGGAAGATGTGCGTGAGGGCTACCGCCCGATCTGTTACATGCCACAGGATACCGGCGCCAATGCGGTGCTGACGGTTTACGAAAGCGTGCTGCTGGCCGCCAAGCAAGGCGGCGGCTGGCGGGTGGCCGATGGTGAACTCAACGATATCGACCGGATTCTGGCCGCTCTGCGCATCTCCGATCTCGCCTTCCGCGACCTCGGCGCGCTGTCGGGCGGCCAGCGGCAATTGGTGGCAATTGCCCAGGCACTGGTGCGCAAACCCGAAGTGCTGCTGATGGACGAGCCGACCTCGGCGCTCGACCTGTTCCGGCAGATCGAAGTGCTGGACTTCATGCGCAAGATCGCCACCCGCGAAGGCATTGCCGTGCTGATCGCGCTGCACGACCTCAACCATGCGCTTCGCTATTGCAGCCGCACCCTCGTCATCGGCGGCGGCAAGCTGATCGCCTCAGGCGCAACCGAAGACGTCATCACCCCCACCCTGCTTCGCGACGTCTACCGCGTCGATGCCCGCATCGAGGCATGCAGCCAGGGGCGCTTGCAGGTGATTGTCGATGGGGCTTTGGTGTGAGGGATCTCGATCCTCACGCCTCTCGCTCCTGTTCCGGCGGCCACTGCTGCGCTGCATGCAGCACACGTAGGATGCGTACTGCCAAGGCATCTTCAGTGTAAACGACGATATAGTTTCCCCAGACGACCATCTCCCGCGTGCCGGAAACCCGTCCTACCCGGTATAGCTTTGGGTAGGATGGCAGTTTTGCGGCCTTGGCCTCTATGTCGTCTTTTAGCTGCTGAGCCGCGTCTGGATTGTGGTCGGAAATGTAATCGATGATGGCCAGCAGGTCCGCTCGAGCAAATGGCGTCCATTCGAGGTCAAGACTTTCACTTTCCGGCACGACGCTTCCGATCGATCAGAGCCTGTGCTTCGTCCATAACCTGTCGATGCGACGCACCGGGTCGCTGATCGGCCAGAGCCTCATGCACCTTGGCCGCAAACCAGGCATCGTGGGCCTGCGGGTCCTGGGTCAGTCCCGCAGGAAGACCTCCTTCATCGACGACGCGGGTCAGGAGGATACGGACGGCATCCGAAACAGATAGACCGAAGCGCGCCAGTGTCTCCGCAGACTCGGCTTTGAGTTTCTCGTCTATACGGACATGCAGCATCGATGTTCGAGCAGCCATGGTGATCTTCCTCATATGCGTCGTGCATATCATGTCTCTCAATAGAGAGACGGTCAAGCCTCTGTTGAGTTGCGAGAGCCAAGTCGTATCCGTTGACGAATTTGCGAAAATTACGTATTTTACGCAGATATTCTAGGAGATCAATGATGGCGTATCAAGTTCCAGCCAGTGCATTTTCGCGGCAGTTCGGCAAGATCCGGGAGGATGTGTACGAAGCCGGCGTGATCGAGGTTACCTCGCATGACCGCGTGGTCGGCGCTTACATCAGCCCGAAGGAGTTGGAGCGCTTCAACAGGTTGAAAAGTCAGGAAGTCCGAGTTCTGCATGCGAGCGAAATCGATGATGATCTCTTGGGCGACATCGAGAGCGCCGAATATGGCGTAATCTCCAAGTGAAACTGCCGGAGCCTGTTCCCGGTCTCGTGATCCGCTTTGGTTATAACCTGGCATAAGGACCGTTTCAGAAAAGATCGGCCTTGCGCTATCGTGCTGACATCCAAGGCGTCTGGCTTGGTAGCCGTGGTTCCGATCACCGATTCCTATCCGGAAGTCGGGGAAGAAGCAGAATCTCTTCTGATCCCTGAAGACATTTGTAAGGCTATCGGATTGGATCAGGACGCGAATTACGTGCGCCTCTGCGAAGTCAATCAGTTCACGTGGCCCTCGGATCGGTTGGCGACGTTGCCTCACGATCCGACCCGCTGCGATTATGGTATGGTCCCCGAAGGTTTCTTTTTGGAGATCAGCAAGAAACTCTCGGCAATCGTCAGAGCACAGCGGATGAAGACCCTGAAAACCGATTGAATTCGGCGGATCGGCAGCATCCCCTCCGCGCACGCCCCTCACCCACCCCCAAACAACCGCTCATCAATCGCCCGCAGCGCATGATCCACATGCCCCTCCTGCACCAGATCGGCCTCGTCACCAATAAGGCTGATTGACGGTGCGCCGTCGAGGCGGACTTGCAGGGATTGGGCAAGACCCTCCTCTATGCCCTGCGCCAGCAGGTCATAATAGCGGGTGCCGGGGCCGGTGATGATGACGGGTAGCGTTTCGTGGAGGCTGAAGACCCGTGACAGGCCCTGGCCAAGCGCCAGCCCCGCCTGGCGGAAGGCATATTGGGCCATGCGATTGCCCTGACGCGCCGAGAGCGCGATTTTGTCCATCTCGGTAATCGGCACAAACTTGGCCGGGATGGTATCGGGCCGCACTTCAAACGCCATGCGCAGAATGCCGTAGAAGCCGGCGGAGGCCTCGATACAGCCGCGTGCGCCGCAACGGCACAATTTGCTGTCGGCGGTATTGAGCATATGGCCGAAATTCGGGGCGCTGACCGCCACCGTGCCATCCGGCATCGGCTTTGCAATGCCGAGACCAATGCTGTGGCCAAGCGACAGCGCGATCAGACCGCGAAACGTGCCATCCTGGGCATCCATGCGGCGGCTGAGACCGTGAGCCACCAGCAGGGTCTCGTTGCTGAGCAGAGCCATGGCCTTTTCGAAATCACCAAGGCCCGCCTTGAGGTCGAGCGGTTGCTGGCCGAATACCGGTGTCCACAACAGTCTTGCGCCGCCCGCATCGACAATGCCTTTGGAACTGACGGAGAGAACGGCGACCTTTTCCGGCCCCAGTTTCGACCGGCTGGCCAGACGGGCAAGGTTGCGGCCTAGCCCTTCGATAAAGCCAGCCGCAGACACATCAAGCGGGCGCGGTTCCTCGAAACGGTCCATCAGCTTGCCGCGAAAATCCGACAGGGTGTAATTCAGCCGGTCGGAGGAAATCCTGACCGACATCACATAGGCAAAATCCCGGCGGCGCGACAGGGCGACACGCGGTCTGCCCCGTGCGCCAGCAATCTGCTGCTCATGCCGCTCGATCACACCGGCCTGTTCCAGCTCACTGGTAATGGCGGTCACGGTTGCCGAGGCAAGACCGGTCACGGCGGCGATCTGGGTATGGGACATGGCCTGCTCCACCCGCAAGGCGGCGAGAACCAGGGCCGAATTCTGGCGGCGGATCTGTTCGGTGCTGGATTTCATCAGCATCGATGCGCCGACCTGTTCCTGTTTTCTGTTCTCTCTGCCTGAACCACATGCCCCTCCCAAAGCATCTGTTTCACTGCAACGCTCACATCCTTCTGGGTCATCCTGAACCAGCAGGGTCTGATTTTTCTATGACCCATTTGTCATTTTGGGAAAAGCGCTGTTCCTTTCCCCCTGGGCAAACTCACAGGTGTTGCAGGTCCCGCCCCATGCACCCGTTTATGCTCACAACAGGCGTATTGACAGGGTGAATTTCTTCTGCCAGTTATTTTCTCGACTGTCGAGAAAAACAATCGCCTGGCTTGAAAGAGCCTGATGATTGGGGAACAGAGGCAGTTTTCTGGCAGCGTGGCGGCGGACGAGGAGGTCTGCCCGCGCTGCCTTCACCTGGGGAGGTTTACAATGAAATCCGTTTTGAAACTGATGGCAGTGGCTGCCGTCATGACGTCTGCCTATGGTCCTGTTCATGCCAAGGATCTGGTGGTTGGCGTGTCCTGGTCCAACTTCCAGGAAGAGCGCTGGAAGACCGATGAGGCCGCCATCAAGGAAGCGCTGAAGGCGCATGGTGCAAAGTATATTTCCGCCGACGCCCAGACATCCGCCGCCAAGCAGCTGACCGATATCGAAAGCCTGATTGCGCAAGGCGCCAACGCACTGATCGTGCTGGCGCAGGATTCGAGCGCCATTGGCCCGGCCATCGAAAAGGCTGCGGCGGAAGGCATTCCTGTCATCGGCTACGACCGCCTGATTGAGAACCCCAACACCTATTACATCACCTTCGACAACAAGGAAGTCGGCCGCTTGCAGGCCAAGGAAGTGATGAAGGTCAAGCCCACAGGCAATTACGTGTTCATCAAGGGTGGCTCGACCGACCCGAACGCCGATTTCGTGTTTTCCGGCCAGATGGAAGTGCTGAAAGATGCCATGGCCAGCGGCAAGATCAAGAATGTCGGCGAAGCCTATACCGATGGCTGGAAGCCGGAAATTGCCCAGAAAAACATGGAGCAGTTTTTGACCGCCAACAACAACAAGGTCGATGCGGTCGTCTCTTCCAATGACGGCATGGCGGGCGGCGTTGTCGCCGCGCTGGAAGCACAGGGTCTGGCCGGTTCCGTGCCAGTGTCCGGTCAGGATGGCGACAAGGCCGCGCTGAACCGCGTCGCGCTTGGCACCCAGACTGTGTCGGTGTGGAAAGACAGCCGCATGCTGGGCAAGAAAGCCGGTGACGTGGCGGTGGCACTCGCCGGTGGCAAGAAGATGAGCGAAATCCCCGGCACCGCCAAGTTCAAGGGTGGTACCAAGGGCGTGGAAATGGAATCGCAATTCCTGATGCCGCAGGCCATCACCAAGGACAATCTCAACGTTGTTCTCGATGCCAAATGGATCGACAAGAAGACGCTGTGCCAGGGTGTGAAAGCTGGCGCGGTTGAGGTGTGCAAGTAAGTTCTGACGATATGGGCCGTGGCGTGAGAGATTGCGCTGCGGCCTGGAACGCTAAGCGGCGCATATCGTTTATTGGCTTCGCCCCCCTCATCCCCCTGCCGGGACCTTCTCCCCGCTGGGGAGAAGAGACCAAGGCCATAGCCCTCGGCCTTATTCTGATGTTGAAAAAAGGCTCTATTCGTTCCGTACAGCAACAGAGAAAGCGCAGACGGCGCTGCAAATCTCTTCTCCCCAGCGGGGAGAAGGTGGCGCCCTCATTTCGTAAATAGAGGGGCGGATGAGGGGGCGGCGAAGCCGAGCAATACGCCTATCCGCAGGCGAGAGATGGCTTTCAAAGCGAGATGCGTCTGGAAGTCCTTCACCCATCCCATGCCGCCGCGCCCAATGTGTGCGGCGATACCGCCTGCCGTAAGTTCATAGAGGAGCAACAGGTCCATGGTGGATCACACAATCGGCACTGCTGCCAATAGCGCCCGCCCGGCCAAGGGCAATCTCTGGCGGCGGTTTCTGAACGCCACCGAAATCGACACCCGGTTGATGGGCATGGTGGTCGCGCTGCTGCTCATCTGGTTCGGCTTCCATATTCTGTCGGATGGTCTGTTTCTGACCCCGCGCAACCTATGGAACCTCTCGGTCCAGGCCGCCTCGGTCTCGGTGATGGCCACGGGAATGGTGCTGGTCATCGTTACCCGCAATATCGATCTGTCCGTCGGATCGATCCTGGGCTTTGTCGGCATGATGATGGCGGTGACGCAGACCAAGTTCCTGCCAGTGATGCTGGGCTATGACCATCCGCTGATGTGGGTGTTGGCGCTGACGCTCGGCATTGTCATTGGCGCGGCCATCGGGGCGTTTCAGGGCGTGATCATCGCCTTTCTCAACGTGCCGTCCTTCATTGTCACGCTGGGCGGTCTGCTGGTCTGGCGCGGCTGCGCCTGGATGGTGACGAGCGGTGCGACCGTCGCGCCGATGGATACCCGTTTTCGCCTGATGGGCGGCGGTGCGGATGGCTCGATTGGGGCCACTGCCAGCTGGGTGGTCGGGATCATCGCCTGCGTGTTCATCGTGTTGTCGATCCTGCATTCCCGCCGTCAGCGCAAGCGGTTCGGCTTTCCGCTAAAGCCGATCTGGGCTGAATATTTCATGGGACTGATCGGCTGCGGTGCGGTGCTTGGCTCTGTCAGCGTGCTCAACAGCTATTACATGCCAGTCAATCTGGCCCGCAAATATGCCGAGGCCAACAATATCGCCTGGCCGGACAGCGGGCTGGACATTTCGCTGGGTATTGCCATTCCGGTGCTGATCGCGCTTGGCATTGCCATGGTCATGAACTTCATCACCAACCGTACACGGTTTGGCCGCTATGTGTTTGCCATTGGTGGCAATCCGGAAGCTGCCGTGCTGGCGGGCATCAAGACCCGCTGGGTGACGGTGCGGATCTTTGCACTGATGGGCGCGCTCTGCGCCATTGCCGCGGCGATTTCCACCGCCCGTCTCAATGCCGCCACCAATGCGCAAGGCACGCTGGACGAGCTTTACACCATTGCCGCAGCGGTGATTGGCGGCACATCGCTGGCCGGTGGGGCCGGCACCATTGCCGGCGCGGTACTGGGCGCCATCGTCATGCAATCGCTGAATTCGGGCATGGTGCTGCTGGGCATGGATACGCCGCTGCAAAGCATCGTCATCGGTATGGTGCTGGTCGTCGCGGTCTGGCTGGATACGGTTTACCGCGCCCGCACCCGATAAAAAGCAGGAGAAACGTTATGACACAACAAAACACGCCTCTTGTGGAAATGAAGAATATCTCCATCTCCTTCGGCGGTATTCATGCCGTTGATGATGCCTCGGTGGATCTTCATGCCGGCGAGGTCGTCGCCCTGCTCGGCCATAACGGCGCGGGCAAATCGACGCTGATCAAAATCCTGTCGGGCGCTTATAAACGCGATACCGGCGAAATCCTGATCAATGGCCAGCCAGCCGACATCAACAATCCGCGTGATGCCAAGCGCCACGGCATCGAGACCATCTACCAGACGCTGGCCGTTGCCGACAATGTCGATGCCGCCGCCAATCTCTATCTGGGACGCGAGCTGCGCACCCCCTGGGGGACGCTGGATGATGTGGCGATGGAGGCCAAGGCGCGTGAGGTGATGGGGCGCCTTAATCCGAATTTCCAGCGCTTCAAGGAGCCGGTCAAGGCGCTGTCAGGCGGCCAGCGTCAATCGGTGGCCATTGCCCGCGCCATCCTGTTCGATGCCCGCATCCTGATCATGGATGAGCCGACCGCAGCGCTTGGCCCCCAGGAAACCGCCCAGGTGGGCGAGTTGATCCTGCAACTGAAAAAGGAAGGCATCGGCATTTTCCTGATCAGCCACGACATTCACGATGTCTTCGATCTCGCCGACCGGGTGTTCGTGATGAAAAACGGCAAAGTGGTCGGCCATGCCCGCACGCAGGATGTCACCAAGGACGAGGTATTGGGCATGATCATCATGGGCAAAGTGCCGCCGGGTGCCGTGCCTGGACCCGGCGCGATGCAGGTGGTTTGAAGGCCCCGGATTACGAGGCCCAGGTTTAGGACGCCATGCCGGAGGCGGCGGCCGCCAGCAGGACCACGCCCAGAATGATCCGGTAGATCACGAAGGGCCAGGTGGAGAAACGCTCCAGAAAGCGCATCAGACCCCAGATGGCGATGAGCGAGGAGATGCCGCCGGCCACCAGGCCGACACCCAGCAGCGCCCAGCCGTGGCTGTCCAACGCCAGCTTGTGCAATTCCCAAACCTCCTTCAGACCGGCCAGAAGAATGGCTGGCAAGCCGAGCAGGAAGGAAAAGCGCGCCGCTTCCTCACGCTTGAAGCCCAGCGCCAAGGCCGCTGTCATGGTAGCGCCGGAACGCGACACGCCGGGGATCAGCGCGCCGACCTGGGCGATGCCGACCAGAAGAATATCCAGCGGGCGAATGCTGGGCAGATCACGGCGGTGTTTGGCCAGAAGCTCGGTGGCGGCCAGCAGCCCGCCCATGACCAGACAGGCAAGGCCAACAGCCCAGAGGCTGCGCAGCGGCGAACCGCAGCTGTTCAGCGTATGTGACAGCGCCAGGCCGGCCACGATGATTGGCAGCGTGGCAATCAGAATCCACAGCACCAGCTGGAAATCGAAATTCTCGAAGTCGCGGCGTTTCACGGCGCTAATCGAGCCACTGGCCAGTCCGTAAATATCCCGCCAGAAATAGCTGATCACCCCGACCAGCGCCGCCATCTGCATGGCGGCCGAAAAGGCAGCGCCCGGATCGGGCCAGCCCAGCAGCGCTGGCACTACCCGCATATGGGCCGAGGAGGAAACCGGCACCAGTTCCGTCACCCCCTGCACCACGCCCAGAAACGCCGTCTGGATAAAACTCAGATCGACAAAACCCGTTGCCGAACCCACCACACATGCATCCGCCATTTTGTACCCCTTGCCTTGCCCATTCCGGCCTCAAACGACAAGTGTTTTGAAACCGTGACCATGGCATAAGCAAGACAGTATATTGCTGAACAGTGACAGAACCCCAAAACAGTAGAGCAAACACGCGATTTGAGTCGGCACTCATCGTCCAGGACGAGATCGTCTCCCTCTATTTTTACGGGAAAATCCAAGTGAAGCTCTTATCGCTTGTCGTTATTCAATATTATGAATGTTTAAACGTATTCGCCATAAATTAACGGCAGCAAAACCGCAATGGTAACTCTGCAATACAACGGGCCGTGCGGCTCCGGAGATTAAAAATGCGCGTCTCTCTTGGCCAACTTATTATATCATTGTTCGCAATCATTCTTCTGGTCGTGGTTGGCCAAGGCATTTACGCGGTGACTTCGCTGAACACGATCTCGGAGGGGACCAATCAGATCGTCGATAAGCGGGTCCCCTCCTTCATCCTCATGGGGCAGATTAATGCCGACCTGGGCGATATCCGCATTGCGCAGAGCAATTATCGCAGCGCCGTCACACCTGAGCAACGAGCCATCTTTCTGGGATCGCTGAACAAGGCCTATGACGCACTCGCGCAGGCTAGAAAGCAGTATGAACCGCTGATCGTCGACAAAGAAGACCAAGAGCTTTACGACACCTTCTCCAAGGATTGGGCCAAGGCCGAGCAATTGTGGCAGAAGGTCAAGACATTGACGGATAGTGGCAGTGCTGATGAGGCAAAACAGCTGTTTCTGGGAGAATCCCTGGCGGTCTATGCCAAGGCCGGTGACGATATCCAGGCCGCAGTTGACGATCTGGCCGAAAATGCCAAAGACGAAGGTGCCGCCAACGCCGAGCAGATTTCCCTGGCCACGACCGTGACCTATATCGCTCTTGCTCTGGCGTTCAGCATCGGCATCGGCGCGGCACTGATCAGCAGCCTGCGGGTCGTGCGTCCCTTGAAGCACATGACGGACAATATGCGGACCCTGTCTTCCGGGGATACCAGCGGCAGCGTGCCTTACATGAGCCGCAAGGACGAAATCGGCGCGATGGCCGCAGCCCTTCAGGTGTTTAAAGACGGAATGTTGCGCAACCGCGCCCTGGAAGCCGAAGCCGCCAACAACCGCCAGAAGGCCGAAGCCGACAAGCTGCGCCTTCAGCAGGAAGCCGAAGCCGCCGCACAGAAGAAATTGCAGGAAGCCACCGCAGGCCTGGCATCTGGCCTGAAGCGCTTGGCCGCAGGCGACCTCGGGTTTGAACTGAACGAACCGTTTGCACCGGAATTCGACGCTCTGCGCCTTGATCTGAATACCGCTGTCGCCCAATTGGGCAGCACGATTGCAACCGTTGCCACCTCTGCTAACGCTATCAGCGATGGCTCTCGCGAAGTCAGCCAAAGTGCGGACGATCTTTCCAAGCGCACGGAGCAGCAGGCCGCATCGCTGGAAGAAACCGCAGCAGCGCTGGACCAGATCACCGTCAATGTCAGCAATTCCTCAAAGCGCGTTGAAGAAGCACGTGGCGTGGCCAAGGAAGCCAACAGCAGCGCGGTCCGATCCGGCCAGGTGGTTGGCGAAGCCATCAGCGCCATGCAGCGTATCGAGCATTCCTCCAACCAGATTTCCAATATCATCACCGTCATCGACGAGATTGCCTTCCAGACCAATCTTCTCGCCCTGAATGCAGGCGTTGAAGCCGCCCGCGCCGGCGAAGCGGGGCGTGGCTTTGCCGTCGTTGCCACCGAAGTGCGCGAACTGGCGCAACGCTCGGCCAAGGCCGCGCGCGAAATCAAGGAACTGATCAACAAATCCACCCAGGAAGTGGAAAACGGCGTGCGTCAGGTTCAGGAAACCGGCGACGTGCTGAAGGCCATCGAGCATCACGTTACGACGATCAACGGCCTGATGGACGCCATCGCCACCTCCTCGCGTGAACAATCCGTCGGCCTGTCGGAGGTCAATACCGCCGTCAACCAGATGGATCAGGTCACCCAGCAGAATGCCGCCATGGTAGAAGAAACCAGCGCCGCCAGCGCCAATCTCGCCCAGGAGAGCGTGCGTTTGCAGCAACTGGTCTCCCGCTTCATCGTCCCCGGCGGATCGAGAAGCTTCGACAACCGTTATGCGGCGTAAGCAGGCGGGAGGGGGTTGGCTGGTTGGTGAAGCGCGGATGGCTCCTATCCTCCCTCCCTTTTTGAAAAATTGGAGGGAGAAGGTGCAGCAGGCGGATGAGGATGAGGAGGCGAAGATGGGATGACGATTGCCGTAAACCGGATGTCTTTGGGAGCTAAGGTTGCAAGCGGCAATACGGCCGCGTGGGTACCCGAAGCGGTCATTCCAACGGCAAGCCTCGCTCCACGATTGCCTTGAAATATTCGACACCAAAGGGAATGGCCGCGTCGTTGAAGTCGTACCGAGAGTCATGAACAGACGGGCCGTCGCCATTTCCGATGAGCATGATGTTTCCTGGTCTAGCTTCGAGCATGAACGCGAAGTCTTCTGATCCCATCAATGGCTCCATAGAGCCGTTTACGTTTTCCGCGCCAACCAATGAAGTCGCTGTGCCAACAGCGAATGCGGTTTCACCTGAGTGATTTACGGTCGGTGGAAACATCCGCTTATATGCGACCGCTGCTTTTGCTCCGTAGGCCTCGGCAACATGCGACGCGATTTCTGTTACACGTCTTTCTATCAGATCGCGTGTGGCGGGATCGAACGTCCTGGTCGTACCACCCATCTCGGCCGACTGAGGTATGACGTTGCCAGCCTTGCCGCCCGCCATCCAGCCCACGGTGACAACTGCGCACTGACGAGGATGGACATTGCGGGAGACAATCGTCTGAAGCGCCAAAAGGATGTTTGCGCCGACAACAAGCGGATCAACGCTGACGTGGGGTGATGCTCCGTGCGCCCCTTTGCCTTCGATCTTTATCCGAAAGCCATCAGCAGATGCAGCCAATGGTCCGCTGGCAGTCGTGAACTGACCAATTGGCAACCCTGGCTCGGTGTGCATGGCATAGATCTCATCTATCTCGAAGCGGTCCATCAAACCATCATCGACCATGGCCTTTCCACCTCCGCCACCTTCCTCTGCTGGTTGGAAGATAACCACGGCCTTCCCATTGAATGCTCGGGTCCGGGTCAGGGAACGAGCGGCACCTAGAAGCATTGCGGTGTGTCCATCATGTCCGCACGCATGCATCACGCCTTTGGTCGTAGATACCCAAGGCGCTCCGGTTTCTTCCTCGACCGGTAGCGCATCCATATCAGCTCGTAACCCAATTACCTTCCCGCTGGTCTGTTGTTGGCCATGAATGATACCGACGACGCCCGTCTTGCCGATGCCTGTTATGATTTCGTCACAGCCGAATTCAGCAAGCTTTACTGCCACAAAGGCAGCCGTTCTGTGAACTTCGAATTGAAGCTCAGGGTGGGCATGAATATCGCGCCGCCATTCGACAACGTCAGCGTAATCAGCATCGCTCCATTCCATTGAATACCTCGGTGGTGTGATGTCTTTCAGACCAGTAGGATAAGCGATTTTAATCAAGGCACAATGACCGCTAACAGCTCAACGCGACCTTCCACTGATCAAACCTTTTGCCTACTCCGCCCCAACAGCACCCACCGAATACCCCATCCCTACCGTTTCAAACTGCCCAAAATCCCCCGAACCAGCGCCCGGCCGAGCTGGTTGGCGACCTGGCTGGCCAGCGAACGGGCGGCGCTTTTCATTGCTGCCTCGATCACCGTTTGGCGTTGGCGGCCGGGGGGTGCGGTGCGGTCAGGCGTTTGGCGGGTGGTGGTGTTTTTTTGCTCTGGTGCTTCATCGCCAAAGCCCGGCAATTTCCAACGGCTGGCGGCGGTGGTGCCTTCGGCACCGTCATCGGTCCTATCATCGGCCCCGCTGCGTCCCGTGGCTTTTTCGGCCCGTTCCGCCAGGATTTCGAAGGCCGAGTGCCGGTCGATGGTGCGATCATAGAGGTTCGCCATGGGGCTGGCGCCGATGATTGCCGTCCGCTCGCTGTCGGTCAGCGGGCCGATGCGGGCGGAGGGCGGGCGGATCAGGGTACGTTCGACCATGGAGGGCACACCCTTGCCCTGAAGGGTCGAGACCAGGGCCTCACCGGTGCCAAGTGCCGTAATCGCCTCTTCGCAGGAAAAAGCCGGATTGGGCCGGAAGGTTTCAGCGGCGGTCTTCACCGCCTTCTGTTCGCGGGGCGTATAGGCGCGCAGCGCATGCTGCACCCGGTTGCCCAATTGCGCCAGAATGGTTTCGGGCACATCCAGCGGATTTTGCGTGACGAAATAAACGCCGACGCCCTTGGAGCGGATCAGCCGCACCACCTGCTCCACCCGCTCGACAAGAACTTTCGGCGCATCGCGAAACAAGAGATGCGCCTCATCAAAGAAAAATACCAGTTTGGGCTGAGCCATATCGCCAACTTCAGGCAGTTCCTCGAACAGTTCCGACAGCAGCCAGAGCAGGAACGTGGCGTAAAGCCGTGGGTTCATCATCAGTCGGTCGGCGGCCAGCACCGAAATCGTCCCTCGCCCATCCGGCGCAACCCGCATGATATCCTGGATGGACAGCGCCGGTTCGCCGAAAAACTGGTCGGCGCCCTGGCTTTCCAGCAGCAACAGCGCCCGTTGCAGCGAACCAACCGAGGATTTGGAGATCAGCCCGAATTGGCCGGACAGGGTGCTGGAATTTTCCGCCATATAGCTCAGCAGCGCTTGCAAATCCTTGAGGTCCAGCAGCGCCAGCCCGCCCTCATCGGCGATCTTGAAGGCGATGTTCAGCACCCCCTCCTGGGCTTCCGAGGCTTCCATCAGACGGGCCAGCAAAAGCGGCCCCATTTCGGCGATGGTTGTGCGGACCCTATGGCCCTTTTCGCCGTAGAGATCCCAGAAGGTGACCGGAAATTCCTCGAAGGGATAGGGTGAAAGCCCGATCTCCTCAGCG
Organism: Agrobacterium vitis; assembly: GCF_013426735.1. NCBI lineage: Bacteria > Pseudomonadati > Pseudomonadota > Alphaproteobacteria > Hyphomicrobiales > Rhizobiaceae > Gillisella > Gillisella vitis. The sequence continues at coordinate 3,178,133 of NZ_AP023272.1, forward strand.
CGCTTTATCAGGAAATCCTTGGCCTCCCCCGGCGCGGCGATGCCCGACAGATCGCCCTTGATGTCGGCGCAGAACACCGGAACACCCGCACTGGCGAAACCTTCCGCCAGGATTTGCAGCGTCACGGTCTTGCCGGTGCCGGTCGCGCCGGTGATCAGGCCGTGGCGGTTGGCCAGTTTCAATTCCAGATATTCCGGTGCGTTGAAAGCATCATCCGGCTTGCGGCTGGCCCCGAGAAACAATTTTCCATCTTCAAGCATCGCGTCACATCCCCTCGACACGCCTCCGCGACAACAGCACCGTGCGTTTTATCAAACACATAAGCGCTGCATGGTCTTCTCCTTCAATCGGTTTCGATTGAAGGACGTGTACAATCGCCGAATGCCCCTTCGGTCCTGCACTTGTTGTTCTTAGCAGAATATGGAACATCCTCAACTCCGTCAGCGGTTTCACACGGCTTTGAGCAGATTGAAGGCGCTTGCCGCTTGAGTTTGCGGCCTGAGTAAATTACGTTGACGTGAACGTCAAAAAACCTTTGAGGAGCATCCCATGAGCGAATTGGTCACCCGCATTTCCGACAATGTCGGCATCGCCCCGGACACGGCGGAAAAGGCGCTTGGCATGATGCTGGGCTTTTTGCAGCGCGAAGCCGATGACCGCGCGGTTGCCCGGATGATCGAATCCATGCCTGGCGCGCCTGAACTGGTGGCTATGCACAATGGCGAAGGCAAGAGCGGCGGCCTGCTGGGCGGCCTGATGAGCGCCATCGGCGGCGGCGGCATCATGGGTCTTGGCCAGCAATTGATGAGCCTTGGGCTTGGCATGGGAGAAATTTCGGCTCTTGCCAAGGAAACCATGGCCATTGCCCGCGAACATGCCGGTGACGAAGTGGTGGACAAGGTCGTGGCATCCGTGCCAGGGCTTAGCCAGTTCGTCTAACACGGACCTGTCATAGTGTGCCTGCAAATATCTCAAGGGCTTGATGCTTTTGGGATATTTGCAAGGCCTTCAACGCTTAGCGCAGGCGCATCTGTGCCATCCGGGACGGGTTTTCGGCAGGCTATTTGGATTTGAACACCGAATATTAGCATTTATTTAGAAAATCACAGATACGGTTCCGTAGGCCTTAAAACCAATCGGAGTCTTTTGATGAAAATGCCAGTGCAATCGGTTTCAGCAAAGCTCCTGCTGGCGGCAGGGGTCGTGATAACGATCTCTCTGGGCGGGTTCTCAATTGTCGGCATATTTGCTACCAAAACGCAGCTGGTCGACAATATCGTGGCTGTGGCGACGCAAAAGGCCGAGCTTGCCTCCAGGCAGGTAACCGCAGATATTACCAATGTAGTTTCCTCTGCGAACAGCGTCGCGGCAAGCCTGTCGGGACTGATGGAAAACGGCGCAGGCAGCCGCGCCGATGTCATCGCCTCACTGAAAAACATTCCGCCACAATATCCAAACATGTTTGGCGCGTGGATGACCGAATTGCCTGAGGTCCCGGCGGACCTTAAACTGCAAGGCGCTGAGGGCACCAATAAACAAGGTCTGTTCACGGCCTATTGGACCAAGGACGACAGCGGCAAGCTGGGATTTTCCACCTGGGAGATCAAAACCACCGAGCAATGGTATGCCGAACCTCTGGCAACCGGCAAGAGCCTGATTACCCAGCCTTATATCTCGACCACCGGTCAGTTGCTGACATCGATATCATTGCCGGTAAGGGTGAATGGCAAGATTGTCGGACTGGCGGGCGTCGATATCAAGCTGGACGATCTCGCCGCGACAATCAGCGCTTTGCGGCCCTTTAAGGATGGCCGCATCATGCTGCTGGCCGATAACGGCAAATGGCTTGTCAATCCCGACAAGTCCCTGATGATGAAGGACTATGCTGAGACCGGGGCCGCCGAGGTCAAGGCGGCGCTTGCCGATGGCAAGACGCGCATCATCCATGGCCTGCCGGATGGCGCGACACGCATTGTCTTTCCCTTTACTAGCCCCGGCATGAACAAGACCTGGGCCACGGTGCTCGACATTCCGGAAAAGACCTTCACAGGCCCGATCAAGGAACAGATCATCGCCATATCCTCCAGTTGCCTGATCATGCTGACGATCGGTCTGTGCCTGATTTATTTTGTCTCGATGTTGATCGTACGCCGCCCATTGGCAAATGTGGTGGCAGGTGTGCGCGTGATGGCCGGTGGCGATTACGACAAACCGATTGCCGAAACAGGCCGGACCGACGAGTTTGGCACCTTGGCGACAGCGCTCGACCAGTTCCGCCGCGAACTCGCCAATGGCCTGCGCGCGCAGCAGGAGCAGGACGCCTTGCGCAAAAGCGTGGAACAGGACCGCGAGCGTCAGGCTGGGCTGGAAAAGGCCAAGGCTGCGGATTTGCTGCAATTTGTCCAGCAGGTCCAGGCTGGGTTCGATGCCCTGGCAGCAGGCGATCTGACCGTGCGCATGCAGGACAATGTCGCACCGGAATTCGAATCCATCCGCCAGAATTTCAACACCTCGGTGGCAAGCCTTGAAGAAGCGATCGGTGCCGTTGTCCACGCAATCGGCACGATCCGGTCTGGCCTTGGCGAAATTTCCACCGCCTCCAACGATCTGGCCCGGCGCACCGAACAGCAGGCTGCATCGCTGGAAGAAACCATTGCAGCGCTCGGCGATGTGTCACGTGCCATCGACGGCACAGCCGACGGGGCTGGCCGGGCGCAGACGGTCGTTACCGCCACCCGCGACAATGCCGCCAAGGGCGGAGACATTGTCTCTCGCGCCATAGAAGCGATGAACGCTATCCAGGGCTCGTCCGAAAAGATCGGCAATATCATCGGTGTCATCGACGAAATTGCCTTCCAGACCAATCTCCTGGCCCTGAATGCCGGGGTGGAAGCGGCTCGCGCCGGGGAATCCGGCAAGGGTTTTGCCGTGGTGGCGCAGGAAGTGCGCGAACTCGCCCAGCGCTCCGCCAATGCGGCCCGCGAAATCAAGGCGCTGATCTCCACCTCCAGCGCACAGGTTGAAACCGGGGTCCATCTGGTCAGCGCCTCGGGGACCTCGTTGCAACAGATTGTCGACCAGGTCGCCAATATGAGTTCAACAATCACAGACATTGCCAATTCAGCCCGCGAACAGGCCACATCGCTGCGCGAAGTGACGAATGCGGGCGATGTCATGGACAAGGTCACCCAGCAGAATGCCGCCATGGTGGAAGAAACCACCGCCGCAGCCCAGAACCTTGCCCAGGAAACCGAAAACCTCGCTCATATGGTCCGACGCTTCCGCACCAACGGCACCAATTCCGACCAGTCGCCGCGCTACGCCAGGGCGTCGTAAGATTGACATAGGGTATTTGTCCGCAAGGTAAGCAAATAGATGCCGCCGGATGACTCGGCGCCATTTCGCTTTCACGGTTTCGCCAGTGGAATAATTTTTTCACAAAAAAGGTGGGTGCGGCACCAATGCAGGTCCGACCTTAGACTTTCGTTAGAATCTCTATGCAACCTTAGCCTAAATTCGGCAAACCGAGGGGGTTGGTTGCGATGAGTATGCAGGTAAGGACTGTTTCAGGAAAACTTATGCTGGCGGCAGGCGCTGCCATGGCGGCGCTCATCGCCTCCTATACGGCATTTAGCGGCTGGGAAACCAGCAAGCGTGTCAATGATCAGGTGGTGGCACTCGCCTCCGAAAAGGCGGCATCGGTCGCCAATCAGGTGGCCGTGCAGATCACCGATGTCGTCTCCGCCGGAACCAGTGTGGCCGGCAGCCTGTCCGGCCTGATCGAAAACGGCTCACGCAACCGCACCGACGTGATTGCACTGTTGAAGGGCGTACCGACCCATTACAAAACCATGTTCGGCGCCTGGATGACCGAAGTGCCGGAAGCCCCGCAGGAGCTGAAACTGCAAGGCACCGAGGGTAGCAACAAGGTCGGGATTTTCGCCGCTTACTGGACCAAGGATGATAGCGGTAACCTGGAATTTTCCACCTGGGTCACCAAGACCGCCGACCAATGGTACGCAGAACCCTTGTCCACCGGCAAGGGGTTGATTACCCAACCCTATATTTCCACCACGGGTAAGCTTTTAACCTCCGTTTCAACTCCCGTTTTTGTCAAGGGCAAGATCATCGGTCTTGCCGGTGTGGATGTGCAGTTGGGCGATCTTTCTGCCTCGATCAGTGCCATGACCCCGTTTGACGGCGGCCGGGTGATGCTGGTGGCCGATAATGGCAACTGGCTGGTGCATCCCGACAAGGATACGCTGATGAAGTCCTATGGCGACACGGGTGCCACCGATGTCAAGGCCGCCCTTGCCGATGGCAGGATGCGCATCATTCACGGCCTGCCTGACGGTGCGACGCGGTTGGTCTTTCCCTTCACGGCGCCGGGCATGAACAAGACCTGGGCCGCCGTTCTCGATGTTCCCGCCAAAACCTTTTCTGAACCGGTTGTCGCGCAGGTGACATCCACGGCCATCAGCGGGTTGATCCTGCTGGTCATTGCTCTGGTGATGATCTACGGCGTTTCCATCCTCATCGTGCGCCGCCCGCTGGGCGACGTGGTGGCCGCCGTGCGCCGCATGGGCGGTGGCGATTACCAGACGGAAGTGACCGGCAAGACCCGCAGCGACGAATTCGGCATGCTGGCCTCGGCCCTCGACAGCTTCCGTCTTGATCTCGCCAATGGCCGGTCCGTGCAGTCGGAACAGGAAAAGCTCAGGGCCAGCGTCGAGAGCGACCGCGAGCGCCAAACGGCGCTGGAACTGGCCAAGGCGGAAGATCTGCGCCATTTCGTCCAGCAGGTGCAGACCGGCTTCGACGCGCTGGCCGCAGGCGACCTGACCGTGCGAATGAACACCCATGTCGCACCGGAATTCGAGGCGATCCGCCAGAATTTCAACACCTCCGTCGCAGCACTTGAGGACGCGATGGGTTCGGTGGTTTCAACCGTCGGCACGATCCGTTCGGGCCTTGGCGAAATTTCCGCTGCCTCCAACGATCTGGCACGCCGCACCGAACAGCAGGCCGCCTCGCTGGAAGAAACCATTGCTGCACTGGGCGATGTATCGCGTGGCGTCAACGGCACCGCCGAAGGCGCGGGCCGCGCGCAACATGCCGTTACCGCCGCCCGCGACAATGCCGCCAAGGGCGGCGATATCGTCGCCCGGGCCGTGGAAGCGATGACGGCCATCCAGGGCTCATCGGAAAAGATCGGCAACATTATCGGCGTCATCGATGAGATCGCCTTCCAGACCAATCTCCTGGCCCTGAATGCCGGTGTGGAAGCCGCCCGCGCTGGTGAAGCCGGTAAGGGCTTTGCGGTGGTTGCGCAGGAAGTACGCGAACTCGCCCAGCGTTCGGCCAATGCCGCCAAGGAGATCAAGGCACTGATTTCCACCTCCAGCGCGCAAGTCGAGACCGGCGTCGGCCTCGTCACCGCATCCGGTGCCTCGCTGAAGGAAATCGTCGAGCAGGTGGTCGAGATGAGCACCACCATTACCGACATCGCCAACGCTGCCCGCGAACAGGCGACCTCGCTGCGCGAAGTCACCGCGGCTGGCGACCAGATGGACAAGGTCACCCAGCAGAACGCCGCCATGGTGGAGCAAACCACCGCAGCGGCCCAGAGCCTGACCCAGGAAACCGAACATCTCGCCCAGATGGTCCAGCGCTTCCGCACCAATGCCGGAAGCTATGGCCAACAGCAACGCTATGCGATGGCGTCTTGAGGGATGAAATAAGGGGGGCGGCAATGCTGCCCCCTGCCCTCTTTGCGTCGCGCACAATATTGAAGTGATAAAGGGCGTGCACATCTCTCAACTTGTGCTTGTTGCATGCGCATAATCGGTGTAGCCATCCGGCATTTGCGACAGGTTCAGAGAGGCCGAAAATGACCGGAAATGCGCCCTCCCCATTGGCGGAACTCGCCAGACAAATAGCAGCCACGGCGACCCTTGAGGGCGAATTCGTGTTGCGCTCCGGCCAGGTCTCCAACCGTTACTTCGATAAATATCGCTTCGAGGGAAACCCGGTTCTCTTGAGAGCACTGGCAAAGGCCATGGCCTCCCTGCTTCCCCCCGGAACCGAAATCCTTGCTGGTCTGGAACTCGGCGGGATTCCGCTTGTCACCGCGATTTCGTTGGAAACGGGGCTTCCAGCCGCCTTTGTCCGTAAAGAGGCAAAAGCCTATGGCACGTGCCGCGCGATAGAAGGACAGGATGTCCGGGGCCGCCGGATCACCTTCATAGAAGACGTGATCACCACAGGCGGCGCCGTCGCCGACGCGCATCGATTGGCCTTGGCAGAGCAAGCAGACATTCTTGCCGTCGTTTGCGCAATCTGGCGGGGGAACGGCAATCCTCACGTCGCAAACGCGCCTGACCTTCCGGTATTTCCGGTTTTTACTGCGGCAGATCTGGTGAAGTGATCCAGGACCTTGGACCGGTCAAGGCCCGATCCAGGCCAAGACCGACCCTCTCCGCTTTGCGGTCATGGAGGAGCCAATAAATTACACAACCTGATGTGCCAGTTCTGGCTTGTATGAAACTGAACCGAAGCAGCAGCCGGACGATGTTTCACAACAGTCACAGCCGCACGGATGAACGAAGGGATGCAAGCATGGGCCAGCGCAATATTTTGATCGAAGGCGTTTCAGGAACCGGCAAGACCTCCGTCGCTACCGAACTGCAACGGCGCGGCTACCACGTCATCCACGGTGATCGTGAACTGGCCTACCAGGGCGACCCCGCAACCGGCGAACCGCTAGACGCCTCCGCACTGGTGCAGGGTCTTGCGGATGTAGCTTTCGGACACAGGCACCACCTGTGGAATATCGACAAGGTCAAAGCGCTGGTCAGCGATCAAAGCCACCCGATCTCCTTCTTCTGCGGCGGCTCCCGCAATTTCCACCGGTTTATCGAGCTTTTTGACGGGGTCTTCGTTCTCGACGTCGATCAGCACACCCTGAAAAACCGGCTGGCCAGCAGACCCGAAGACGAATTCGGCGGAAAGCCAGAAGAGCGGGATCTGATCATGCGACTGCACGCAACGAAGGAAGATATTCCCGGGAATGCAATGGTTATTGATGCAACGGTGCCGGTTGAGGCGGTTGTCGAGGCGATATTACTGGGGATAGAGGAAGGCTTCAAGTGATATGGGCGTGTGGATCCTCGCTCAAAAGCAGCTGTGCCATTGCCTCGGTAATGGTGAGTTCGTCGTAGGGCTTCGAGAAGAAGCGACTTCCGCCAGGCAGCATGCTCTCCTCGAGAATGGCAGCACCGGAGGCGATGATCAGCTTCACCGGCGGCCATCGATCACGGATGTAGTGGGACAATTTGATACCGTCCATCGTCCCCGGCATCTGAACATCGGTGAACACAAGGTCAATGTCGTCTCGCGATTCGAGGATGCGGATTGCCTCGTCAGCGTCGCCAGCCTCCAACACGTCGTAGCCCGCCGATAGGACAAGATCGATGGCACCCATTCGGATCAACGGGCTGTCTTCCACGACCAGGATAACCGGTCTGCCGTTCTTCATTGTTCACTCGATCTATGAGGCTAGCCACAATGCCGCGGCCTTTAGAGTTTGTTTTCGGAAAAGTGGAAAGCAGTTTTCGAAAAATACGATGCGAAAACAAAATTTTATGCGTCCTACAATACCGTTTTTCTGCACAACACCTTTAGCGTTTTGGGAAGTCGTTTTGTTCCTTATGCCGCTGGAGAAAAGTCGGCCTGACGGTCCGACGCTTCCCGATGACTGATTGTAACCACCGTACCTGGCTCCGCGCTGCTCAAGGTAATTTCACCGTTCATATTTTTCACGAGCGCTTCCACAATACCCGTCCCCAATCCCGCCTTGGGTGCATCGTTGCCCACCGGCATTCCTATACCGTTGTCGGTAATGGTAAGCGCCCAATCCTTGTCCGCCGACCGATAGTCGATGGCGATCATCCCGGCTCGCCCGTCTGGAAAGGCATGTTTGAGGGCATTGATCACCAGTTCGGTTACGACGAGCCCCAGACTTACGGATGCGTCTGCATCCACGGTACTATCGTCAACCGTCACCTGGATCGATAGCCTCTCGGGGTCGGCGATCATCGATGCGCCGAGGCTTCGGCACAGTTGCGTGAAGTAGGCACTGAGTTCAACGCTGCCGCCGGGGGATGCGGAAAGCTGCCGTTGCAGCGCGGCGATAGACATGATGCGTTGACGGGCATCGTGCAGATGTCCGCGTGCCTCCTCCGACTGAACTCGACGGGCGCTCTGCATCAGGACGCTGGCGATGATTTGCAAACTGTTGGCGACCCTACGCTGGACCTCCTGTAACAGGATGGCCTTGTCGCGCACCAGATCGTCTTTCAGGCGTGCTTCGGCGCGCATGTCGGTTACGGCGAGAAGCAGACGAATATAGTCGAGGTCGCCATCGTCGAGCGTTCGTGCATTGACGACCAAACGCCGCGTTTTCTGGTTTGGTCGCGTCAGATCGATCTCTTACAGTCTGTTCAAGAATTGCCGTTGGCCTGGCGAAAATGGTGATTTCGAGAACCGGAACGGAGCGTACTTAACGTACGTGAGTACAAGCATTCCAGGAAAAGTGCGAAGCGGTTTTCCGTTTGGAAATGCGATTGCATCATTCAAGCGCCGAAATTGCCATTTGCAGACGGCCAGCGGTGATTATTGAACGGACTGTTAGGCATCCACGTTTACACTGCCGGCAGCGGTCGCCATCAGCAGCGACTGAAGCCTCGGCATCGCCCATTCGCCGCTGCCAAGGTCGCCGAGGCGTTTACCGGAGGTGGACGTGGGGTCGATCTCGAACGCCCGACAGAACGATGTGCTTGCCGCAATAATTCGAAGGTCGTCAGATAGAAACAACAACGGTTCGTTGGAAGACACCACCACGGCAAGCGTGCTCGCCGCTTCAAGATGGAGTGTCGGTATCTGTGGCATGAAAAGGCCCTCTAGGGCCGAAGACTTGCGGAGCAAGCCATGACTCGGCAGGCAGCGTCGGAAAATCGATGAGGTCAAGTCCAACGCTGTCACTGTAACACGCCAGACGCGGGGTTGTTGCATCAAATCGCCCGACTTGAGCGCAACACTGCCAAAGGGTTAGGGATAACCGCGCCTTTCGGTCATACGATATTGGCTGGTCCGTTGATAGGAGCCGGGCTGCTCCGGCGTGGTGAGGTACCAGGCATCTGCCTGCTGCGGTCATGCATCACTGGTTACAATCACGAAGTAGGCATCATCGTCAGGATAATTCCTCACATAGCTGCTTGCCTTCAACGCGCTGGCTGATACCGCATCACTGTCGATACACGAGTTTGAAGGCTCAAAGGACCAGTTTGCATAAGTGTCACGAAAGCTCTTGTCGGGTCCGCTCAGGACATCTCCGCCCAGAATGACAATGTCGGCGTCACGCAGCTCGCCAATCGCATTGAGAACCTGCTCTTTGGTGAGAGCCCAGTTACGACGTTCCGGTCCCAGCCAGACCCCAACCGCCAGTATTCGATCTGCTTTATCGGACCAGATGATCTGCACCCTGTTCCTCCTGGCGAACCTAACCCAAGTCTACAATGGCTGTAGCCAATTTATCAGTACCCGGACTTGGCAAAGCTGCCGAAGCAGCCGGCCGGCCTGTGGCCCAAAGCAATTCGCCCTACTTCCCTGCTTACTATGCCTCACTTTGACTACCATTTTTCACTTGCGCATGTAGGCAGCATAGATCTCAGCGACACGCTCAATGCTCATTCCGTTCCGCTGCTCAATAGAAAGGGGATGATTGCTTGATTCCAGCACAATACTGGGCTTGACGCCATTATTCCTGAGATGAACTTCTACCGCCAAGTTTATCGTGTCCGGGTAAATCGAGAGCTGCGACGATAGCCAACCGAAGTAGGGACCATATATATCGCGCTCTGACGTGTCGTAGAGATCGGAAAATTCGCCGAAACTCTTGTGGCTCAGCGACACCCAAACGCCCCAGGTAAAGGGTTCCGAACTCCCCTGTACAGGGATCTCGATAAGTCCACGTGCGAAGAAATATTCGCCATCTATAACGCACAGATCGGTCGTCAACTCACACCGAGCACTGCGTTGCTCTTCAGGCATTCCAAGGTAATAACTTGGCGCGTCGGTGGAAAAACTCGGCATGCCTTCATGCCATTCGTCACAAGCTGCACACTTAAAACGAAACATGCCGTCTCCACCCCCCCCTCAATTCACATGCACACGCCAACCTTTTAAATAAGGCATAATATCCCTGCCCTAGCTGTCCAGTGTTTTTTACCGTCCCATCAATTTCGAAAGACACTTTTTTGCTGAACATTGAGTACTAAGCACGCACCTTCGAGGCCCGCTTCTGGCGTAAACTTGACATCAAGGAACACCCCAAAACCTCCTTGGTCCCAAACACAAAAAAGGCCGGTCCCGCCAGACCGGCCTTTCGCCTATCCTTTACCCCAGCCTCAGGCCAGCGTAGCGGATACTTCTGTTGCCGTGCGCATGGCGTGGCTGTAGGGGCAGACGATGTGGGCGGCGGCGACGAGCTTTTCACCGGTTTCGCGGTCGATTCCCGGCAGGTCAACGCTGATCGACACTTCGATGCCGAAACCGGTGCCGTCTTCGCGCGGGCCGATACCGACCGTGGCAGTGACCTTGGCGTCTTCAGGCACCTTGACCTTCTGCTGACCAGCGGCAAACTTCAGCGCGCCGAGGAAGCAGGCGGAATAGCCGGCGGCAAACAGCTGCTCGGGATTGGTGCCGGTGGCGCCATTGCCGCCCAATTCCTTCGGCGTCGTCAGCGTTACATCCAGAACGCCATTTTCGCTGACGGCGCGGCCTTCGCGACCACCGGTTGCAGATGCCTTGGTTGTGTAGAGAATAGCCATGAGAGTCTCTCCTTTTTGAAAACTGGTCGTTTTGGTTGGTTGAAGGCCGGAACATCCGCGCCAGCCGCTGCGTCTGCACTCTTGGTATCACGCAATTTAATTGTACGCAATTATTTTTTGCACATTGCATTTTTATGACAAGGCTGGGAGAATGGCAGCTTGCAATGCCCAAAGGACAGGTGACATGGACAAGACGGATCTGGTGCTGGACAAGCAGCTGTGCTTTGCGCTTTACGGCGCATCGCTGGCACTGACGCGCACCTATAAGCCGCTGCTGGAGCCGCTTGGCCTGACCTATCCGCAATATCTTGTGATGATGGTGCTGTGGGAAACCGACCATCTGGCGGTCAAGGCGCTGGGTGAGCGGCTGGGGCTGGACAGCGGCACGCTGTCGCCACTGTTGAAACGGCTGGAACAGACCGGCTACGTCACCCGCCAACGCCAAAGCCAGGATGAGCGGCAGGTGACCGTTTCGCTCACCGCCACAGGCGCTGCCCTACAGGACAAGGCTCTCGGCGTGATGGCGGCCATCGGCTCGGCCACTGGCTGTAGCCTGGAAGAGATCGCGGCGCTGCGCGATCAATTGCAGGATTTGCGCGGCAAGCTGAATGCCGCCGCGCAGGACTCTTGATCCCTATTGCAGGACGATGATCCGCGCCTTGTTCGGCACGCGGTCATAGAGGTCGATAATGTCCTGGTTCATCAACCGCACACAGCCCGACGACATCGCCTTGCCGATCGAGTTCCATTCCGGCGAGCCATGCAGTCGGTAAAGCGTGTCCTGGCCGTTCTGGAAGATGTAGAGCGCGCGTGCGCCCAGCGGGTTCATCAGGCCCGGCGCCATGCCGCCATTGGCGGAGGAATATTTGGCCAGTTGTGGTTGGCGGGCGACCATTTCATCCGGCGGCGTCCATTTTGGCCATTTCTGCCGCCATTGAATCACGCCTTCGCCCTGCCAGGCAAAGCCCTCACGGCCAATGCCGACGCCGTAGCGCATGGCGGTGCCGCCCTGTTCCACCAGATAGAGGAAGCGGTTGGGCGTATCGACAACGATTGAGCCCGCCGGATAGCCGGTCGGGTCGCTGACGCGCTGGCGATAGTAGCGCGGCGGAATCTGCTGGTAAGGAATGGCCGGGATGACGAAGCCGCCATCAACCACTTCGCCATACATGGCGTCCAGTTCCGGTGTGGATGGGGCCATAAGGCCCGTGGGCTGCACCATGCCGCCCAGCGACCCCTGTTCATAGACCGGAGGGCGATAGGACGAGGCGCAACTGGACAGAAGAGCTGCCGCTCCAAGGCCGGAAAAAGAGAGAAAGGCACGGCGGGAAAAATCGGGGCTTGTCATATACGGTGGTACATCCTGCTGGTCAGCAGCGCACAAGCGCACGCTACGCGGTTTTGTTCCGCTAGATCCTATCTACAGGGAATTACCCGAATTTCACCGCCAATAGCGCACACACACGTTCACATTTGCGCCATTGCGTGTCGTTCCGGCAACAGGCCGGTAGGCGGACCCACAACCGTGGCAGTCTATAGCCTTACATCACCACGATCTCGGCCTTGTCCCGCACACGGGAATAAAGATCAATCACATCCTGATTGAACATCCGCACGCAACCAGATGACACGGCCTTGCCGACGGACTGCCAATCGGGCGTGCCATGGATGCGATAGAGGGTGTCGCGGCCATTCTGGAAGATATACAGCGCCCGCGCGCCAAGCGGATTGCGCAGGCCCGGCTCCAGCCCGCCTTGCGCGGCGGCAAACTGGCGCATATCGGGCTGGCGCTCGACCATGTCGTCGCTTGGCGTCCAGCGCGGCCAGGTCTTCTTGAACTGGAGAACGCCCCGGCCCTGCCAGGCAAAACCCTGCTTGCCGAGGCCAACGCCATAGCGCATCGCCCGGCCATTGGCCTCAACCAGATAGAGATAATGCGCCTTGGTATCGACCACGATGGTGCCGGGCCGTTCCGTGGTCGGATAATCAACCTCCTGCCGCAGGAAGCGCTTGTCCACCCGGTCGAGCGGAATAGCAGTCAGTGTATGACCGTCATCGCTCATCTGCCCGTAAATCGCCTTCTGCATCGGCGTGGCAAAGGGCGAAACATAGGGCTCGGCTGCCGGCATGCCATAGGTCTGGTGGAAAGGTGTCTTGAACAGGCCGAGGAATTTATTGGGCTTTTCCGTCGGCGGTGCGGCCATCGGCTGGTTCCAGGTCGGCGCGGTCTGGGCGGCAAACACTTCCGTATTCATCCGCTGCGTATCCGTCACGAAATAGCAACCGCCAAGCACAGACAGCGACAGGCAGCCAAACCCTGCCAACAGGGCGCGAGCGACACGGGAAAACGGGCGGACAAAAACAGTGGACGACATTGCGCAACCTGGCCTGGTTCGAGATTGCCACAAGAGTGACAGACGCGGCTGGCGCGAAGCTGGTGAAGGGGTGAGCTTTGAAGAGGAACAAAAACGATGGGGCCGCCGCCCCAATCACCTTAGAGAAACATCGAAATACAATCAAAGATAGAAAGTTACACGCAAGCCTTGATTGATAATTCGATTAAAAATTAAAGCCGGAGGTCGAGTTGAGCACAACAATTTCATCCACCACGACATCGTCCAGCAGCGTTTATCAATCAAAGCAGACACCACGGCTGCCCGACGATTTTTACGAAACCGAATACACAACGCTGGAAGATCTTCCCGCAGAAGCAAGCACGGAGACTGAAACATCGGAGGACTTCGATGCTAACCTCTGGGGGGTATTACATATTGGCGGCCAAACGGTGAGAATCGGCGCATCCGGTGGGGTTGCATACTCGGTCAATCCGGAAGCCGAAGACTTTCTCGGAGAAGGCAAAGGCTTTGATCTCGACTGGGACAATCTTGACACTCCTGAAGAAATTGCCGACGCCATCATGTCCAAATACGGCGGCAAACTCACAGCAAGCTCTGTCGAAAGCGGCGACAAGAGCCTGACCAGCGAACTGATGAGCAAGATGTTCAGCAGCGATGCGCTGGTGGATCGGATGTTGATGACCAGTTCCGGTGAAAGCCTGCAAGAAGGCTTGCTGCCCTCAGACGAAGACGCGAATGGGGCGCAAGCGAGTGGCTCGGCCACATCAGCCACCAGCACACCGCAAGCGCAATCCACAGCCGCCTGATCGAGCGCCGCATTGCGGCGTCGGGGTTTTTATTTCCATGCTCATAGGAGGGGGCACATGAGCACTACAGTTACACCCGGCATAGCGTATGCCTATGGCTATTCCTCCACAAAGGCCGCGGAGGCCGATACCGAGTTTATGGCGAGTTTGCCTGATGATAGCCAACCCAAGACCGCCTTGCAGGTGGAAATGGAAGCGATGTGGACGGAGGCTGCGGCGGAGCAGGCCAAGATTGAAGCCGAGAGCAAGCCTGCAACAATCTATTCAAAGATGGAAATCAGCATTGGAACGGTTACCATCTACAATGAGGGCGCCTGGATGTTTACTCCTTATAAACAAGGAGAAGGAAGTGCCGATGTCATGGAACAGTTTAGAAACAGTATCGACTGGGACAATCTCGACACGCCGGAAGAACGCACCGCTGCCATCATAGCGGAATATAGCGGCAAGCTCACCGCAGATGATTTCGAAAGCGGTGAAAAGAGCCTTAAGACCGAGCTGATGAGCAGGATGTTCAGCAGCGATGCCTTGGTCAACAGGATGTTCCTGACCGATACCGGCGAGAATATTCAGGACGATTTGGCCGAGACGGATGAAGATACGGCCACGGATCAAGGCGCAGAGGCCGCGCCGTCTCCGGCATCCACCGCGGCGGCGGCCAGCGAGTTGTTGGCGGTGCAGGGGCTGGCCGCAGCCGTCTGATCGGCCTCCTCTGTCTCACCCATGACACAGATCTGCGGTTTGCTGATACCCAACCATTGATGGCAACGGAGGATCGCCCATGGCCTTGCAGAATTATCGCTACGTTCCCGGCACGATTATCATCATCGGCAAGCAGCCGGATGGCGATTCGGTGCGGTTTCGCCCGGATGATGAAAGCCTGCTTGCCGATATCTACCGCGCCCATCTGCTGCGCCCCGCCAAGGATGGCAGCCATCAACTGCGGCTGGAAGGGATCGACACGCCCGAAACCCATTACGAGAGCAAGGCGCAGCCGCGCGGCGGGGTGGCGCGGGATTATCTGCTGCGCGATCTGATCGGCTTTTCCTCCTTTTCGCTCACGAAAGAAACCGTCACCGCTGCCGAGCCGCAAACCATCCAGGCCGGTATTCTGACGGCCTCCGCCGATGTTCACGGGCGGCCGATCTGCTATCTGACGTTTGACGGCAATCCGTTTTCCTCCGGCGATACCGGCGCGATTTCAACCAAAACCCTGGCGGCCAGCGCCAATTACCGGTTGATTTCCAGCGGCATGGCCTATCCCATGCTCTATAGTTCCGCGCCGGTGGACCAGCGCGAGACCATTGCACAGGCCGCAAGGCAGGCGCGGGATGCGGGCCTCGGCGTCTGGGCGGTGGACAAGACGGAACGGTTTGCCCTTACCGACCTCAGCGATCTTGGCTGGGCGAGCGGCAGCAAGCCGGGCGCGGAAGAGGAAGCCGGCACCGGCAAGGCCCAATTGATCTTCCCGAAACTCTTCCGCCGTGGCTGCGATTTTCTCAAATCCGGTGAAACCGATCTGGTCGAGTGGCTGCGCAAGACGGAAAGCGAAAACGACAAGGTGATTATCGACAACCGCACCGAAGTACCGCTGTCGCAATTGCTGCGCCGGGAAAACGACCGCTATCGTTTCGATGCCGACCTGACGCAAGCGGTATTTGTCGAAAAATAGCTTCGCTGTGCCATGGAAAATACCCGGTCATCCATGCGGGGTGAACGCTGTATTCATCATCCTGCCCGTTGCGGATGACCGCCTGCCCGCCTACATCGGGCAGGCAATTTTTCTTCAAGGCGAGGATGCGTGAGCATCTTCGAGCCTTCGCATAAGGATAGTATCGTGCTGCTTGATAAATTGAACTGGCGTTATGCCGCCAAGAAAATGGACCCGTCTAAAACTGTTGCTGAAGACAAGGTCGAGCGTATTGTCGAGGCGGCCCGGCTGGCACCGACCTCCAGCGGCTTGCAGCCGTTTTCCGTGCTTGTCGTGACCAACAAGGAGATCCGCGAGCGGATCAAGCCGATTGCCTGGAACCAGGGCCAGATTACCGATTGCTCGCATCTGCTGGTGTTTGCCGCCTGGGACAATTACACGGCGGAGCGGATCAACACGATGTTTGATCTCACCAATGCCGAGCGCAATTTCACCAATGAAGGCTGGGAAAACTATCGCAAGATGCTGCTGGATACCTATCCGCCGCGCGATCCCCAAGTGAATTTCGAACATGCGGCCCGCCAGGCCTATATCGCATTGGGGCTGGCACTGACGGCTGCTGCCTTCGAAGAGGTCGATTCAACCCCGATGGAAGGCTTTGACCCGGCAGCGCTGGACGAAATCCTCGATCTGCGCGCCAAGGGCCTGCGCTCTGTAGCCATCCTGCCGCTTGGCTATCGTCAGCCGGATGGCGACTGGCTGGTCAACCTGAAAAAAGTCCGCCGCGCCAAGGAAGACTTCGTTATCGAGGTGAAGTGAGGCTGACGATCCGCCGGGATGGGCTTGCCTATTCCCGGCAATCGGCCAGTGCTGTGACCGGCGCATTGACGATCAGCACCCCGAAAGAGGGATAGAGCCGGCTGAGAACCGCCGTCACCTCGGGAGTAACGACCCAGACCTCCCGGCCCTCGCCGCTGCATTGTGCATGACGGGGGCCGAGGGCGGCGTCCAGCGCTTCTTCCGTCGTGCGAAAGCCGAACAGGTCGTTTTCACCAGCGTACAAAAACAGGCTGGACGGTTTGCCAAACCTGGAGACGGGGCAAAGGCGCAGACTGGCTGAAAACGTGCCGATGCCGCCAAGTTTCTGCTGTGGTCTGGCGACATCCAGTTGCGCCGAGCAATTATCCGGTCGTTCAATGGCGCTTTCACCATAAGGCTTCAGCCACGCCGCCATGGCATCCACATCGGTCCATGGCACCGGTTCGGCCTTTAGCCGCGCGAATAATGCCGTCAAAGCCACCTTGTCCACCAGCGCATTGGATGGCGCTGAATTGATCTTGCAATTGGCATCCGGTGGGGCGGATGCAAACAGCGTCAGTTGCGCGGTGGTTTCCGTCTCAAAGACATCGACCCGCAAGGCCAGAGAACGGTCCGTATGAACCGCCCAATAGGCGTGAGTGTCATCGCTACAGGCCGGATCGGACGGGCCGAAAGACTGGACAAGCTTTTGGCGAAAACCATCCGCTGCTGCCTTGTCTGTAAAGCGCATGTCGATCAACGTGCCGCGCACCTCGTCATGAATGACCGGCAGGATATAGCCCAGGCCCGGCACATTGCCGGTCAACTGGTGCAGGATGGCCGTTTCTTCCGGCGGGGAGACCAGACCGGCGAAGTGCCGGGCCAGAACCGCTTCGTCCCCCAAAGCCTTTTCCAGATCGCCAACTTTTTCGACGATCCGCGCCGCATCCTGATCGCCCAGAAAGCCGGGATCACGGGGGGCAAATGGCTCTGCCGCCAGCACGATGGAAATGGCAAAAGACAGGCCAGACAAGGCAGCAGCAAGGGCGAAAATGATGCGGTATAGCGGGGCCATGCTTGCCTTCCACCAAAGAGAGTTTGCCCTCTGGTTAGCACAGCCCCGCTATGCCCGGCAAATCACTCCGCCACGGTCTCCGCCGGTTTCGGCGCTCCGCCGGTCGGCAACCGGACGTTCTTCAGGCAGCAGGAGGCGATGAAGCCGCAGCCGATAATCAGCGCCATGCTGATGAACACTGGTGCGAACGCATGGGCATAGGTGGCCGAGACCGCCGCGCGGGCTGCCGGGTCCAATGCCGCCATGGCCGCCGGTGTCAGGCTTTCGATATTGCCGACACCGGGGATTTCTGCACCGCCGGTCATGAAGGCCGACAGCACCGCGCCATAGATGGAAATGGCGATAGAGGCGCCACCCATGCGGGTCAGCGTCACCGTGCCGGTGGCAGCGCCAACATCCTTCTGGGCCACGGCATTCTGCACGCCGATCACCGGAATCTGCTGGCCGATACCGACGCTGATGCCATGCATCAGCATCAGCGCGCCGATTACCGCAATCGGCGTACCGACAGGCAATTGGCTGAACAGGATAAAGGCAATGCAGCTCCCTGCCCCGCCGATCACGCCGAAGATCTTGTAGCGGCCGGTCGAGGAAATCAGCCGTCCGCTGCTCAAAGAACCGATGGCGATGCCGCCGGTCACTGCAATGAACAGCAGGCCCGCCAGCGTCGGCGAAAGCCCGGTGGTGGTTTGCAGGTAAAGCGCGACATAGTTGACCGAACCGATCCCAACGGCACCGCTGGCGAGTGATATGATCCACAGCAGCCGGGCCGTGGGATTGCGCATCAGGCTTGGTGGCACCATTGGTTCTGCGGCCCGCTTTTCCACCTGCACGAACACGACAGCGCAGACCAGGCCGAAGGCGACAACGGCAAGGCTTTGAACCGCCACCAGTGAACCGAAGATCTGGCCGCTATCAGCCCAGAACACGACGCTGGTCACAGCGCAGGCCAGAAACAGCGCACCGGCATAGTCGATTTTCGGACGGCGATGCGGCTTGCGATAGGGCAGATAGAGGCCGAGACCGACCAGCACGAGAATGCCAATCGGCAGATTGACGAGAAAAATCGACCGCCAGCCGAACAGGTCGCTCATCGTGCCGCCCAATGTGGGACCAACCGCGCCTGACGCCATCAACACCAGGCTGGAATAGCTCTGATAACGAGCCCGCACCCGAGGCTCGAACAGGTCGGCATTGATGGAAAAGATCGACACCATAATGCCGCCGCCGCCAAGCCCTTGCAGCACCCGCGCTGCAATCAGCGTGTTCATCGACACCGCCGAGCCGCAGATCAGCGAGCCGACAGTGAAAATCGCGATGGCCGCCATCATCACATATTTGCGGCCGAACAGATCCCCCAGCTTGCCATAGAGCGGCATGACCGCGCTGGTGGCGAGAAGATAGGCGGACCCCACCCAGCCGAACCGCTCCAACTGCCCGAACTCGCCAACGATGGTCGGCAATGCCGTGGACACGATCTGATTGTCCAGCGTCGCCATGAACAGCGCCGTCATCAGAAACAGAAACAGCATCATCCGCAGGCGCGGGTCCGGGACCAGCGACTGAAACGGCGGCGGCGCCACCGTCTTGGGAGCGGCGGCCGGATCGGACAAGGCGGTATCCATGCGGAAATCTCTTTGGTTGCAAGGCTGAAGGAGTTGGTAATAACTCAATGGTCGGGGATCGATGGTTTGGAAGAGCGATGGACACAATGTTCATTGCCCTTGTCATATATGTGATAAAAGCATATATTGTATTTTATTGTCAATGTGCACATATATGATAAAAGCACATATTTTCGTGAACTCCGATCTGCACTGGCTTGCGCATGACCCAACCTCAAGACCGCGCCGAACACGCAGCCGCCCTGGGCGCCGATCTTGTTGGTGAGCAAGCCCCTGCGGGCGTCGAAAATGCCTTGGACGGCATTTCGCAGACCATGGCCCGGCTGCGGATGATGATGGGCCGGCGCTTCATGTCGCGCATAGCCCTCAGCCGGATGAGCGAGGGCCACGGAATGGAGCTTTCGCATTTCGATGTGGTGAAGGTAGTTTCCCATGCCGCGCGTGGCCAGGAAGTGACTGTTGGGGTGATTGCCGAGCAGATGCGCATCGATCCATCGCGGGCAAGCCGCGTTGTGGCCGATCTCGTCCGGCGTGGTGCCCTGCGGCGTGAGGCCTCTCAGGCCGATGCCCGACGCACCATCGTCACCCTGACGCCAGTCGGCGAGGAACTGCTGTACCATTTTGAGGCCGTTCGCCGCGAGGTGATCGGCCAGACGGTGGAAGACTGGAGCGCCGATGATATTATCCAGTTCGAAACCCTGTTCGACCGCTTCATCCGCGGACTGGAATGCCGGGGAACCTTGCTGGCCAAAGAGGCCGGAGATAAGATTTAATACGAAGGGGCGCCTTCCAGTCATACCTCAGATTGCCGCCGTTTTTGTGCGACATCGGGTGCGCATGAAACGATCGATCTGAAAATCGGTCTGATCTTGCCGCTGCCGTGGTTGCAAGATCCGTTATGGGTGATACCTTTCGACCTCGCCGGATGACCGTATTCTCTTTCGGCCAATATTGTGTCCCGGAAAAGGGAAATCCGATTTTTCCGAAAAGACAAACAAAAACCTGTTGTGCTCCAGAGGTCGTTTTCATGATTATGTTCCGCTCCAGATCTTGGTTGTTTCCATCATCGAGCCTGTTGACAGCGCTTGCACTGGTGCTTGCGCCGATGACATCGCTTCATGCCGCCTCGCCTGCCCCGGTTGAAGGCCGCAACGGCATGGTGGTCACAGCCCAGCATCTGGCAACCGATATCGGCGTTGCGGTGCTAAAATCCGGCGGCAATGCTGTCGATGCCGCCGTGGCCGTTGGCTATGCGCTGGCGGTGACCTATCCGACCGCCGGCAATATCGGCGGCGGTGGTTTCATGACCATCCGGCTGAAAGATGGCCGCACCGATTTCATCGATTTCCGTGAAAAGGCGCCGCTGGCCGCCAAGAAGGACATGTATCTCGACGACAAGGGCGAGATCGTGCCGCGTGCCAGCCTGGATGGCTATCTGGCCGTCGGCGTGCCCGGCACCGTCAAGGGGCTGGAACTGGCGCGGGAAAAATACGGCGCCAAGGACCGCGCCACCCTGCTTGCCCCGGCGATTACCCTGGCCCGAGACGGGTTTACGCTCAACCAGGGCGATGTCGCCATTCTCGCCGGTGGTGCCAAGCGGCTAGCAAAAGACCCGGCGGCGGCAAAAATCTTCCTGAAAGCCGATGGTGCGCCCTATGGCGCAGGCGAAGTGCTGAAACAGCCCGATCTGGCCAATGTGCTGGCCAGCATTGCTGAAAAAGGCCCTGACGCCTTCTACAAGGGCATGCCCGCCAAGGCGATTGCCAAGGCCAGCGCCGATGGCCGGGGCATCTTGACCGCCGCCGATTTCGAGACCTATGCGGTGCGTGAGTTGAAGCCGGTCGAGTGCGACTATCGCGGCTACCATATCATCTCCTCGCCGCCGCCATCGTCGGGCGGGGTGATCATCTGCGAAATCCTCAACATTCTGGAGGCCTATCCGCTTGCCGAGCAAGGCTATGGCGCGGCCACGACCGTCCACCAGATGGTCGAGGCGATGCGCTATGCCTATGTTGATCGCAATGCGGCGCTGGGCGATCCTGATTTCGTCAACAATCCGCTGCCAAAAATGCTGGACAAGGCCTATGCCGCCGAGATCCGCGCCAAGATTACCCCCGGAAAAGCCGGAGAATCCGCCAACCTGAAGCCGTTCGGGGGCAAGGAAAGCAACGAGACCACGCAATATTCGATCATCGACGGTCAGGGCAATGCGGTCTCCGTTACCTATACGCTGAACGGTTCGTTCGGGGCGGGCGTCGTGGCCCCCGGCACCGGTATTCTGCTCAACAACGAGATGGACGATTTCACCTCAAAGCCCGGTGTGGCCAATCTCTACGGGTTGGTGCAGGGCGAGGCCAATGCGATTGCCCCGAAGAAAACGCCGCTGTCCTCGATGAGCCCGACCATCGTCACCAGGGATGGCAAGCCCTTCATGGTCATTGGCAGCCCCGGTGGCTCGCGCATCATCACCATCACGCTGGAAGCGATCCTCAATGTGGTGGATTTCGGCATGGATATTTCCGCCGCCGTCAACGCGCCGCGTATTCACCATCAATGGCAGCCGGACAAGATCTATTACGAGCCCTATGCGCTGTCACCCGATACGCTCCAGAAGCTGAAGGATATGGGCTATACGCTCGATGGCGGCAATGACGGCCCGGTCTGGGGCCAGGCCGCCGGCATTCTGGTCGGCGGCAAGAGCGTGGCCGACATTGCCAAGGCCGCAGACAAGGCATCCGGCTATTTCGGGGCCATCGACAGCCGGGCCATCGCCGGTTCCGCCAAGGGTTATTGACGAGGCTTGCCGACAAAGATGGTGGCCTGGGCCGCCGTCACAGGCCGATCAAGGCCAGTGCGTCCGGCGGCGGATGCCTTTCCACCCGCCGGTAGAGGCGGCAATCCAGCGTGCGCGACAACAGCCTATTGTTGACCATTTCCCGACGCAGCAAGACATGGTCGCCAAAGCCGTTCAGGCTTTTGAGCAACGCATTGACCTCCGCTTCCGGCAGATCCCGGTCGGCGGGAAAGGCCGCCCAGAGCTTCCACAGGCTCAACCGCTGATGGCTGGTTTTCGATGGCCAGCGGATCAGCACGCCGTTGTCATCGAAGCAGCGCACGACCGCCTCGACAAGTCGGTAATCGACCGGCGGATCGGCGGCCTTTGGCAGAGCCAGCCTTGCCTGGGCCGCACGTGACGCTTTCCAGTGCTGGAAATTGGCATGGCCTGAGGCGCGGGCGAGCATATTGAGAAGCTCGACATGGCCAGGCGCTCCCTCATGCTTTTGAAGTTCGCGGCCAAGACGGCGGGCAAGATCGGAAATATCTGCAATTTCATAAGAGTAAGTCAGACGCGACATCGCTTTATCCTTCGATAGATGCGCCCATGCCATGCCGGTAACCACCGTCCTGCCAGCGGGCGCAATAAAGCGTGCCGTGGATATACAGCGCCGTGCGCCATATATGGCGCACAAAGGTTCGCTGTAACTCTTTCATACCTACTGCATAATTTTCTCTTTAAACCCATTCCGGTTTAAAGAGAAAATTATGCAGTAGGATGATGCAGGTTTAGCTCTCCTATGCAGGAGCGGTGATGTCTGGGTGAACTGCGGACCCTGTTAAGAGTGATAGAAGCAAATTGTTTTCAGTGTCAATCCCGTGCTTCCCAAGGCTGCATTTCAAGGATAGCCTCACCTCCAAATCACCCTTGGGAGACACCGATGTTAAAAGTCTATGGCTGCTATAAATCTCGCGCCACGCGCGTCATATGGCTTGCGGAAGAGCTGGAACTGGCCTTCGATCATATCCCGGTTCTGCAGGCGGTGAAGCTGGACAATCCGCTGGCACCGGATGCGCCGATCAACACCCAGTCGCCAGCCTTTCTGGCGATCAATCCGTTCGGGGCCATTCCAGCCATTGAAGATGACGGGTTGGTTCTGTTCGAATCGCTTGCCATCACCCTCTACCTTGCCAAGCAATATGGCGGCGAGATCGGTCCGAGGGATCTGGAGGAAGATGCGCTGATGATGCAGTGGTCGCTGTTTGCGGCCACCGAAATCGAAGGCAATGCGCTGAAAATATCCCGGATCGCCATGGATGGCCGGTTGGACAGCGAAGCCGGTCAATCGGAAGCAGCAGCCGCCGCCCGGTTGCTAAAGAGGCCGATGGCTGTGCTGGAAAAGCATTTCTCGGCCAAGGAATTCGCCGTTTCCGACCGTTTCACGGTGGCTGACATCAATCTGGCCGAAATCGTTCGCTACGCCCAGCCTTATACGCCGGTGATGGACGCCCATCCGAGCGTCAGTGCCTGGCTTGGCCGCTGCCAGAGCCGCCCGGCCTTCAAGGCCATGTGGGAAAGGCGGGCAGCAGAGTAACCGATGGAACCCGCACTGACCCTGTCACCTCCCCTGACTCTGGCGCCGCTGGCGCGAAACGACAGCGCCCGCGTGCTGCATCTGGCTTTGCCACCGGAGCAGCAGATATTTGCCGGGCCTATCGAAAACGTTATCGACGACGGCGATCAAACGGTGGATTTTCACATCGGCAATGTCAGTGATGGCCCTGTCTGCTTCTTCAAGATCGACAGGGACTATAATACCCGGCTCACCGGTTTTGACTTGGCGGAGCAGGGTTTCCAGCCCGGCGATCTCGGCCTGCGGGCGCTGATCGTTGGCAGCCAATTTCAGGGAAAAGGCTATGGCACGGCAGCCATGGCCGCCCTGCCCACCTATCTCGCCCGCCATTATCCGGCCAGACACTGTTTCCTCACCGTCAACCTGCGCAATCCGGCGGCGATCAGCCTTTACACAAAAAGCGGCTGGCAGGATACCGGCCAAACCTATCTGGGCGGCAAGGCCGGACCGCAGATCCTGATGCGGCTGGAGCTCTGACAGGTCCGATAGGGGCTCACCAGCAGGTGGTGCCAGCCTATACCCCTAAAAACAACCTGAAATTGCTTTTTCCGACAACACATTCTGTGGAAAGGTTAGCTTCCAGCACCTGAAATCGTTATTTAGTGTTTTCCAATGTTCAGCTTGCTGTCAGGACTGCGTGCCATGCGACCGACATAAAACGGTCATGTGGAGGATGTTGCTTGAATTATCGTGCCGGAAAAGCCAGCCTCTTCAGGTCCAGACCGCAGATCGGCAGTGTTACGCTGTGCATCGTGACCACGGCCTACCTGCTGGCGGTCACCAACACCACGTTCTGGATCAAGGCGCATGGCTATCTGGCCGATACCTCACCATTGGCCTTCGGCCTGTTTGCGCTCGGCATTTCCGCCATGTGCCTGGCGATCCTCACGCTGTTCTCAGCAAAATACCTGGTAAAACCGGTGCTGATCTTCCTGGTGATCACCGCCTCGCTATCGTCATGGTTTACCGACCAGTTCGGCACGATCATCGACCGGGAAATGATCCGCAATGCCGCGGTTTCGACCGGAGCGGAGACGGCCCATCTGCTGACGCCCCGTTTTATGATGCATGTGGTTCTAACCGGTGTTTTGCCCTCGTTGCTGATTGTCTGGCTGCGGGTTCGCCACCGGCCTTTCCTCAGCAAGCTTGCCCATAATACTGGCATCATCATCGCCTGTGTCGCGGTGTTTGCCGCCGCCGCCTTCAGCGATTACCGAACCTTTGCAGGCGTCGGGCGCGCCCATAATGATATTCTCGACCGGCTGAATCCGTTCCTGCCGATTGCCAATGCCGCGCGCTATACGATCGACGCCAACCGGGATCGGAATATCGTCGCCCAACCGATTGGCACCGATGCCCACCGGATCAATACCGCCGCCATCGCAAAGCCGCGCGTCACGGTGATTGTCGCCGGGGAAACCGCACGGGCGGCAAATTTCTCGCTGGGCGGCTATCAGCGCGACACCAATCCGCAACTGAAAGCCCGGGGCGTGACCTATTTCAGCAACACGACCAGCTGCGGCACGGCAACTGCCGTCTCCATCCCCTGCATGTTTTCCGACCTCACACGGGCAAGCTATAGCCACCGCAAGGCTGCCGAACGGCAAAACCTGCTGGATGTGCTGGGCTATGCCAAGGTGGCCGTCACCTGGCTGGACAATGACACCGGCCATTACAATGTCGCCGACCGGGTGCCGTATACGTTCCTGCCGCCGTCAGCCGATCCGCGCTTTTGCAAGGATGGCGAGTGTCTGGATGGGATCCTGACCGACAAGCTGAACGGCTGGCTGGACGGCATCAAGGGCGACAGCGTGCTGGTGCTGCATCAGCTTGGCAGCCATGGGCCAGCCTATTATGCCCGCTATCCGGAGGAATTTCGCAAGTTCCAGCCGGATTGCCGCGCCAATGATTTCGGCAAATGCAGCCCGCAGGAAATCCGCAACGCCTATGACAACACCATTCTCTATACAGACCATATCGTTGCGCAGGTGATCGACGCGCTGAAACAGCGGTCCGCCACACTGGCTGGCGCCGTGGTCTATCTGTCCGACCATGGTGAATCGCTCGGCGAGAACGGCATCTACCTGCATGGCATGCCCTATATGGTGGCGCCAACCGAACAGACCCATGTGCCTCTGCTGTTTTGGCTGGCCGATGATCTCGTCCAGGATGGCGGCTATGACCGGGCCTGTCTGGCAAAGACCACAGCCGAACCGCGCTCCCACGACAATCTGTTTCATAGCGTGCTTGGCCTGATGGATGTGGCGACCAAAGTCTACAATCCCGCCCTCGACGTGTTTTCCGGCTGTCGCCGTGCGCCGGGAACAGTGGCGGCGGCTGAGCCGGTCCGGTAATAGATAGAAGGCGAATGCCTGTTCTCAACTGTTCGTGTCCGCGCCTTGAAAGATCAGCGGTAGCGGTCAGATCTGTTAGGATATGGCCACAGGTTCAACAGAAAGAGCATCACCATGCTATGCATGACGACAATGGTACGATCGAAAACCACCCTCTCTCTTCTCGCAGGCGGCTTTCTGGCGCTGAGTGTGGGCATGAGCGCTGAGGCGGCGGAAGCGTTGCGCATTCGCGGCACGGTCGAAAGCTTTGAGGGCAAGGTGCTGACGGTCAAGACACGCGAGGGGGAAACCGCGAAGATTGCCCTGAAGGACGGCTGGAAAATCTCCAGCGTCGCCAAGGCCTCCGCCGAGGCGATCAAGCCCGGCGATTTTGTCGGTATTGCCTCGGCTCCCAAATCGGATGGCGGCAATAATGCGCTGGAAGTGGTGATCTTTCCCGCCGCCATGAAAGGCACCGGCGAAGGCAGCCGCCCCTGGGATCTTCAGCCCGGCAGCACCATGACCAATGCCACCGTGGCCAATGCCGTCAAAGCCGTCGATGGCCCGACCCTGACCCTGACCTACAAGGGCGGTGAAAAGACCATCTCCATTCCCGAGGGCACACCCATCGTCACCTTCGCCCCTGCCGTCGAAGCCGACCTGAAGAGCGGCGCCACCGTGTTCGTGAATGCCGAAAAAGCCGAGGACGGTTCAATCGCCTCAAGCCGCGTGGTGGTCGGCACCAAGGGCGTCGTGCCGCCGATGTGATGCTACTAAGCTCTGGCTCTCGGCAGATTTCCGGTGGCCAGAGCTTACGTGCTTTTGCTGGAAATAGCTCTTTTCCCAACGCATTTCCGATTGCCAAAACCGCTTCGCACTTTTGCTGGAAATGCTTTAATAATAGCAACCCCAAGGTCCGCAGCGACGATAGTAATGGTGCCGGTTGTCCAGGCTGGCACCAAGAACGGCACCTCCGAGGACGCCGATTGCCGCGCCGGCGGCCACATTGCTTTCGGCTTGCTTGGCCTGCATGCGATTGCTTTGATAGGTCGCCCCGACACATTTCCGATAACGCGCCGTTCCGGGCTTCAAGCCTTGCGCGCTACAGGTCATTTCCGCGTTGCTGGCAGATTCCTGAGGTGTCTGGCATGAAACCAGACCTGACAAAATCACCAGACTAAAAAGCCCGTGCAAAACTCTTCTCATCAACATCTGTCCCCTATTCTCTCCACAATCCTGGCAGAAACTGCGATTTGATCGCTCCTGCCGGTCACCACCGCAATCCTGCGGGGCAATGCCGGGTCATCCAGTGGCATGGGAGATAGAGGGAATCCATTAGCTCATGTGTTCTATTGGATTTGCAACCGCGCCTCCTTTATGATAACCGGCCAAAACCGGGCAAATGCCCGGCTTCGGCTCGTCTCTTCTACGAAGGTTCGCTATCGCGCCTCCTCATATTACAAGACCACATCAGGCACATCCTCCAGCCGCGTCCAGACGGGAATACCCCGCTCATTAGCAATCCGCACATCGTTGTCGGCGCCTTTGGAAGCACCGGGCAGGCGCAATACACCATCGCAAAGCGCCAGCAACCGACCGGCGACCGGGTGGAAAATCTCCTCATAGAGCGCGTCGCCGACAGCCGTTCCACCCGCTGCGTGCCAGATCGGCAGCGCCACCCATTCCCCGATCATCGGCACATGGCCCGCCTGAAACAGCGCATAGGACGGTGCCTCCAATGCCCTCAGATTGGCCGCCATTTTCACCGGGTCGTCACCGGTGCCCGAGCGATAAGGGCCTGCAATCAAAATCAGCATTTCTCTCTCCATGAAATTGTACGAATGTCCGCAAATCTGCACCATTTTGCTTGAGAGTCGAGTCAAAATCGTCGATATATGTAGTTACGTAAAATTTCAGGTAATTTCGTGCAATGCTGACTCATCAACGCAAGGCTCTCATTCTCTCCCGTTTGCAACGCGACGGACGGGTGATCGCCAAGGATTTCGCCGCTGAACTCGACCTGTCGGAGGACACCGTTCGCCGTGACATGCGCGACATGGCAGCAGTGGGATTGCTGGCGCGCGTGCATGGCGGGGCGCTGCCGCTTTCGCCAGACCTGCCGGATTTCTCGACCCGGAAAAGCCGGGCGGGCAAGGAGAAACAGGCTTTGGCAACCCGTGCCGTAGCGCTGGTTCAGCCGGGGCAGATGATCTTTCTGGATGGCGGCACCACCAATGCCGAAATTGCCCGGCTGCTGCCGCAAAATCTCGGCCTGACGGTGATAACCCATAGCCCGACCATTGCCGTCGAACTGGAACGGCGCAGTGATATCGAGGTCATCCTGATCGGCGGGCGGCTCTACCGGCATTCGATGGTGGCGGTGGGTGCGGTGGCGGCAGAAGCGATTGCAAGGCTGCGCCCGCATCTGTTCTTCCTGGGTGCGACATCCGTCCACCCACAGCATGGCGTCACCACCGGCGATGCCGAGGAAGCGGCAATCAAGCGGCTGATTGCCTCGGTCAGTGCCGAAACCTATCTCTGCCTGACCTCGGAAAAGCTGGATACGCTATCGCCCTGCCAGATTCTGCCACTCCCAGCCCTGGCGGGATTGATCGTCGGACCCAGTGTGGAGGCGGCACGCCTTACCCCCTATCAGGTGACAGGGATCGCGCTTTTCCAGGCATGACCCGTCGTCAGGATATGAAATCGCGAGAGATCAGGAAAACAGCACGTCGGTCACCCTGACATCACCGACATGGCGACCTGTCCAATTGTGCATCGGCTTGTTGGCCATGGCCAGTAGCGCCAGCCGCTCGCAACTGTCCTTTTCGAAATAGCGGGCCAGCAGCGCTGTCACCATCGCCTCGGCAGCGCGCGTCGTGCCGTCATCCGCCTTGACCGCAATCGACAGGCCCTGCTGCGGCAGAACGGCGCAAAACACCCCTTCAGCACCGGTCTTGGCGAAGATCTGCCCCGGAGCGACCTGCATCATCTTCGTGCACGCGCGTGCTTTACCCGCCACGTAATAAGGCTCCGCCATACAGGCGTCGATCAGCCGTCTGGAGGCCTTGGCGCGCAGCGGCTCCAGCCCTTGCCCCGTTGCCATCCTGGCAAAACCATGGGCCAGCGCCTTCAACGGCACTGCATAGCTCGGGATGGAGCATCCGTCGGTGCCGCAATGGTCGCGGTCCAGCACGGCGCCCGTCAGGCTCTCCATGGTCGCCCGGATATCGCGTTGCAGGGGATGATCGTATTCCACATAGCCTTCGACCTGATAGCCAGCATGCACGCAGGCGCAGACGAAACCGGCATGTTTACCGGAGCAATTGTTATGCAGCGCCTGCGGCTTTTCCAATGTGCGGGCCTGATGGATCAGGTTTTTCTGGTCGAAAGACCAATGAGCGCCGCATTCCAACGCATCCACATCCAGCCCGGCCCTGGCCAGCATCAGCGCCGCCAGCACCACATGCTCGTCCTCGCCGGAATGGGAGGAACAGGCCAGCGCCAGTTCCTTGTCGCCGAACCCATAGGCATCCGCAGCACCGCTTTCCACCAAAGGCAGGGCCTGCATGGCCTTGCAGGCCGAGCGCGGAAACACGCCCGCCTCGATATCTCCAGCGGAAAACACCACCTGGCCATCGCCATCCACCACCACGGCCACGCCATGATGGCGGCTTTCGACGCGGTTTCCACGGGTGACTTCAACGGTAATGGGATTGGTCATGATGGCGAGGCCTTACGTGTTTGGGGACCCTGTTTGATTAACGCAGAATGCGACAGGGCGCATCCCTAAACAAGCTGGCAAGATTCTTACAGTGCTGTGCGCACCTAGTGCATCGATCCAAACGGAGGCATCAGCCGAGTTTGGAAAAATCGATGCATAAACAAAAAATGAGTGCACGAAAGCATGAACGAAGTGAATGCGTCAGTGCACTAGAAAGACATTGACCGGATCGGCAGGGCTGGCACGTCGATATGGTCGGGCGCCAGCCCTTCCCTGGCCCGCGCCGCCATCATCTCATAGGCGCGTTCCAGATGCCGGGTGAAGCGCTCGGTGTCGAACAAAGGCTCCCTGAGGCGGTTGGCTTCGAGCTTTTGTTTTAGGGCGACGATCTTTTCCGGGTGAGCGGCGAACTCTACCGCCCTTTCGACAAACTCTTCACCGTCCCGCGCCACCAGTTCGGGCAGGCCGATGGCCGTCAGCAGGCTCTCAGATACTCTCGAAGCAAAGCTTCGGCCCTTTTTCGTCAGGACCGGCAGGCCGCCCCAGAGCAGATCCGAGGTCGTGGTATGACCGTTATAGGGGAAGGTATCGAGCGCCAGATCGGCGAGGCCCACCCGGCTGAGATGATCGGGATAATCGACCCCTTCGGCAAAGACGATACGGTCGCGGCCAATGCCGAGGCGGGCGAATTCCTCGGCGAAATTCGCCTGCAATTGCGACCCGCTGCACAATATCCACAGCAGGCTATCCGGCACGGCGTTCATGATCGAGGCCCACAGCGTGATGCTTTGCGGACTGATCTTGGCGGGCGAGTTGAAGGAGGCGAAGACGAAGGCTCCTTCCGGCAGCCCGTGGTCGGCCCGCTTCAAGGCTTTGGGGCGCGGCTTGGTCAGGCTGCAATTGCCCTGATAGGTTTCCGGCAGGCGGCAGAGCTTTTCCTCAAACCACGGTTTGGCATCGTCAGGTGTGACGATGGGGTCGGTAATGTGATAATCCAGCCCCGCGCCTCGCACCGAGCCGGGATAGCCGATCCAGCTGGCCTTGACCGGCGCATCCGAAACAGCAACAGCGGCAAGGCGGTTGCCCGCCGTGTGTCCCTTCAGGTCGATGAGAATATCGATCCCGCGCCGGCTGATATCCTGGGCGATCCCGTCATTATCCATCTGGCCGACGGCGATAATTTCCGATTGCAACACCGGGTCCCAGGTCTTCTGGATGGCAGCCTGCCCAGGCGGTGTATGGCAAAAAAAGGTAATGTCGAAACGGCTGCGGTCATGGGTCAGAAAGACATCGTAAAGAAGATACATGGTGGCGTGGATGGTCAGATCCGAAGAGAGATAACCGATCTTGAGTTTGTCGCCCAAAGGGCGAACGGCGCGCCGCGGCATCGCAGCGCTCACATTGCGCTGAAGCAGATCAGTGCCGCCGCAAGGACCGTTGATCACCGCCTGATCATCGCTCCAGTAGCAGCGCGACAGAGGCTGGTCACGATAAAGGATCTCCGCCGTCAGCGGGTCTTCAGGCGTCTTCATCATCTCAAGCCATTGCCTTGCCACCGGAAAGACCAGGCTGGAGCGGCAGAACTTGAAATAATTCACCACGACAAAACTGTCCTCGGGGCTTTCCGCATAGCGCTTTTCGATGATCGGCTTCAGTTTTTCCGGTTTGCGGGTCAATTGGTAGTGGTTGATGACGATCTGCAAATGCCAGTTATTGGTCATATCGAGAAGCGGCACCAGTTCATCCAGTGGCGGATGCATGCCTGCCCCCAGCAGCATATTGGCGATCTCGCCGACAAAACCCGCATCGTCTGCATTGGCGCGCGCTGCGGCAACAGCAATGCCCTCCAGAAGATCGACGCGCCGCTCGGCCAGATAGAGCTTGGCGGCGAATTTCAGGAATTCGGCACGCTTTTCCGGCAAAGCCGCGGCCGACCGGGCAAAGGCTTGCGCCGCCTCGATCTTCTGGCCGAGCTTCAGATAGATATTGGCGGCCAGCATTTCGGCCTGTCCGGCTCGCGCCAATTGCCTGGCTGCCGCCTGCGCATGACTGAGAGCCTTTTCGAACGCGCCCTGCCGATAGGCATTGAGCGCCAAATCCATATCCTGAGCCATAATCCGTCAAGCCACCTGCATGTTCAATCCATGCGACGGCAGGAACATGCCGCAGCGTCATCTCGGATAGAGGAAAACCATTGCCCGAGGCTTGCCCGGTGGTGGCGGCGTGACACTTACCCCGGCAGGGCCGGAACATCGATCCGGGCGGGCGCAAGGCCAGCACGGGCGCGCTCCGCCATCAGCTCATAAGCCCGCTCCAAATGCCGGGTAAAGCGAAGCGTGTTAAACAGCGGCGCGGTATGGCGGCTGGCAGCAAGATGGCTTTTCAGTGCGGCGATCTCTTCCGGTTGCTGGGCAAGGCGCACCGCCAGACTGACAAAAACTTCCTCATCCTCAGCCACCAACTCGCCAAGACCGACAGCCTTTAACAGGCTTTCCGATACGCGAGCGGCAAAGCAATGCCCCCGCTTGGTCAAGACCGGCAATCCGCTCCAGAGCATGTCTGACGTCGTGGTGTGACCGTTATAGGGAAAGGTATCGAGCGCCAGATCGGCCAACGGCAGCCGGTGAACGTGGTCGCCATAATCCTGCTTGTCGGCAAACAGGATACGAGCCGGATCAATGCCCTCAGCCGCAAACGCCGCTTCAAGATTGGATCTTGCAAAGGCATCAGGGCATAGCGTCCACAGCAGGCTGTCGGGGGCTGCCCGCAAAACCCTGGCCCACAAGGCCAGCGTCTGCGGCGTGATCTTTTGGACGCCGTTGAACGATGCAAAGATGAAAGCCTGCTCCGGCAATCCGTGATCAACGCGCCGGGTCGGCTTTGGTTGTGGGCGGCTGGCGGCGCTGTTGGCCTGATAGCACTCCGGCAGGCGGCAGAATTTTTCCCGGTAGAAAGCCTCGGCACTGTCAGGCGTCACCACGGGATCGGTTATGGCATAATCCAGATCGACACCCGACACCGGGCCGGGAAAACCAAGATAGGTGGCTTTAATCGGCGCGGACGACAGGTTGACGATGCCGAGCCGGGCACCCGGCGTATGGCCTTTCAGATCGACCAGAATATCCACCTGCTGGCGGTCGATTTCGGCGGCGGCGGCCTCGTCGGAAAGATCGCGCAGGCTGACAAGCTCCTGGCGCAATTGTTGCGGCATGGCCTGCTGATCGGCGCTGTAATTCTTTGCGGTGTGGCAGAACAGCGTGATCCGGAACCGGCGGCGATCATGGGCCAGCAGGCTGTCGAGAAACAGTGTCATGGTTGCATGGGCGTGAAAATCGCTGGAGAGATAGCCGATATGCAGGGGTTGTTCGCTCTTTTCCATTATCCGGCGGCCGATTTTCCGCCGCGGCGGGCGGGCGGCAAAGCTTTGCGCCAGGGCCAGATGCTCGCGCACGGGCTTGGCCTGCACACTCTCGTCTTCGCACCAGAGCAGGCGCGACAGTGCTTGCTCAACCTGCAAAACGGCCTGGGCATAAGGCGCGTCCGGGGCGGCCATCAACGCCTGATGGCGGGCAATGGTGGTGAGATCGACTAGGTCGTGGGCGCTGGCAAAGCGCAGTCCTTCGATGGCGACATCGTCAGGCACCGTATCACGGGCCTCATCCAGCAGCGCTTTCAGCTCCGGCAATTGCCAATTGGCGCGGTAGAAACTGGCGGCAAAAAACATTGCCGGGCCACTCCCCCGGTCAAGATAAGGGATCAGTTGCGACACGGCCTGACGGGCAGCATTGTCCCAGGGGGCCAGCAGGGTCTGCGCCATGACCAGCACGAAGGCCGGATCGGCACGATTGAGAAGGCCCGCCTCCAACCCGATCCGACGCGCCTCATCCGCCTGTCCGGCCTGGAGAAACAGTGTCGCCGCCAGCTTCAAAAAGGCAGGGGCCTCGGCACGATTGGCGCTTGCCGCCTGGGCAAATGCGGTGGCGGCAGCTGGCTTGTCGCCGCGCTTCAGCAGGATATTACCGACGAGGGCCTTCGCCATCGCATGGTTGGGCGCTTTTTTAGCAATCACGGCGTGCGCCGCACCCAGCGCCGCATCGAAATCCCCGGCCTGATAAGCCTTGACCGCCTCCTCAAACGTTGCCATGGCCCGCCTCTTGCGGCGTGAAAAACGGCTCCTTGCGCGTAGGCAAGGCCGGAACATCAATATGATCGGGTTGAAGACCCGCCCGCGCCCGCTCCGCCATCATCTCATAACCACGTTCCAGATGACGGGTGAATCGCTCGGCATCAAACAGCGGCGCCGTTAAAATCTGGGTGCGCAGACGAGCCCGAAGCGCCTCCAGCCGGTCTGGATGCTCGACAAGATCAACGGCGCGGGCGATGAAATCATCCTCATCCTGCGCCACCAGTTCCGGCAGGCCGACGGCCTTCAGCAGGCTTTCGGAGACGCGGCCCGCGAATGCCTTGCCTTTCTTCGTCAGGACAGGCACTCCTGCCCACAACGCATCGGATGTGGTGGTGTGGCCGTTGTAGATAAAGGTGTCGAGCACCAGATCGGTTGCCGACATGCGGGCCAGAAACTCCGCATGTCGGCAGTTATCGAAGAAGATCAATCGCCCGGCATCAATGCCCTGCTGGGCGAAGGCGACGCGCAGATTGCCGGCAACGACCGGTCGCGCGCAGCTGACCGCAAGGACAGCCCCTGGCACATGCTCCAGCACCTTCGACCAGATACGGATCGTCTGACGGTCAATCTTCTGCGACGCATTGAAGGAGCCGAAAACGAACCGGCCAGGTGGCAGCCCCACCGCCTCGCGGTTTGCCCTCTGCTGCCAGGTCCGACCGGATATGCTGTTGGCCTGATAGGTGTCCGGCAACCTGCAGAGCTTTTCGTGATAATAGGGCTTGCTACTATCGGGCGTGACAACAGGATCGGTGATCGCATAGTCCAGATCGACCCCAACCACCGCGCCGGGAAATCCCAGATAGGTGGCTTTGATCGGCGCATCGCAACGGTCAACGACATCGAGCCTTGCCCGCGCCGTATGTCCGTGCAGATCCACCAATATATCCACCTCATTCTGGCGGATCCACTCGATAATCGCCTCGCTGGACAGATCGCGAACCCGGACGACTTCGCTGCGCATTTGCTCCGGCCAGGCCGATTGATAGACCTCAGAACCAGCGGGAGAATAGCACAGCAGGATAATTTCGAACCGCGAACGGTCATGCCGCATCAGCGCGTCCTGAAACAGCGTCATCGTTGCATGAAGGCGAAAATCACTGGAAAAATAGGCGATACGAATCCGGCCCTGCGGGCGGATCGCCCGGCGCGATAGAGGTTCTGCCGCCTGCGCACGGTGACGCATGACTTCAAGCGCTCCAAAAAACGGCTTTGCTGCCTCGCCTTCATCATCGGTGCGCACGATCCTCGCCCAGCCCAACTCGAAAGCCGCCAGACGCTCCCCAAAACCCGGCTCCCGCAATCGTGTCGCGAAATGATCCGTCACAGCGAAGTCGCAACGCTCCTGGGCGCGTAAAAACAGCGCAGAGAGCAGGAAAGCATTGTTGGGGTAGCGCGCAGCATTGGCCAGCAGAATGGCATACAATGCGTCCTTGTCCCTCGAGGTCGCAATGAAAGTAATGAGAAGATTGAGATGTGGACGCTTTTCGCAATCCAGGCCGCCGATAATCGCATGGGCCTCGCCGAGCCGCCCAAGCGTGGACAAGGCAGTCACGACCTTGAACACCGCTGTCTGATGATCGGCAAGCCGTTTTGCAACGAGATTGACAAGCCCGGCAAGCGGCTCGAACTGGCTCTCGGAAAACAACAGATCAATGGCCAGCACCAGACAATCATTCGCCTTGGCCGATGCGCTTTGTGCCACTTCCAGAAAAGCCTTGGCCGCCCCGGCCCTGTCGCCTTGCTTCAACCGGATGCCGCCGGTGAGGAAATCCAGATCGGCCATCCGGTCCGGGTCTGTTTCCTGCGTCGCATCGGCCAGCGCCAGCGCTTCGGCCAGATCGCCGCTTTGATAGGCCGAAAGTACCAGTTCCAGGGTGGCCACGCGATGCTCCAACAACAAACACCCGTGTCACCGGAATTATCGAATTCACAAGGCAACACCGGGTTCCAACGCCGGATACAGATGGCCCGACCCTCTCATCCATAAAAACAAGAGTTTGCGCGGGGCTGGAGAGACATCATGGGATGAAGAGGAACGATCAACCGAACAGCAAAAAGGGCCGCTTTCGCGACCCTTTCCTCCTGGCCTTGCGGCCATGAATTTTGCATGAGTTTGGCCTGACTGAAGACCCGGCGGCACAGCTGCCGCCGAAGGAAAATGGGATCAGATCGAGGGCTGCCCCTTTCCGACCATCACCATTCCAAAGCCCTCTACGCAGACCGAAATCTCATTAGACATTGGATCACCTTCCTTTCTCTCTGTTGACGTTGATAAGAAGGTAGGCCCGATTTTGCTAAATTTCAAGCACAACCGTCCAAAAGGTCAAAAAGCAACAAATGGTCCGATAGTCTGAGCAACCATCATGCGCGCCTCAGAACTCTTCCCAATCCTTTTCGACCGCCAGGGCGGTATTGCCGCGGCTGGAGGACACGGGTCGCCGCCCCGCAGGGGCAGAGGCCATTGCGGAATGGAAGGGTGCCGAGTGGGACGAGACTGGGCGGGATGGGGCCGACGCCTGCGTACCGGTGTGTACCTTGAAACGCGCCACCAGCGTGGAGAGATTACTCGCCTCGTCGGCCAGTTTATTGGTGGCGGCGGTCGATTCCTCGACCATGGCCGCATTCTGCTGTGTCGTCTGGTCCATCTGGTTGATGGCAGTATTGATCTCGCTCAGACCGGTCGATTGCTCCCTGGCGGCCTGTGCGATGGAATGGACATGTTCATTGATCTTCACGACATGGCTACCGATGGTACCCAGCACGTCGCCCGTCTCCGTCACCAGGGCCACGCCGCCGGCCACCTCGTTGCGAGAGCGGGTGATGAGGGTCTTGATGTCCTTGGCGGCGCCCGCCGAGCGTTGTGCCAGTTCGCGCACTTCCTGGGCAACGACAGCAAAGCCCTTGCCAGCCTCGCCCGCACGAGCCGCTTCCACGCCGGCATTCAGCGCCAGAAGATTGGTCTGGAAAGCGATTTCGTCGATGACATTGATGATGTTGCCGATCTCGTTGGAGGCCTGCTCGATGCGCTCCATGGCGGCAACCGTATTTCTGACCACGTCGCGGGACTGTTCGGTGCTTTGACGCGCCTGGGCAACCATGTCGGCGGCCTCACTTGAACGATCGGTGGAACTCTTGACAGCGGACGTTATCTCCTCGAGTGCTGCTGCGGTTTCCTCCAAAGAGGCCGCCTGCTGCTCCGAACGCTTGGACAGATCGGAGGAGGCATGGCGCAGTTCGCCCGCGCCGCTCTTGATCATGTCGATAGCGGAGCGGACTTCCGTCATCACCACCCGCAAGCTCTCCATGGTCGCGTTCATGTTTGTCTGCAAATTGAGGAACACGCCCTTGAACTCGCCGCGCATGGCTTCGGTCAGATCGCCTTCGGCCAGAGCCGCGACCACGCGATTGGTTTCAGCTACACCCAGATCGACAGAGGTCACCAACTGGTTGACGCTGGCAGCAAAGCGATTCAGGTCTTCGTTGTCATAGCGCTTTTGAATGCGAGCGGAAAAATCGCCCGCAACCGCCGATGACACGACGTGGGAAATATTGCTCTGCAAATCCGCATTCTGAGCCTGAAGCGCGACTTCCTGCGCATTGAGATCACGAACCTTTTCCGCATTCTGCTTGAAAACCAGCACGGCGCGGGCCATGTCGCCGATTTCATCCTTGTTACTTGCGTAGGGAATGGTTTTGGACAAATCGCCCTTGGCCAGGTCTGCCATGCAATCGGTGATCCGCTGGATGGGCGTCGCAATCGCCCGGCGTCCGAAGAGCGCCGAGCCGATCATCAGCATCACCAGCAAAACCGAGAGACAAAGGGTGATCGCCGAGGCGGTATTTTGCAGATGAAGGCGCTCTTCGTTGGTCTCCTCGACCTTCTGCTTGACAGCAATCACCGTCTCATCAACAAGGGCGGCCAGTTCGTCGTTCATTTTTTTCAGAGGCGGCAGGCTGGCGGAGACATCTGCCGAAGAACGACCAATGACAGTTGCCAATTGGGTGATGGCCGCGCTGTAATTGGTCAGCAGTTCGCCAATGCGGCGTGCACGCTCCTGATTGGCAGGCAATTGCATGTCGGCCCTGGCGATGTTTAGATATTTCTCGGCGGAACTGCGCCGTTGCTGGAAATACTCGACTGCGGCTTGTTGTTGCTGCTGGGACGTTGCCAGGCGCAGTTCGCCTACGCCGATATCCATGCCGCGCAAAGACGCTTTCATATCGATAATATTGCGGGCGATCCCGGACTGGACCTGGCCCTGGGTGACAGCCCTGTCGACCGCTTGCGACAAAAGCCATCCGGCGACCGAGATGATGAGGACAAGGACAATGCCTGCACCCGACATGACCGAGAGTTTGCTTCCTATACGTGTAATTCCAAACGCCATGAAGATTCACCCTGACAAATAAAAGAGTTGTCATGCTTTCTTCAAGGCGGACTGGGCAAATCATTTGCTGAAATAGAAAACCGCGAAAGCAAGTCGAGATTATTATGCATTGATACTTTTAATAAGCACTTAAAAAACAATCATATGCGGCGCTATTGCGAATTTTTTGTGACAGCCTCATCAGAATGACTCGTTCCCAAATCACAATCTAAAGAGGCAATTTTAACCACCTGCTCGGACGCGAGCGGAAACATCTTTCAAAGCGTCAGCACAATCTTGCCGATATGCGTGCTGTCTTCCATCAGCCGGTGCGCATCCGCCACCTTGTCGAACGGCAGAACCGTATGAATGACCGGTGCGACGGTGCCTTGTTCCAGAAGCGGCCAGGCGCTCGCCAAAAGGTCGTCGCGGATGGCGCGTTTTTCTTCCGCGGTGCGCGGGCGCATCGTTGATCCTGTCACCGTCAGGCGCTTGACCATGATCGGGCCGAGATTGACCTTTTCGGCCACGGCACCGCCCAGAAAAGCAATGATCGACAGGCAGCCGTCCTTGGCCAGTGATGCAATATTCTTTTCAAAATAGGACGCGCCGATCATGTCGAGGATGATATCGACACCCTTACCATCCGTCTCGGCCTTCACCACCTCGGCGAAATCCTCACTCCGATAATTGATGGCCCGGCGGGCGCCGAGCTTCAGGCAGGCCTCGGCCTTTTCAGCCGAGCCCACCGTGGTCAGCACATCGGCACCGAAAGCGCGGGCAAGCTGGATGGCCGTGGTACCGATACCTGATGAACCACCGTGGATCAGCACGGTTTCGCCCTCGGTCAATCCCGCCATCTGGAACAGGTTGGCCCAGACGGTGAAGAAAGTTTCCGGCACCGCCGCCGCTTTCACCGCATCGAATCCTCTAGGCCAGGGCAGGCTCTGGCCTTCCGGCAGGATGCAGAACTCGGCATAACCGCCGCCATTGGCCAATCCGCAGACCTTGTCGCCAATGGCAAAGTCGCTCACCCCTTCGCCCACCGCCACCACGGTGCCAGCCACTTCCAGGCCGAGAACAGGGCTTGCATCCTTCGGCGGCGGATAAGTGCCCTGGCGTTGGGCCACATCCGGCCGATTGACGCCTGCCGCTTCGACCTTGACAAGGATTTCGCCCGATTTCGGGGCTGGCAGCGGACCGGTTGCGATGCTCATCACGTCAGGTCCGCCGGGGGATGCGACATTGACATAGCGCATGTGAGTGGGAAGCGTCATAAGACCGGATCTCCGCGTTATCTTCGTTGATAACGGAGATAGGCTTCCATCCAGCGTTTGAAAAGGAGGCCCATTGACGCGGTGCTCATCACAGGAAAGGCTCAGACCGCCGGGCGAAGCTCACCCACATGCAGGCCGGCTTCGCTGTCCTTGGCGCTTTTCTTGACACTGGCGATTTCCGACGACAGGCGGCTGACATCATCGACAACCAGCCCCTGCGGCAATTCCAGAACGCCGATGGAGCAGCGCATCAGCGGAAAATCGCGGTCGATACCGTGGCGGTCGGTACCACGAATACGGCCTTGCGCCCGGTCTTCCGGTGAATAGAGAGCGGCGACATCGCCGTGGAAATCCGAGAGCAACCGGTCGAGGATCTCAACGACTTCCTCGCCGGTCCAGCCGATCAGGCCAATGAAGAAATCGTCGCCGCCGACATGGCCGAGAAACACGCCATCGGCGAAGAAATAACGGCGCATCAGTGCGGCAAACAGCGAAATGGCGTGATCGCCCAGATGAAAGCCGTAGTGATCGTTGAAAGGTTTGAAACTGTCGAAATCACAGTAGCAGAAATGGCGAAGGTCATCGCTGTCGCGACCGCTGTCCTGCATGAAATCGCGAATGGCGCGATTGCCCGGCAGGCCGGTCAACGGGTTCTGTTCCTGAGCGGTCTTCAACTGCTTTTCATTGATGATGCGCACCAGCGAGGCCGCCGAAATCACGCCCGCATAGCGTAGATTTTCGGTCAAGAGCACACAATCGCTGCCCTCGGTATTGGAGAAGATCGCCATCAGCCGGTCGGCATCGGCATCGAGCCCGACGACCGGAGCGTGATCAACGAATTGCGAGATCGTCCGCTCATAAACCTTGTTCTTGAGAAGATCGCGCCCGAAGGGCTGATAGATATATTCCTTCAAATGCACTTCGTGGATGATGCCGCGCGGCTCGCCATTCGCATTCAGAACCGGAAAGAACGACTGGCGCGGATTGCGGCGAAACAGGTCGAACACGCTATCGACACTGTCGTTTTCATAGACCGTGGGCAGGCGCTCGATCTGCTTGCGGATCAGGATTTCATCCAGCGACTGGCTGGAGCGCCGTGACTGACCGATATCCTTCAGATGCCGATAGTGGGATTTCAGCTCGGCCAGATGGGTGGTGGGCCTGGCAATATACCAGCCCTGGACGAGATCCACCCCAAGCTCGCGACAGGCGATGAATTCGCCTTCCGTCTCGATCCCCTCGGCAATGACCCGCACACCAAGCACATGGGCGGTCTGGACAATATTCTTCACCAGATGGCGTTTGCGTGAATGACCGTCCAGGCCGGAGATGAAATGACGGTCAATCTTCAGATAGTCGATCGGGAAATCGCAGAGCAGCTTCATCTCGGCATGGCCGACGCCGAAATCGTCAATGGCAATCTTGAAGCCGGCGCTGCGCAGTCGCACCATCAGACCGGCAAATTCCGGCACTTCGGTATTATTGAACCGCTCCGATAGTTCAAAACACACCGACGACGGCGCAATCCCGGCGGCGCGCAGATGCGCCAAAAGCCCGTCGATGATCGTCTCGCCTTGGGCAATCAGCCGCACATCGAGATTGAGAAACAGCGTATAGGCGGCATGATCGGGCAGGCTGGCAAATTTGGCCAGCGCCCTGCTTGCCACCATCTGCTCCAGCGCCAGCAATTGCCCCGTCTCATGGGCCTGATCGAGAATATCCAGCGGGGTCTCGAAACCGATCCGTTCCTGACCGCGCATCAGCGTTTCATAGCCGAAGACCGCCCCGGTCTGAACCTCGACAATCGGCTGCATGGCATTTTCCATTACGACCTTGGCCAGCGTCAGCAATTGATCGCTGGCATAGCGGCGTAATACTCCGCGTTCCGTCGCAATCGCCACCATTGAAATATCCCTGCGCCCAAATTGCTTAAGTTTACGGCACGGTGACGGCAAAGCCTGAAGGAAATCTTTACCGGGGATGAAAGTTTTGTGACAGACCTCCAGCTGGCCCATCACGGGCGATGACTTGCATCCCGCTGGCTGATTTTTATTGATTGATCAGTCAATCAAGAATAGATTGATGATCATCAGAAAGGATAGGCCATGCCAAAATTGGGAATGGAGCCGGTCAGACGAAAAGCCCTTGTCGATGCTGCCTTGAAAGCCATCGGCACGCATGGTTCGCTAACCGTCACCATGTCTGAAATTGCCCGCACTGCCGGGGTTTCTCCCGCTTTGGCCCATCACTATTTCGGCTCCAAGCAGCAATTGCTGATCGAAACGATCCGCTCGCTGTTGAGACAATTGCAGGCCGATGCCGCCAGCGCGCTGACCGCGGCAACCACCCCGCGTCAGCGGATTTCCGCCGTGATCCGTATCAGCTTCCAGGCCGACCAGTTTACACCCGATACCGTGGCGGCCTGGCTTGCCTTCTACTCCGAAGCGCAACGCTCGGAAGCGACCCGCCACCTGCTGGTGATCTACGCCCGGCGGCTGCGCTCCAATCTGGTCGATGCCCTGTTGCCTCTGGCCAGCCGGTCTGACGCCGAGCGTATTGCCGAAGGCACAGCGGCGATGATTGACGGGCTTTACATTCGCCAAAGCCTGCGGGCAGCGCCGCTGTCCATTGATGCCTCTGTCACGCTGGTAGAGGATTATGTGAGCAGCCAATTGCAAGCCATTGACCGGGGGACCCGCCGCCTATGAGCAAGCCCAACATTCTCATCATCATGGTTGATCAGCTCAACGGCACGCTGTTTCCCGATGGCCCGGCCGATTGGCTGCATGCACCGCATTTGAAAGCGCTGGCGGCCCGCTCTGTCCGGTTTCAAAACAATTACACCTCCTCGCCGCTCTGCGCCCCGGCCCGCGCCTCCTTCATGGCCGGACAATTGCCCAGCCGCACGCAGGTTTATGACAATGCGGCGGAATATGTATCGTCCATTCCCACTTACGCCCATCATCTGCGCCGCGCCGGCTATTACACAGCGCTTTCGGGCAAGATGCATTTTGTCGGGCCGGACCAATTGCACGGCTTTGAAGAGCGGCTGACCACCGACATTTACCCCGCCGATTTCGGCTGGACGCCCGATTATCGCAAACCCGGAGAGCGGATTGACTGGTGGTATCACAACCTCGGCTCAGTGACCGGCGCTGGCGTGGCCGAAATTACCAACCAGATGGAATATGATGATGAAGTGGCATTTCTGGCCAATCAGAAACTCTATCATCTGAGCCGTGAGAATGATGATGCAGATCGCCGCCCGTGGTGCCTCACCGTCTCCTTCACCCACCCGCATGACCCTTACGTCGCCCGCAAACAATACTGGGATCTTTATGAGGATTGCGCCCATCTTCTGCCAGACGTCGGTGCGCTTGATGATCAGGACCCGCATTCCAAGCGGCTGATCCATGCCTGCGATTATGACAATTTCAACGTGACCGAGGAAGACATCCGCCGCTCGCGCCGCGCCTATTTTGCCAATATTTCCTATATTGATGACAAGGTGGGCGAGTTGATCGACACGCTGACCCGCACAAGGATGCTGGACAATACCAATATCCTGTTCTGCTCCGACCACGGCGATATGCTGGGCGAGCGGGGCCTGTGGTTCAAGATGAATTTCTTTGAAGGTTCGGCCCGTGTGCCTTTGATGGTGGCGGGTCCCGGCATTGCCCCCGGCCTGCATCAGGCTCCAACGTCCAATCTGGATGTGACGCCGACGCTGTGTGATCTGGCCGGAATTTCGATGGATGAGATCATGCCTTGGACCGATGGCATGAGCCTCAAGGGCATGATCAGTGGCGAGGCACGCGCAGCACCCGTGCTGATGGAATATGCCGCCGAAGGCTCCTATGCGCCCATGGTCTGCATCCGTGAAGGCCAATGGAAATATGTGCATTGTGCGCTCGATCCCGACCAATTGTTTGACCTTGTGAGCGATCCGCAAGAGCTAACCAATCTGGCGGATGATCCGGCTTATGCCGATGTTCTGGCCGATTTCACCGCCAAGCGCGAGGCCCGCTGGGACATGACCCGCTTTGATGCGGCGGTGCGCGAAAGCCAAGCCCGCCGATGGGTGGTCTATGAGGCGCTTCGCAACGGCTCCTATTACCCATGGGATCACCAGCCGCTGCAAAAGGCATCGGAGCGTTACATGCGCAACCATATGGATTTGAACGTGCTGGAAGAAAGCAAACGCTATCCGAGGGGAGAGTGACAATGCTGACGATCTGGGGTCGAAAATCCTCCTCGAATGTGCAGGCGCTGATGTGGTGCGTTGGTGAGCTTGGTCTCGATTATGTGCGCCATGATGTTGGCCATCGCTATGGCGGCAATGACACGCCGGAATTTCTGGCCATGAACCCGAATGGCACCGTGCCAGTTCTGCAAGATGGCGATAGTGAGCCTCTGTTTGAGACAGCGGCTATCCTTCGCTACCTCGCCAGCCGTTATGCATCGTCTCCGTTCTGGCCAGATGATCTGGCGGGTCGCACCCGTGTGGATATGTGGGCTGAATGGTCCAAAGTGAATATTGCGCAAGAGTTTACCTCTCCCATATTCTGGCGCGTGGTGCGCACCGCGCCAAAAGATCGCGATCCCGCCG
Organism: Agrobacterium vitis; assembly: GCF_013426735.1. Lineage (NCBI taxonomy): Bacteria > Pseudomonadati > Pseudomonadota > Alphaproteobacteria > Hyphomicrobiales > Rhizobiaceae > Gillisella > Gillisella vitis. The sequence continues at coordinate 3,222,239 of NZ_AP023272.1, forward strand.
CCATTGCAAAAGCCATGGGTGTGCTGGGCGCAAAGCTGGATATTGCCGAACAACGACTGGCAAAGCACGCCTATCTGGTGGGTGATGCGCTGACCTTGGCCGATATTCAATTCGGCCATGTGCTGTTTCGCTATTTCGATATCGACATCACGCGCCCAGAGCGCCCCGCCCTTCACCGCTATTATCAAAACCTGACCACGCGCCCCGCATTTCGCGAGCATGTGATGGTGTCTTACGAAGAATTGCGAGTTTTATGATGAAAGCCCAACCCAAAGCCTCTCACTTCATTGATGGCGAATACGTTGAAGACGCAAGCGGCACCGTGATTGACAGCATCTACCCCGCCACGGGTGAGGTAATTGCGCGCCTCCATGCGGCCACGCCTGCGATTGTGGAGCGGGCCATTGCGTCTGCCAAGCGGGCGCAGAAGGAGTGGGCTGCTCTCAGCCCTACTGCCCGTGGCCGCGTGTTGAAAAAGGCCGCCGAGATTATGCGCGAGCGCAACCGCGAACTGTCGGAGCTGGAAACGCTGGACACCGGCAAGCCGATTCAAGAAACCATCGTGGCAGACCCGACATCAGGCGCGGATAGTTTTGAGTTTTTTGGGGGTATCGCGGCTGCTGGACTCAACGGCAGCCATATTCCGCTGGGCAATGATTTTGCCTATACCAAACGGGTTCCCCTTGGCGTCTGTGTGGGCATTGGCGCGTGGAACTATCCGCAGCAGATCGCCTGTTGGAAATCGGCCCCGGCCTTAGCGGCTGGCAATGCCATGGTGTTTAAGCCATCAGAAATGACGCCGTTGGGGGCGTTGAAGATTGCCGAGATTTTGATGCAGGCGGGTGCGCCCAAGGGCGTGTTCAACGTCATTCAGGGCGATCGGGAGACAGGGCCATTACTGGTCAATCATCCTGATGTGGCCAAGGTGTCTTTGACAGGATCGGTGCCAACGGGGCGGAAAGTTGCGGCAGCTGCGGCTGGCCATTTGAAGCATGTCACCATGGAACTGGGCGGCAAATCGCCTTTGATCGTGTTTGATGATGCTGATGTGGACAGCGCCATTTCAGGGGCAATGCTGGCGAATTTTTACTCCACCGGACAGGTTTGCTCCAACGGCACGCGGGTGTTTGTTCACACAGCCATCAAGCAGGTCTTCCTTGAGCGTTTGAAAGCCCGCACGGAAGCCATTGTGATTGGCGATCCGCAAGACGAGGCCACCCAGATGGGGCCTTTGGTGTCGATGGCGCAGCGGGAAAAGGTGCTGTCCTATATCGACAAAGGCAAGGCCGAGGGCGCGACGCTGATCACCGGTGGGGGCATTCCCAACAGTGCATCTGGCACTGGTGCGTTTATTCAGCCCACGGTGTTTGCCGATGTGACTGATAGCATGACCATCGCCCGCGAAGAGATTTTTGGTCCCGTGATGTGCGTGCTGGATTTTGACGACGAGGCTGACGTGATTGCTCGCGCCAATGCCTCGGAATTTGGCCTCGCAGGCGGCGTGTTCACCGCAGACATCACCCGCGCCCACCGCGTGGTGGATCAGTTGGAGGCCGGAACCTTGTGGATCAACACCTATAACCTCTGCCCGGTGGAAATGCCGTTTGGTGGCTCCAAACAGTCAGGCTTTGGCCGCGAAAACTCGCTGGCGGCGCTGGAGCATTATTCGGAGGTGAAGACGGTTTATGTCGGCATGGGCAAGTGTGAAGCGCCGTATTGAACTGAATTTAGTCTTTGTTCCGCGTCGATCGCCATGACTGCCGTACGCGCTGATGATTAAAGAACTCTAACAAGGGCCTGTCCGAACTTTTCCTTTTCTGAGGATGCAATGCAAAATGCTCAGCGATCGCAAGTTTGTTCATTTCATCGACGGAGTCATCATCAAGGAGAGAAACGATGGCAACCTTGGCAGCGTGACGGCCACGTCGATTGGAGCGAGCTTTGAAAAGAGGAATGGCTTTGCGCTTGGACTTGTTGTTTTCGCCGTAGCAATCACGGCAATCGCGCTCAAGCGAATGCTTTTTGTCATCCGGTGGAGACCGGGTCTCCCGTGTTTGCTGATCGCCCATCACCACACCCTTTTAGACAGATTTTATAGCGTCATTCAGCCAAGGCTTCAATAACCGGCACTCCGGTCTTTTGCAGGATTAAAAATGGAAAACCAGGCAGATTTCATCATCATCGGTTCCGGCTCGGCAGGCGCGGCCATGGCTTACCGCCTGTCGGAGGATGGCAAGCATACGGTGATCGTGCTGGAATTTGGCGGATCAGACATCGGCCCCTTTGTACAAATGCCAGCCGCCCTCGCCTTTCCGATGAATATGGACCGCTACAATTGGGGCTATGTCACCGAGCCGGAACCACACCTCAACAATCGCCGCATGATTGCGCCGCGTGGCAAGGTGGTGGGCGGGTCGTCCTCCATCAATGGCATGGTCTATGTGCGCGGCCATGCGGAGGATTTTAACCGCTGGGACGAGCTCGGAGCGACTGGTTGGTCCTATGCCGATGTGCTGCCCTATTTTAAGCGCATGGAACATTCTCATGGCGGAGAACACGGCTGGCGCGGCACCGATGGTCCCCTGCATGTACGCCGGGGCGAGGTGAAAAACCCGCTGTATCAGGCTTTTATTGATGCAGGTCAGCAGGCAGGCTTTCCCGTCACTGAAGATTACAATGGCCGCCAACAGGAAGGCTTTGGCCTGATGGAGCAAACCAGTTGGCAAGGCCGTCGCTGGTCCACCGCCAATGCCTATCTGAAGCCGGCGCTGAAGCGCGACAATTGCCTGATGATCCGCTGTTTTGCCCGCAAGATCGTGCTGGAAGGCCGCCGCGCCGTGGGTGTGGAGGTCGAAATCGGCGGCAAGATTGAGGTGATCAGTGCCAACCGCGAGGTGATTGTTGCCGCCTCCGCCTTTAACTCGCCCAAACTGCTGCTGCTGTCTGGCATTGGCCCGGCGGCACATTTGCGCGAGATGGGCATTGATGTGGTGGCGGATCGGCCCGGTGTTGGCCAGAACCTGCAAGATCATCTGGAATATTACCACCAGTTCAAATCAAAACTGCCCATCACCCTGCATTCCAAAAACAACTGGTTCTGGAAAGGCGTGGTCGGCGCGCAATGGCTGTTTTTCAAGAAAGGCCTTGGCACCTCCAACCAGTTCGAGGCCGCCGCCTTTATCCGCTCAAGCGCGGGCGTAAAATGGCCCGACCTGCAATACCACTTCCTGCCGATTGCCGTGTCGTATGATGGCAAATCGTCAGTGGAGGGCCATGGCTTTCAGGCCCATGTCGGCTATAACATGTCGAAATCGCGTGGCTCTGTTACCTTGCGTTCACCGGATGTCAAAGACGCTCCCGTATTGCGTTTCAACTATATGAGTGATCCGGAAGACTGGATCAAATTCCGCCACGCCGTGCGGATCACCCGCGAGATTTTTGCGCAAAAAGCCTTTGATCCCTATCGGGAATCCGAAATCGCGCCGGGATCGAAAGTCCAAACCAATGACGAGATCGACGCCTTCCTGCGCGAACATCTGGAAGGCGCCTATCACCCCTGCGGCACAGCCAAAATGGGCAGTAAAGATGATCCAATGGCCGTGGTTGATCCCACTTGCAAGGTGATTGGCGTCGAAGGCCTGCGGGTGGCGGATTCATCGATTTTCCCGCATGTCACCTATGGCAATCTCAACGGCCCCTCGATCATGACCGGCGAAAAAGCGTCCGATCATATTCTTGGTCGTGATCCATTACCCCGTAGCAACCAGGAACCATGGATTAATCCGAATTGGTTGGTGAGTGATCGGTAAGACGTCACAGCCGATAGGGAATGCGGATGCCGGGATGGTTGCCCGGCAAATCCTTGGTATCGCGGGTTACCAGAACCATGTCATGGGCCAGAGCACTTGCCCAGACAATCGCGTCAGGCAGTTTCAGCCGATGCCCACGCCTCAAAGCAACGGCACGCTCGGCCACGGTCTGATCGATGGCAATGCAGCGAAAACTGCGCAGAAAGGCCGCGGTCGCTTGCCCGTTCTCATCGGATGCGCCAACCATGACCTCCATCCAGGTCACCATGCTGATCGCCTTTTCCTCGTAAAGCGAAAGCTCCTGCCTGGCTGGTTCCTTGCCGTTCAGAAAATCGATCAGGATATTGGTATCGAACAGCGCTTTTACCATTCGTCGCGCAGGGCCTGCTGATAGGCAAGGCCATCCGGCTGGTTTTTCCAGAGACCAAAGCCGTGATCCAAATCAGGCTTCTGCCGTTCTTCAAGCAAAGATGCCACGGCTTGGCGGATCAGCGCTGCACGGGAAATTTTTTCCTGGCGGGCAATCCGATCCAGTTCCACAACGGCATCGTCATCAAGGTCGATCAATGTTCTCATAGCGCACCTATCATATATCGCTATATGATATACATCGCCCCATGGTTATGATCAAGCAGGCGCGCGTCACCGCTATCGCCGCACAAGTTTTTTGATCCCGCCGCTGATCAGCAGCGCGGTATCGACCACGGCGGGCAATGCCTGACGCCGGTCGCTGACGGCGAGATAGCGGGGTTGCCAATCGGGGTCGAACTTGGCCTTGAAGGCGTGGACGCCCTTGAAATTATAGAGCCGTTCGCCATTCTCATAAACCAGACGGCCAAGGCGGTGCCAAAGCGGGGCGGAAGCGCGGTCGGACAGGCCGGACAGCGGCGCCATGCCCATGTCGAGCTGGCGATAGCCTTCCGCTTTCAGATGCAGCATGATCTTGACGAACAGCAGGTCCATCATACCACGATGCGTGCCGGGCAGATGCCGCATCAGGTCGATGAAGGCGTCCTGTTTTGTCTCGGTGGTCAGAATATTGGCAAAGGCGACAATCCGGCCTTCAAGGCGAATGATGGCAACCGGATGGGCGCAGAGATAACAGCGCTGGAACGTGCCGAGCGAAAAGCCCTTTTCTCCGGCCTTGTGATGGGCCAGCCAGACATCCGAAACGTAAGCCAGTTCATCCAGCAATCCCGCTACTTCAGCTGGCGGCACGATGGAAAATTCCAGTCCGTCGCGCTCGGCGCGGTTGATCGAGCGGCGCAGTTTCAGCCAGTCGCCGCCCTTCAGGTCGAAACGATGCAGATCGACAATAGCCTGATCACCCAGCTTGAACAGCCGCAGGCCCGCATCCGCCGCAACAGGCAGAAAGTCCGGGGAGACCTGGTAGAAGGCAACGCGGCAACCGCAAGCCTTTGCCTCTTTCAGCAATTTCGTCACCAGTTGCGGCCAGGCGGCCCGTGGTCCGACCGGGTCAAACAGCACAACGAACCGGCGACCGCGGCGCGCATACATTATAAACGCATCGCCCGCGTCAGAAAACAGCACCTGCTTATCGCCGAGCGCCACCAGGCCTGCCGCCGCCCGGGAATTTTCCCGCACGATGCGCCCAGCCAATTGTGTATGAGCAGGCGATGCGCCCGACCGGACCGGCCTGATCTGCTGCTGAACAACACGGCCAGCCGCGATGGCACCCAGCAATGACAGCGTCGCTAAGCTGGCGCCGCCAATATCCTGATGCAGTTTGTAAACGAGGCCAAGCTCCGCCAGGGGCTCCAGCAGGAATTCAATCGACAGCAGCGACAAAGCCGCAAGGCCAAGCGCCAACACAAAGCGCAAGAGCTTGCTGGCCGCATGCCAGCCAAGACCTATCCCGGCAACCAGGAAAAATCGTCCGGGCTTGATTGAAACGTCGGTTTCCAATGCATTCACCATTAGCTCCGACGTCCTTCGCCCGAGAAATATTAGGGATTATTCACTCCGCCATGCTTATGGCAGCGCCCGGTAAACATGTCGTGAAGCGGATACATGAACAATCGGTAAAATACCAGACCCGTGCAGGCGCAACGGCCATTGCCGCCCTTATGGTCAAGTGACGAGTTTTGAAAACCCGTCGCCAATGTTTGTCCCAAATCGGTAAATCCCCAACTCTCTAAATCTCTTGGGATTTCATCGATTTCGATTTAAGGAATGATGCAGTATCTATCTGGGAGTTACCTCATGCCGCGTTCCACGCCCTCGAAAATGCTGCGGCGCTCACGCGCGCTCAGCGGTTCCTGGCGGATGTGGAAAATGCGGCTGGTCTTCTGGGCCGGTGCCGCTGCTATCGGCGTCGTTAGCGTCGGCTTTGCCTGGCTGGCAGACCGCGCCCAAGCGCTGTTTCACACGATCACCCACGCCACGCAATGGACCTTTCTCCTTCCGCTTCTGCTGACACCTGCCGGTTTTGCGCTCTGTGCGCTGCTGGCGGCCAAGGTTTTTCCCGCATCACAAGGCTCCGGCATTCCCCAGGCGATTGCCGCCCGTCATATCGATGATCCAGCTGGGCGCAGCCGGTTGCTGTCAATGCGGATTGCTATCGGCAAGGTGCTTTTGACCGCAATCGGTCTGCTCTGCGGCGGATCGATCGGGCGTGAGGGGCCGACTGTGCAGGTTGGCGCCTCGATCATGCTGTTTTGCGCCCGCATTGGCGGGATGGCGCGGGCAGATGGGCTGATCCTGGCCGGATCGGCAGCAGGCATTGCCGCCGCCTTCAACACGCCCCTGGCCGGGATCGTCTTTGCAATCGAGGAAATGAGCAAAACCTATCACTCCCGCGTCAATAGCCTGGTTCTGATTGCGGTGATCGTTTCAGGCCTTGCAGCCCTTGGTCTAGTTGGCAGCTATACCTATTTCGGCACTGCCAATCCCACCGTCTCCGGCTTGCGCGATTGGATGCTGGTCGGCCTGTGCGGCATTGGCGGCGGCGCTTTCGGCGCGCTGTTCAGCGCGGGGGCGCTGACCTTTATGCGCCGGATACGCCGCTGGACCCAGTTGTCGGCCATGCCATTGCGGCGCGCCGTGCTGCTCGCCGCCATTTGCGGACTGGGCGTGGCGCTGATCGGCATCCTGACTGGAGGCGCCACCTACGGCACCGGCTATGAACAGGCGCGCGGCGCGGTGGAGGGCCAAGCCCTGCCGCTGCTGTTTTTCGTGCAAAAGCTAGCGGCCTCGTTCCTGACGATGATTTCCGGCATTCCGGGCGGGATTTTCGCACCCTCCCTATCGGTTGGGGCGGGGCTCGGCAGCACCGCCGCCAGCCTGACTGGCTCCAGCATTGCGCTTGGCGCCATTCTCGGCATGGCCGGCTATTTCGCCGGTGTCGTGCAGGCGCCAATGACCGCTTTCGTGATCATCATGGAAATGACCGCCAGCCATGATAGCGCCATCGCCATCATGACCGCAGCCATGCTGGGCTATGCGACGTCGCGGCTTCTGTCACGCGAACCGCTCTATCACGGCCTGTCGCGCCCATTCCTCGCCGAAGCGATCCGCGCCAGCCGGGCGGCAGAGCGCAGCCAAAGCTGACAGTTACAACAACTGCGAGAGGGATTGGACGCTCGTATTGACGATAGACAGGGATTTGATGCCGAGTTGCTCCTTGGCCTGGAGGGCTTTCAGGCGGCTCGATTCCAGGTTCATGTCGGTATCAACCATGTTGCCGACACCCTTGCCAATCGAGCCTTGCAGGTCCTTGGAAAATTCATACTGCATCTCCACCCGGTTGCTCATCGCACCCAGCGTACTCGCCACACCATTCATCCGTTCGGCCATGGCATCGACCACCTTGATCATGTCATCGATATCGGCATTCGTGGTGCTGTCTTCCAGCCTGATCTCGTCATGGGTCGTAGAGGCCTTGGAGCCATTGAACATCACCCAGGTCTTGGCCGTACCAAGCTCCGTCGCAAAGCCGGACCCGGTGAGAATACCCCCTTCCCCATCCAGATCGTCGATCAGGTAATTGACCTCGGACGTGCCCGGATCGCCGCCGACATTGTAATCGATCGTGTTGATGCTGATCCGACCTTCGCCATCACGCACGAAGGAGCCGACCAGATTGCGATTGTCCTTGTCGCTCGTGGAGGAGCGCAACAGCCAGTTTTCCTTGGAAAAGGAGGAGGATTCGGCGATGGAGCGAAACTGATCGCGGATCTCGTCCAGTTCGGTATTGATCTTGTCGCGTGAGGTGCCGCCTTCACGCGCCAGCACCAGACGCGCCTTCACATCCATCATCAGATCGGTCGATGTACTCATGCCACTTTGAGCCGTATCCAGCACGCCTGCGGCCATAGACAAGGCATCCTGCACCGCAGACAAGGAGCGATTGTCGGACCGCATCGTCGTGGCAATCGACCAATAGGCGGCATCATCAGCCGCGGTGGCGACCCGGTAACCGGTCGTGACCCGCGCCTGACTATCATCGCGGCTGGACACTGTGTGGCGCAGGCTTTGAAGCGCGGTATACGCCGCAACATTGGTGTTTTTACTCGTCATACGCTCACTCACATACTCAGTACAAAACGGGCTCAGTACAAAACAGGCTCAATACAAAACAGGCTCAATACAAAACAGGCGAAACACAAGCCGTCCGCAATACTGGACAGCATGTCACCTCGCTGTCGCGAGGCCTGCAAACATCCAGTCACCCGACGACAACAGGAAACGGTTCGTGGATGCGCAGGCAACCACGTTCAACGGCTCCAAAGTCAAAATTTCCCCAAACAGACGCCCCCGCCAGACGTTCCCAAAAGACCGAATTTCGTAAAAGCGGATGGATGATTTATAGGGCCGTTAAGGTTAAGTCCTGCCCAAGGAAGATGGTGAACGGAGGATAAAGAACGCGCTTTTGCGATTAACTTTCTGGATTTTGCCCTTCGTTGCAGACACCGCTGCGACCAGAGCATCGTGCGGCAAAACCGAAACAAAACGATGCTATCAACGATGAAAAACCGCGCCCTCCGTCCTGCCCCCATTGACTTTCATGGGTGTCAATCGATATTCGACTGTAACGGCAATGGATTCTGCCGGGCACGACGCCGAACCGCTTCCTTGATGAAGCCGATGACTCCTGCTCAACACGCCAAGGCGAAGGAGTAGAGTCATGTCCAGAATTTCCAGGCTGTTTTTTCCAATTGAATTTACCGTTTCGGGAGCGTCAAAATGAGGACGATCCCAGCATTTCCTGACCTTCGTTTATTTATTGGTCTTCGTTTGCACCAGATCCGCAGCCTGACAAAATGGATCGCCGTCACGGTGCCGATGGCCGTCATGGTTGGCTCGCTCGTCGCCCTGTTTCTGTGGAGCCTGGATGAGGCAACGCGGCTGCGGTTTGCCTATCCCGATCTGATCTATGCCATGCCAATTGCCGGGTTTGCCATGGTCTGGGCCTATCAGCGCTTTGGCAAAGCGGCTGAGGGCGGTAACAACCTGATCGTCGAGCAGATCCACGAGCCGGGCGGCGGCGTGCCGTTGCGCATGGCGCCGTTCATTCTGGTGAGCACGGTCTTGACCCATCTGGTGGGCGGCTCTGCTGGGCGGGAAGGCACGGCGGTGCAGCTCGGCGGCAGCCTTGCCAGCGCCTTTGCAAAGCTCTTTCGGCTGGCACAAGGCGATGTCCGCATCCTGCTGATGGCCGGGATTGCCGCGGGCTTCGGCGCCGTCTTCGGCACGCCAATTGCTGGCGCGGTGTTTGCCCTTGAAGTGCTGACCATTGGCCGGATGCAATATGAGGCCCTGCTCCCGGCTCTACTGGCTGCCGTGGTGGCCGACTGGACCTGCCAGGCCTGGGGGGCGAGCCATACCCATTACGTCATCGCCTATCTCAAGACCATGCCGGATAGCGGCGGGTTTCACCTGGATGCACTGATCATGCTCAAGGTGGTGTTTGCCGGAGCCGTATTTGGACTGGCGGCGCATGGTTTTGCCGAGATTTCGCATCTGGCAGGTGCTGCTTACAAAGCCTTGCTTCCCTCTGCACCCCTGCGTCCGGTGCTGGCCAGCGCCATTCTGCTTGCCTTGGTCTGGCTGCTCGGCACCCGCGATTATCTGGGGCTGGGCGTCTGGTCACCCCATCCGGGCGATGTCACCATTCTCAGCTTCTTCAAACCGGATCACGTGGATTACGCGAGCTGGGCCTGGAAGGCGCTGTTTACCATCGTCACCCTCAGCGCCGGTTTTAAGGGCGGTGAAGTCACGCCGCTGTTCTTCATCGGAGCTGGCCTCGGCAATGCGCTGGCCGGCCTGACCGGCGCGCCGACCGACCTGTTTGCTGGCCTCGGCTTCGTCGCCGTGTTTGCCGGGGCCACCAATACGCCGCTTGCCTGCATGATCATGGGCCTGGAGCTGTTCGGCGCCACCCATGCCGTCTATCTCGCTGTCGCCTGTTTCACCGCCTATCTCACCAGCGGCCATTCCAGCATCTATCTTTCGCAGCGCATCGGCGTGCCAAAGCATGCCGCCGGTCACATCCCCGCCGGTATCGCGGTGCGCCATCTGCGGATGCAGAAATCAGCGCCAAGCCAGGGAGAACAAGACCCAAAGCCGTAACGATGGTTGAAACTGCTATCATGCCCTAGAGAGACCAGTGCGACTTTACATGCAGACCTCTATCCTGCGCGCAGGATGCGTACGGTCTGCCACTTTCGACGACCGATAGCCTACTCGTCCGGCGCATCCGAGGGCTGGATGGCATGGACCAGTCTTTGAACGATCTCTTGCTTGACGCGGGCCTTCTTGCCTCCCGCTTCCAGAAGCTCTTTCAGGAACTCCGAAAACAGCCGCGCTCTTTGAAAGACAATCGAGTGGTTGGACGAGGCAGCCAGAAATACGTCAATCGATGCCACATTCGCGATCTTAGCCATATGCAAATGGTCCATCCAGAAATGATTATAATACGGATTGGTAAATTCCGAGGCTGAAAAAATTGCTGCGGCCATGCCCGTCCGGGTGGAAGCCCTATACAAATCCTCGATATCGAGCAGGTAATCTGGCGTATGCTGCACCGCCAGCGAGGGTGATATTTGCAAACGGCGCTTCAACTCCCCATCGGCAAAGGTTTGCGGTGAACAGGCAAGCACGTCGTAATGGGGGCACATGGCACCAAGCGCAAGCGCCGCATAGCCGCCGGAAGACTGGCCAAACACCAGACAGGGCCGGCTCCCGATAAATTGGCGCCCGATATAGCGACGTAAAAAGGACGCAATGCCGTCGATATCCGGCAGCAAGTTCGACCCGCCATACCACCAGCTGACCGTATCTTGGAAATAAAAAACCCTCGACCCCAGACTACGGGCCACCGACAGCATCGAAAACCGCTCAAGATTTCCGCCGAAGATCACCAGATCGGTCTTGCTCGATCCGTCTCCCTCGAAGATCACGCAGCCCAACTGTTCGGAAAACATATTGAGTTCGGAAATGAGATGCCGCAGCTCATCCAGCGTCAGGGCAGATAACGATGTCGGGGAATATTTGAAGGATATGCCATGCCCGACACTATCCTGAAAATCTACATTCACGGCCCACAACCTTCAAAGCATGCTTTTCGGCGGCATAGGTAATCGATCTGGTGTGCATTGGCAAACCATGAAACAGCGATCTCTCATTGAATTTACCCGGCAGTGATAATGGTCCAGGAACGTCATCGCCTGGTCGGGATTGGAACTCAAGTCAGCCTAGATCGTTGAAAGATCTGAAGCAGGCAGTCGCGGATCGCATCTTCTATCGGCTGCTGACAATCGAAGGAGTAGAAAAATGCTGAAATTCATTGGTGGCACGATCGGGGCCATTTTCCTGATCGGCCTGATCGTCGTCGTCTTGCTGCTCAAGCTCATATTTTGAAAGGACGGGCTTTCAAAAGCTTGTTTCAGGCGTTCGTCCAGCAAAAGTCTCACCTGTTTTTGAAGACAATCCACTTTTTTCGACCATCAGTCTTCTGACGTCGATCTCAAAGATGTGGCATCGGAAGAGTGGCTGGGGCGCCTGGAACAAAATCCAGTATTTCCTAGCACCTTGGTTTCCTTCAACCTATTGCGTTTAAATGACTTTCCTCGCTATAAATGTTCCGGTTTAGTGTTCCGGAATGATGGGGCGGTGGCGTGGCACGACAGGCAGCAATGAAACGCAGAGCGACGAGCGGTGTCTGGTATATCCGTATATTCATACCTGTAGATTTGCAGCCCCATTACGGTGTCGAGGATAAGAAGATTTCGCTTCGCACGACCGATGAGGCGAAGGCAAAGATCGCCTACAATCGCGAGAGGGTGAAGTGGGATGAGATTTTCTATGACCTCCGCAGCCGCCGTAATCTGACAAGCGAAGACAAGGCCGTTGCAGTTTGGGAGCACTACGAAAGCACCCTTCAGCGCGACGACGAGAAGCGGAAAGCCATGCCCTCCCCCGCTGATATCGCGGCTGAAGAGGAAAAGGTTTGGCGTAAGATCGAACGCAACATCATTAGCTCAGATGATTTCATCGGTATGATAAATGCACATGCTGACCTTGAGATTATGCTTCGTGCTCGAACCGATGACGCCAATTATCGCACTCGTCGTCTCGCCGCGCTCAAGCGGGAAATTGTCACTCGCGATTTCCGGCTCATTATGACGGACACAGATGCATTCATTGCAAAACATCGCCTTATCGTTGACAAGCCGTCCGATGAATACAGCGACCTGTGTGGTCTAATGATGCGCAGCGAGATACAGGCTCTTGAACGGACCATTGAGCGTGATGCAGGCAATTATTCTGGCATCTCTACCGATTCAATTGTGAAGCCCGCACGCCATGCAGTTAAAGAGGTAGCGGCCCCGGGTGAAACCATTTCGGAGCTTTTCGAAAAATATGCACGTGAAAACCCAAACGGCGTCACTGCTGATACACTTAATCAAGCTCGCCGGGACGTCGGCACCTTCATTCAATATGTTGGGAATAATTTTCCGGCGCATTGTATCAATAAGAAAGCAGCTCGCGAATGGAAAGATCTGCTAATCCGATATCCCGTTAAGGCGACTGAAACGAAGGTATTCGCGGGAATGTCTATCATGCAGATCGTCAAGCACAACGAAACGGTCGGCAAGCCTGCTTTAACCTCGCGCACCGTCAACCGTTATCTCTCAAGCCTTGCAGCTTTTTGCCACTGGCTTGCCTCGCATGGCTACATTGATGGCAATCCTATCGAAGGCATGTCCTTACCAAAAGATAAGAGGAAAAAGGTATTCCCTTTCTCGTCAGAACAAATGGACCTACTGTTTCACTCGCCACTTTTTACGGGATGCCAGAGCGCGGATGCCCCGCGCTTCTGGAGTAAAGCAGGCAATATCCAAATTCGTGATCATCGATTTTGGGTGCCGCTTGTCATGCTCTATTCTGGTGCGCGACCGGCAGAGATTGCACAGCTTCTTCTTTCCGACGTTCGGAAAGATCATGGACATTGGGTGATGGACATCACCGAAACCGAGGGCGGCCCCGAGGATATCGAAGCTTTTAAAAGCCTAAAAACGGCAGGGTCGCGCCGTGTGGTTCCAGTTCACAAAAAGCTCATCAAACTTGGCTTCCTCGACTACTATACCTCTATCAAGCAAGCTGGACATATCCGCCTTTTTCCTCTTGCCGAACGCAATTCTCGCGGACAAATGATTGCTGACTTTAGTCGGGAATTCGGTCGCTACCTTACCCGTATCGGATTGAAAAAGGGGCGTGGTATTTCGTTATATTCCTTCCGTCATGGCGCTTTTGACGCAATGCGCCGGGCGGGCTTTTTGGATGAGCAATTCAACTTCATTTTCGGCCATGTGAATGGAAATAAGGTAACACGCGGTTACGGAGTGCTTCCCGAGGGCGTTCTCGAAAAGCGCGTCGAGCTGGTGAATGCCATCTCTTATCCCGGTTTATGCTTGCAGCATTTAGCGAGCTGTAAAGCAATTACCTAGACCCTCCGTTATATGGAAAAGCCTCATTAGATCTTCTGAGAAACCCTAAAGAACGATTTTAAGATATCGGCTTCGTTCACTTGGCCAAAGTAGCACATGGACATGTCCGACGGATCGAAGACTACTGCCATGTCGTGTTGGGGACTTAGGTCGGCGCAAACTGACTTCGCAAAGTTGACGGTGTCAAACGTCGACTCGGCTAGAATGAAAGACGTCGTGCTGTCCCACAATCCCTTTTTCTGAGCATGCGCGGCTTCCATCAGACCCTTGCGCCGTTGATCATAAGATCTACCCACCGCAGTCTGATCAGCGATGCGAAACGATATGCAATAGTATGCCATTCGATTCTCCGATGTAGGAACTACAGAGTAGCCAGGCCCTTCCACTCTTATCTAAGGCGGCAGGTTAGCTCGGTTCCGCAGCAGAGCGCTGCGATGACTCTAAATCATCTGGAAACGCGGTCAGAAACAAGCCCCAAGGGTATAAAAATTTAGTCTATACTCAAATAGAAACGCCTTTAATTGAGGGATTATTTTCATATTTAGGATTATTTTCAAAAAAGGGATTCACAGCGGATTCCGGCCATGAGACAATAGTTCCAGATATAAATTCTGGAGCTAAAGATGAAATTTGCCTCGGCGTTCACTGCCGTTAAGACTGCTATCGGCCTTCCGCCGGAGCATAAGGCATTTTCGCTTTCCGATCCTGTTATCAACGACATTTTCGGCGTCATTCCGACCGCATCCGGCGTGTCCGTTACTGGATATTCGGCGATGCAAGTCCCGGCAGTTCTTCAAGCCGTCCGCTTAATCTCTGAAAACGTCGGTTCAGTGCCTTGCAAGCTCTACCGCGAAGTCGAGGATAGCAAAGAACCGGCCAAGAATCATCCCGCCCATAAGATCACCCATAGCCGTGCGAACGACTGGACCAGCGCAGGACAGCTTCGTATCGACCTCACGATTGACGCCCTGCTTCATGGTGCTGGCTATGCGCAGGTAGTCCGCGCGTCCGACGACCGCCCCTTAGAGCTGCACCGACTGGACCCTTCCAAGGTGCAGCGCAGTTGCGAAGACGATGGTGAGCCCTTCTATATGGTTTCGACAGATCGCGGACAGCGGCGGCTTTCCTATCGTGACGTTCTTTATATCCCTGCTTTCGGCGACGTCTCACCGGTCAAATTTGGCCGCGAGGCCATCGGTATATCCTCTCTTCTTGAAAAACATGCCGCGCAGTTGTTTGGGAGCGGCGCACGCCCGGCTGCGATGATCTTCAATGAGGGCAAGGCGCTTGTCGGCGAAGACAATGGCGCAAAGACCATCAGCAACATCTTCAGATCGTGGCGCACAGCCTTTAGCGGCGGAAAACAATCCTCGCCGCTCATTCTGGACAGTGGTTGGAAATACCAACAGATTGCTTTGACCAGCACTGATGCACAGTTCATCGAAAACCGTCTTGAACAGATCAACGACATCGCTCGCATCTTCGGCGTTCCACCCTCCATGCTCTACCAATTGGAAAGAGCGACCTGGAGTAACGCGGAGCAGATGGCAGCAAGCTTTCTTCAGCTCTGCCTCCGGCCTTGGCTGGATAAGTGGCAGGACGCCTATGCGACCGTGCTTCTCGCCGATGTAGAGCACGACGATCATTATTTCGAGTTCGTCATTGATGATCTTCAGCGTGCTGATGCGGCAGGTCGCGCCGAAATCTTCGGCAAGCTCGTCGCTATGCGCGCAATGACGCCGAATGAAGTCCGCGCCGCGATGAACCTGCCGGCGCTACCGGGCGGTAATGAACTTGCAAATCCCTACACGACCGCAACCACGACCGATCCGGCTAATCGTGAACCACCGAAGGAAGCAGCATGAAGATCGAACTCAGACAAGCAATTTGCGACGTGATGATTCTCGCCCGCACGATCAAAGACAACCCGGCCTTCGATGACACTTCTCGTGCAGCAGCAGCCCGCGTTGTCGAGCAGGCCGGAGCCGGCATTTATATCGGCAGCGGCTGGACGTTCCGGCTATGGCAGAAAATCACAGCCGCATGATTTCTCATACCGCCTATTTTGGGGACGGAGAGAAGACCTTCACCCTCACATCTCCCATGATCGATGAATTGCAACGCAAGACCGGCGTTGGCGTCGGCGCGCTCTATGCCCGCTTCATGCGGCAAGATTTCCATTTTGCCGACATCGTTGAAATCATCCGCACCGGCCTAGTCGGTGGCGGGTCGTCGCCAGCGGAAGCGCAGGCCCTTGTCGATACTTACGCAAAGCCACGCCCTATTATGGAGGTGCTGCCTCTTGCCTTTGACATTCTGGATGCTCGATGGAGCGGCAAGCCGGAAGAGGCTAGCAAATGATTGAACCTAAGAGCCTCGAAATCAAGGCTGATGTCTCGATTGACGACACCGGCACCGTTACCGGCATCGCATGGCCTTTCGGATCGCCGGATAGCGTCGGTGACGTTATCGAGAAAGGCACCATCTCCTTCGCCAATTCAGTGCCAATGGTCATGGAACACGACCAGAAGAAAGTTGTCGGCGTTTGGGAAACCTACGCCGAAACCGACAATGGCCTGGAGGTGAAGGGCCATTTGTTTGTGGAAGGCATCGAACCTGCCCGTGATGCCCACCGGCAACTGAAGGCCGGGAAGATCGGCGGCTTATCCATTGGCTTCCGTCACACCGGCTTTGAACCGCATGGCGTCGGTGGCCGCGTCTTCAAGTCCATCACCATCAATGAAATCAGCCTTTGCCGTCGCCCGATTCATCCGGGCGCCCGCATCACCGTTATCAAATCCCAGATCGAGGAAAATATGGAAAGCGAAATCGAGAATGCCTCGGAGACAAACACCGACCCGGTTGTCACCCCGCAGGAACTGAAGGCCATCAAGGCCCGAATGGACAAACTAGAGGCAAAGGCAAACCGCCCGCTTGCTTCAAATAATAACCAGCCCAACGGCGAAAACGACAACGCGCGCAAGGTGTTTGGCGATTTCCTCCGCACCGGCTACCAAGACGCACCGGACATGGTGAAGAAGGCGCTCACCGTGTCGAGCGATGCGCCCGGCTACATTCTGGCCCCGGAAGAAACCAGCAGCGAATTCATTCGCAACCTCGTCGAGTTCTCACCGGTGCGCGGCATCGCTGATGTTCGTTCGACCGGTTCGCACACCGTCATTCTACCAAAGCGCTTGACGGTCACGAACGCAAAGTGGAAGGGCGAAGCAGTTGCGTCTGAGGCATCCGAACCGACGTTCGACCAGATGGAATTTTCCGTCAAGGAAATGACCACGCACGTCGATGTTGGCAATTGGCTCATTGAAGATGCCAGCCATGACGTCGAACAGGAAATCCGTCTCGCTTTGGCCGAAGACTTTGGCGCGAAGGAAGGCCTCGCATTCGTCAACGGCAGCGCAGCCCTTGAGCCGAAGGGCTTCATGGCCGAAGCAGGCATCACCAGCAACCTTAACGGCCATGCCACCAATCTGAACGCCGACGCGCTCATCAAGCTCATGTATTTGCTGCCGGGCATTTACCGCAATCGCGGAACGTGGGCCATGAACGGCACCACGCTCGCCGTCATCCGCACTCTGAAGGACGGCAACGGCAATTATCTGTGGCAACCGTCCTATCAGGCAGGCCAGCCCGAAACCATCCTTGGCCGTCCGGTGGTCGAACTTCTCGATATGCCCGATGTTGCCGCGAACGCCTTCCCGATCATCTTCGGCGACTTTAAGGCCGGTTATCGCATCTATGACCGCATCGAGCTTCAGGTTCGCCCGAACCCTTATCTTCTGGCGACCGAAGGCCTGATCCGATTCCATGCTCGCCGTCGCGTCGGCGCTGGCGTGGTCCGCGCCGACGTCTTCCGCAAGCTGAAGATGGCAACGGCCTAAACCATGACATACCAGCGGCCCGCATATGAGGAAGTGGCGATTGCGCACGGTGGCAGCACCTTGACGCTTCGCCCGACCCTGCGGGCCGCTGCCACTCTTGAGGCCCGCTATAGTTTTCCGGCACTCTTCCGTGCGCTGGACGAATGCGACTTCACAATTGTTTCTGATATCATCCTGACGTGTTCCACCTCGCGACAGGATGCAGTGGCCTTCCTTGGGGCGGGAAGCGGAAGGCCACTTTCACCCTTCTTCCGCAGCGTTCAAGCGCCTCTCTATCAGTTAGTCAGCATGTTGACGCCGGCACCGGCACCGAACGCGAAGCCCGTTACCAACACCGGCAAGCCTTTGCCATGGGCGGAATACTACGCCGCCCTTTTCGAACACGCGACCGGCTGGCTCAATTGGTCGCCAGAAACTGCTTGGAACAGCACGCCGACCGAGATCGACCGCGCTTATGCCGGCCATATCTCCAAGTTGAAGGCCGTTCATGGCAGCAGCGAAGAGGACGAGAAGCAAGCAGCAACGCCTGAGCCTGATGCCAGCTTCGACCGCAACGGCCTCGAGGCCTTGCGCAGCAACATCCAGAGGCACGGTCGATGAGCAAGCCGCCCCGCATCTGTTCTTGTGGCCGTGTCGTGGCCCATGGCGTCCTCTGCGAATGCCAGCGCGCCCAAACCCGCGAACGTAACCAGCGCCATGATGCCCGGCGTGCTTCAGCCCGCGAACGCGGCTACGACCATCAATGGCGCAAGGCCCGGATCGAATACCTCGCCTCGCATCCTTATTGCGCCATGTCCGGTTGTGGCAAACCAGCTTCTGTCGTGGATCACATTATCCCACATCGTGGTGACAAGAACCTGTTTTGGAGCCGCACCAACTGGCAACCCCTTTGCGCACCCTGCCACAACTCCATCAAGCAACGGCAGGAAAGAGCGTTATGAAGCGATCAAAAGTCGTGCGGATTGAAGTTTGTTCTAACTCGCCCACTCTGCCAATCCGTCTTCTTAAATCTGAAGGTGTGATCTCTGTTTGTTTGGCAAACCTTGAAATCACTCTCGCCTACAATGAAGCTGATAAGCCTGTCACGGTTCATACAGACCGGACAGACGAAATGGGTGGGATGCCCGTCAGCCATCGCTTCTTTCAGCCTGTAAACCATGTCTCCCTCAATGGTCTGGAAAAGGCCATAGCGTGCTTTCTCTTTGTCAAAATCCTGTTGCGCTTGCAATTCAGCGCTGAGCGTCTTCAGCGCCTGACTAAGCTGCACGTTAGCCATATTCGCCATAGTCAGTTCAGCAGCAAGATCATTGAGCAGCTCAGATGCTTTGCTGTTGTCAGGCGCTTTCCCGCCTTCGAACATTCCTTTTATCGTCGAGATGGTCGAAGCCGCCTTGCCGGTAAGACCGACAGCACTCGACGCAAGCCCCAGCGCTTCATTGAAGGTGGAAAGATCCATTTCACAATTCTCCGCTCTCTTACCCCTAGGTCGGAATCCTATTCCTCTTCAACCAGCACAACAAGAACGCACCCGGGGGTGGTTCTTGATTTCCACGGGTTTACGGGGACCGGCGCCGGGAGCACCGCTCAAGAGAGCACGAATATAATTTTTTCCAGAAAGGTCGAAAACGCATGAGCAGCGTCACGCTTTCGCTCGCGAAATCACATATGAACATCGACGGCACGACTGACGATGAATTGATTTCCTTCTATATCGAAGCCGCAGACGCTTGGCTCGGCAACTTCATCGGCAAGCAACTCGCCACCTTCGATCCTGTCCCGGCAGACCTGAAGCATGCCGTGCTGTTGCTGACTTCCTATTATTATGAGCAACGCGAGGCTATCGCAGCTGGCATTTCCATGCAGTTTGCACCGCTCGGCGTGACGAATATCGCCAATTCTTACCGTGAAGATTGGTTTGGCAATGGCGAATAATAAGGACAACGGCCTCGCCAAGACGCTTGCGGCTATGGATCGCGCCCGGCGCGCACCGCGCGAAGCCATCATGCCAGCCCTTCTAAAGTCCGGCCAAGAGCTTGCCAATGCTCAAAAAGCACTTGCCGAAACGTCGCGCGATACCGGCGCACTGATCGACAGCATTACTGTGACTATGCCCGGCCAATCGACGCCAGCATATTCGCAACCGGGCGGATCGCGTGTTGCCGGTGACACAGAGGTGATCGTCACCGCTGGAAACACCGATGTCCGTTATGCGCACCTTGTCGAATACGGCACATCCGACACGGACGCCCAGCCATTCTTTTGGCCGGCGCTTCGCCTGCTACGTAAGCGCCTGCAAAACCGTATCAATCGTGCCGCGAAGAAGGCCGTTAAAGACGCATGGAATAAGCAATGATCGAACCCACGCTTGCCGTTCAAACTGCAATTCGCGAAAGCTTAATCGCCGATCCTGCCATCATGGCTCTTGTGCCTTCCGAACATATTCGCGCCGGTGGCTCGCGACCAGACAAGACGCCGGCCATCATTATGTCGGATGGCAGCACCACGTTGCACGGCCACGATTACCGCAGCCAGCGCACAGCATGGGTCTATCTTGACCTGCATGTTTGGACGCTTGACGCCGGGCAGGATGCAGCCAAAGAGATCGCAGGCGCGGTTATTTCAACGCTCGACAACCCCCTTAAAATTGAAGGCGGTGCATGCGATCATTTCCGCGTCACAGCGTCACGGTTTCCCCGTGATCCAAATCCAGCCTATGGACACGGCGTCTTATCCGCCGAAGCCCTCATCCGGTGGGTCATTTAATGCGCGCCGGGAAACTTGATCGCATTATCACCATCGAACGACAGATTGAAACTGTGAAGCCATCCGGCGCGGTGGCCGCCACCTGGACGAATTTTGACACCGTGCGTGCGGAGATCGTGCAGCAATCGGCGTCTGAATTCCTGACTGGCTTCGGTGAAGCAGAGAGCAACAGCGTCATTTTCCGTATCCGATATCTCGCCGGCATCACAACCGCCGACCGCGTGAGCTATAACGGTGCGACTTATGACCTGAAAGAAGTCACCGAAATCGGTAGACGGCGCGGCCTTGAGCTTCGGGCGGTCGCCACGACATGACCCATCTTCGCGGCGTGAAGCCTGCACTCACACCGGATCGCGCACCTCTAACGAAAGCACCTTCGGCTCCAAAGTGGATGACCGATGAGGCTCGCGCGGAGTGGAAACGAATTATGCCGCGCCTCATCGAAGATCGGATCATCACAAAAGCCGATCTAACTGGCGTCGAAAATTACTGTGTCGCCGTGGGCCGTGTCCGCGAGATCGAAACGATTTTTCGCTCGTCCGGGCTGGATAAGACTCTTTTTGGAATGCAGAATCGGGCAATGCAGACGGCACGACAGCTTGCCGCCGAATACGGCCTCTCGCCGGTATCGCGCGCCCGTGTCGGCACCGCGGCCGATGTAGATGACAGCGATAATCCGTTGGCGGTGCATTAATGGCGACCACCTATCCAGATTGGATCTTCGACGGCAGTAATATTCCCGACCCCTTCGGTTACGGCGAGCGTGCCGTGAAGTTTCTCCGGTTGCTGAAGCATCCGAACAGCACCGCGCCAAATTCGGCTTTCCAGCTTCACGATTGGCAGGAACGAATTGTTCGCCGAATCTATGGACCCCGGCACCCGGACGGCAGGCGTATTGTCGAAACCGTGTTCTGGATGATCCCGCGCGGCAACCGTAAGACCAGTCTCGCGGCAGGGATCGCCTTGCTCCATACGATCGGCCCGGAACGTGTGCCAGCCGGACAAGTGATTTTTGCCGCATCCGACCGTGAGCAAGCCGGCCTTGGCTTCAAGGAAGCGGCGAACATCGTCCGCATGGACAAGCGGATTGTAGCGGCGACCCGCATCTATGACGCCCATAACAGTGCCAAGAAGATCGCCCTGAAGTCCGAAGGTGTCGAACTTCAGGCTATTTCCAGTGACGGCGCTGCCCAGCACGGCAAAACGCCTGCTTTCGTTCTCGTGGACGAGATTCACGTTTGGAAGGGTCGAGACCTCTGGGAAGCCCTGAAGTCTGGTATGGTGAAGACCAGCGGCACGCTCATGGTGATCGCCACGACGGCCGGCCGTGGTTCTGAAAATCTCGGCTTCACCGAATACGATTATGCCCGCAAGGTCGCGCTCGGTGAGATCGACAACCCGGCATACCTGCCGATCATCTTCGAAGCAGAACCCGGCGACGATTGGCAGGACGAAGCCGTTTGGCACCGCGTTAATCCCGGCCTTGCCCATGGCTTCCCAAACTTGAACGCCCTTCGCACCGCCGCGAAGGAAGCAGCCGACCGGCCCGCCGAACGGTTTGCGTTCCAGCAGTTCAACTTGAATATCTGGCAGGCCCATTCCCGCGATCCGCTATTCGATATGGCGACCTATGACGCAGGGTTTGATCCGCATTTCGATCTTGCGGACTTGGCATCGCTTCCCTGTTTCCTTGGCGTCGATATGTCGGTGAACGGCGACCTAACCGCAGTCGTCGGCGCGTGGCGTCATGACGATGGCCGGATTTCGGTCCATCCTTGGATTTTCGTTCCCGGCGACGACCTTAAAGGCCGTTCGCAGCGTGACGGCGTGCCATATGAACAGTGGCGCGACGAAGGCAAGATTACCGTCATTGATGGCCCGGTGATCGAACCGGAAGCCGTGGAACAGCACATTCGCGAGATTTGCGCCGACAACGACAACGTGCAGGAAATCGCCTTCGACCCGCACCTTGCCCGGATGACAATGCAGCGCCTTCATAATGACGGCTTGCCCGCAATCGAGATGCGGCAGGGTCCGCTCACCATGGGACCGGCCATCGGCACCCTTGAGCGCGTCGTGAACGGTTCCAACATTCGCCATAGTGGCAACCCGGTCCTTCGACACCACTTCGATAGCGTCGTCGCCAGCCGTAACGACACCGGCCTCGTGCGGATGCACAAGGGCAAGAAAACCGACCGCATTGATGGTGCAGTCGCCGCAGCGATGGCCGTGTTTCGTGCCGCAGCAAACGACATCCGACGCTCTATCCTCGACATGGACCCCAACGACCTCGACCATCTTTGGTCAGAAGCAGCATAGGAATTACCAAAATGGACGACACACAGCGCCTTGTCGTGAGCCTGGAGGCCCGGCTTAACAAGTATGAGAAGGACATGAGCCGGGCGGCCAAAGCCACAAACGACAACTTCCGAAAGATGGAAGGCCGCGCCCGGCAGTCGGCAGAGAGCATGGAAAAGACGATGGGTAACGCCGCGTCGTCCATTGGTAGCAAGCTCGAAACGATGTTCGCCCCACTGGTGCGTGGCGGTGCTCTTGTTGCCGGCATGGGTGGAGCAACCATTGCGCTGAAGGAAATCGCGAACAGCGTCGCCGAAGTAGACCGTGAGGCCCGTAAAGCTGGTGTCTCATCGAAGGTATGGCAGCAGTGGACCTATGTCGCCACTGGCACCGGCATGAGCATCGACGGCGTGACCGATGCCCTCAAGGAACTGAATATTCGCGGCGACGAATTCGCCAAGACCGGCAAGGGCAGCGCTGAAGAGGCTTTCCAGCGTCTCGGCTATACCGCGACCGACGTTGCGCAAAAGTTGAAAGACCCCAGCCGCTTCCTTGATGAGATTATCGGCAAGCTTCAGAAGATGGACGCGGCAGCACAGACCCGCATCCTTGACGAGGTATTCGGCGGGACCGGCGCGGAACAGATGGCGAAAGTGCTAGGCCTGTCCGTCGCCGAAATCCAGAAGATGCGCAGCGAGGCCGCAACCTTCACCGATGAGCAGATTGAAGCCGCGAAGAAGATTGACAGAGAGTTTTCGACCATGTGGCGCAACTTCATGGTTTACGCCAAGCAGGCCGCCGTTGAAAGCGTCAACGTCGCATCGAAGGTGATCGGCTATATCAATGACCCGTCCAATGGCGCGCGCAATCTTGCCGTCGCCAGCTATAACAGCTCCGATAAACAGCTTCAGCGCCTTCAGACTCAACGTGCCGACCTTGCCAAGCAAATCGCCGAAACAGAAGCGAATCCGCTCAACGCCCTGAAGGAGACCGAACTTCGCCAGCTTCGCGCGGCTCTCGCTGCCATCGAAGACCAGATCGTCGCTCTGGGAGGCGGCAGCGACGAATTGAAGGCCGCGCTCCGAGAACTGTCCGGTATGACAACTAATGTCGGCAACAGTTTCATGTCGAACACGACCGCAGCGAGGAACTTCAAGACCGCGCTCATCGAACTGAAGAACCTCGTCCCGGAACTGAAGGCCGAACTCGACACCCTCGCCACGACGGACGGCATCGACGTGGCCTACAACAAGGCCGTGAACAGCGCCCGGACGATGGGCGAGGTCATGAACGCGACCGACCTTGCAAACCGCGCCAAGAGCATCGCCAAGTTTGGCAAGCACGATAATATCCTTGATCTCATCGCCAGCGTAGAAAGCGGCGGGGACTATAACGCGACCCTCGACAATGGCCGGTGGACGGGCGGCGCTCAGAACCTCACGGGCATGACGCTCAATCAGGTGCGTGAACTTCAGCGCAAAATGCTCGCTGACCCGGCGAACCGCGCCCTCTACGGCGACGGCAAAGGTTCGTCCGCGCTTGGCCGCTACCAGATCACGGGCGCGACCCTAGAGGGCCTTATCAAGGAACTCGGCCTGTCCGGTGATCGTCTCTATGATGAAAAGACCCAGGACGAACTTGCCCGCGCCCTTCTTCGCCGTCGTGGTAGTGATCCGGCAGCGCTTCGGCAGGAGTGGAGCGGCCTTAACCGCGTGGATGATGGCACCATTCGCAGCACCTATAACGGCACGCCGACCGCAGCCCAGCCCCTCGCCCCGACCGATGGCGAAAAGCAACGCACCGAACTTATCAAGCAGCAGGACGCCGCCCGCAAGAGCTTGAATCAGACGGTGCAAGAAGGCCTTGATCTCGCACGGTTCGAACAGTCGATCTCCAGCATGTCGGCATCGCAGCAACAGGTTGAGCTTGCGGTCTATCAAGCCCAACAAGAGGCTAAGCGCGCCGGGATTACCTTGTCAGAAGAGGAAATCGCCAAGCTCCGCGAGAAGATCACCCTGACACAACAGATTGATGGAGAAAACAAGAAGGTCGCGGCTTCCACGGATGGTTTGAAAAATGCGCAGGTCTATTTCGCCGAAAGCTTCACCAGCAGCTTATCAGGCCTCCTCACCGGCACACAGACCCTTGAGGGGGCGCTGAAAGGCCTCTTAAACAGTCTCGTTGATGCCAGCCTTCAGGCGGCGCTACTCGGCAAAGGACCGCTTTCCGGCCTGTTTGGCGGCGGAGGCACCGGCAGTGGTATCCTCGGGTCAATCTTTGGCTTCGCGGACGGTGGCTATACTGGCGACGGCGGAAAACATGAACCGGCTGGCGTCGTCCATAAGGGCGAATACGTCATGTCAAAGGCAGCAACGCGCCGCATCGGCCTGGGAAATCTTGAGGCGATGCACCGTGGGGCGCTTCGTGGCGGATATGATGAAGGGGGCTATGTCGGGAATACCCCTGCTTTGCGCGCTGCGGACGTGAAGCCCAGCTACAATAATGCCTCATCAGTCCAAAACATCAGCATTTCCACCCCCGTAACGGTGAACACTTCAGGCGGTGGAACGCCAGAACAAAACGCCGACCTCGCAAAACAGGTATCGCGCGAAATGGAAGCGACGATGCGCTCGGTCGTAGTTTCAGAACTCCAGCAGCAAATGAGACCGGGTAATCTACTCAGCGCTGGACGCGGCAGATAAACGCAAGACGCCGGAGGTCATCCCTGACTTCCGGCGCTCGCAATCAATTTTGATCTGTCTAGCAGCACAATGCCGCTTTTGATCGCGGCTATTTTCTCACCAAGGCATAACTTTCGTCAATATCCTTCAGTATAAATTTCTTGTCTAATGACCTAAAATCAAAGGTAACTAGACATTTGATTGTATAATTGCAAATTGCTACAATGAGACAGTGCAAAAAAATAAAGGGCCGGTCCGCTTTCGACGGAAGACCGAGCCCTTAGAGGTTTTATGAATGGAACTATATTACCCGACGCAGGGTAAAAGTCAACAATTGCCTGTGGTTTTTGTTGACGAAGGCTCAACAAAAGACATCTGCAAAAACGAGTGTTTTGCAACATTTTCGGCATGCGCAAATCCCGCCGAAACCCCTACGGCACAAGGCGTTCCCGCCTCTCACGGGGACGAGGCTCTAGTATATGCAAACAACCATACAAACCCCCCTAAGCCTGCCTATCTTACACTCGTCACTATTGAGCTTCGAAGGTATGAGGCCCATCAGGAAGAACATAAGCCTAGAGGCCGGCACGCAAAGACGTCCATCAAGGCAGGCCGCGCCACTCACCAGAAATCGAAGGCCTGGAAACGACTGCCAGCTGATGATCGGGAACGCCGTGTCCGCGACTACGCCTTCCGCAGTGAGTCCGTTACCTTCACCTTGAACCTGACCCCAGAGAAGCAGGCGAAGCTTCAGAAAGAAGAACGTCCGGCTAAAGCGCTTGCCGATGCTATCAACCGACGCTGCAAGGCCTTGCTTGGCCACGCCGTGCCGATCTCACTGGCGTTGGAAGTCAGCCCAACCGGGCGACTTCATGCCCATGGTATCGCGACCCTGGAGCGCGGTGAACGGAAGTCTTTCCGGGAAGCCCTGAAGTGTGCGGGCGGAAAATTGCAAGTCCCGGCCACCGGACGGGAAACCGACACCCGTCGGCTTTGGAGCGCTACCGGATGGGCCGCTTACATGCGCAAGAGTTTCCACGAGACGGCTGAAGCGCTTGGCACCGACAAAATCGTCTATCAGTGCAACGCAACACGCGCCGGTGCGCGTGATGAGTATGAAGCCAGCCTAGCCAGACAGAAAATCGCACGGAGAAATCGCCGATAAATCAATTTTTACTTACTAAGTATCTGATATTATTTGTTTTTATTAATTTTAACACTTTACATGTTGCGTTAGATCTGGGATGTTTGTTCGCGTTAACTCAATCATAGGACGTGGGAAATGCAGACTGAAATGAATGAAATTTACCTGCCGGATGATCTGTATGAGGAAGTGGTGAACCGCCTCGTTGAGGCTATCCCCCTGCTTGGCGGACGCGATGAACTCATTGCTCGACTTGGGGAAGTCACCGGAATTTGGCCGGCACACAGCAAACCGGAACCGGCCTTCAAATATGCGCTCGCATCTTAACAATAACGTGTTAAATGTTAGATCATCACAACGGGGGTTATCGATGGTCAAGACCGCAGCCGAATATCAGCGCGCATATCGCGAGCGGCTAAAAGAACGAGAAAAGGAAGCTGTCGGCAATGCTGATGAGGCGTTCAAGATGCCCTTCCATGAGTTCATGGCAGACCACTGGTCTGACGTGACTACATATCTCGAATGGTCGGGGGTTGACGTTCTGCCTGATTATGCTGCGGACGGCGATCACGATCCCGATTGGGTGGAAGAGACAGATGGCCCCTATCGCGGTGCGCTTGGCCGGGCAGAACGCATGGTCGGGCATTACCTGGACGCTGCGAACACGCTTGCAATGTGGATCAACCGCTACAAGGAACAAGAAATCAACGCCAGGATCGCGGAATTAGAGGCCTCTGACCTCAACGA
This sequence comes from Agrobacterium vitis, assembly GCF_013426735.1. NCBI lineage: Bacteria > Pseudomonadati > Pseudomonadota > Alphaproteobacteria > Hyphomicrobiales > Rhizobiaceae > Gillisella > Gillisella vitis. The sequence continues at coordinate 3,249,551 of NZ_AP023272.1, forward strand.
TCCGGACGCACGCAAACAGGCTTTGGCGGATATCGTCAAGCTTACAAAATATCGCGACCAGTTATCTAAGCAGGTCCGGTGGACCCTTCCACAATGGAAGGTGAAGGGTGAATAGCCCGAAGGGGAACGGCAAAGCGAAGTTTGGTCGCAGAGCTTCGCCGTCCCTCTATCTCAGTGTCACCAAACAAAGGAGTTCAAATGACGTTCGAAAATACCACAAGTAACCGCCCTGCGGCAACGCCGGCGCTCAAACCTGCTTTCGGAGAAAAGAGCCGGGCAAATAAAGATGCAACGAGAGGGGAAGCCGCATAATGGCAAACGCTCCCAAATCGCATTTCTCGCCAGATCTTCAGGCAATCATTGATGCAAACCGCAAACGGCATCATGACGCTTCAGGCAAAGAAGAAGACGACATTCACCAGCTCGCCGTCTTGATCAAGGCCGCAGAGGTAGCCACGCAAGCTATGCCGGACGACCCTCATCATTTTCTTTTCGCAGCCGGATATATCGGCGCTTTGATCACGGGGAAAAAGGGTCTCGAACGAGCAAACGAGATTGCAGCAACCCTTTAAACGCTAAGGCCCGCTTCGGCGGGCCTTTCTTTTAGCAGCGAAGATAGTTCACTTGGCAAGGACAGCATGCACCTTCGGGAATCGCTTGATTGCCAACTGACCAAGAGCCACATAGTCTACGGGCGTCGTCTGCGGACGCGGCTCATAGCAACCGGCGTCTGCCGGATGATATGTTCCCGATTTAACAGTCATAGCAATTATCCCTGCGCTCACTTGAGTATCATTGAGCTATAGCACGTAAGTGCACCCTAGTTCAAATTTTGGAATTCAATAAGAATCACATGACCGACTGTTTGAACATCAGCAAAAGAGGGAGCGCCCGAAACCATCCGATTTCTGTGTATATCTCAACGTTGCAAGGCATCCGATGAGATTCGCTGGCTGCAAATCCAACGGTTCCCGAATTATCGCAGGAAAAGAGACCCAATGCGACAAACCTTGTAAGAGAAAAATTCAGGCCTTCCGAGGAGACCGTAAAGTCCTCTGCCTTTAGTTTAACAGGCTCCTGCCGCATTTCTTCTAGATCAACTTCGAAAAGACGATCTAACACTATCTTATCTTCCGGCTCAAGTTTACTGATTGCATTGGTGATCAAAGCAGTTATGCCAATGGAATTATTCTTTGGATTGGCGGCGTTAGAGATGTATGAAGCCCATATATCTTGCAGCCCGTCATCGCTCTCATTAGATAGCGCGTCTATCAAAGGAATTGCTGCACGCTCCTCGAATATGAGAAAACTCTCATCAAGCCCTAAATTTCGAAGGTGCTTTTCGGTCTTGATAGCTACAGATGCGCGGTTCCTTATTCTAAATCCTTTAGCTGAATCAGCAGCGGCACCTGCCCAAGCGTTAATCGCTTCTCGGAAAGTTTCAGCCAAATAACGACCTCCCTTTTCTCCGGTGTCTATTGCCTTGCCGGTAGTTTTCGCGACTTCTGCGATAGCCTTGAAGCCTTCTTCCCCAACCATTTGTTCATCCTCTCTTATTTAGCTAAGCAGGTTCGTTGTAGAATTCGACCAGGAAAACCTAGAAAAGTCGTCGAACGTTGACGTGTCGTGGCACCCTCAAGTAAACTAGGAACGCAACTGCGGCTTCCGTGATTAAGCGACAGGCATGTCCATAAGGCCAACCACTACGAGTCTTGTCGCTTCTTTGGCTTTATTCCTCACGACGTAGGTTCTCATATAAATTTTCTCCCTCCCCATCGCTGCAAGAATTTTACTTTGCAACGTCGATTTAACATCCGAAGGTATATTGAAACTCATTGGCGAATTAGGGAAATCTGCCCTAACTTTACCCCATCCACTTTCTTTATTGTATTGTATAATATTTCCAAGTATCGAAGTCATTTGTTGATCAACAACATCGCTTTCAATTTCTTCAGCCATTTTCTTATTTAGATATAAAATATTACGCGGCTTTCCAGACGTATTGCTTCGAGCTATTACCTGCAAACTATCTGCACTTGTTCGCAGCACAGTAGCCATTTCTGTGACAAGCGGCGCGGACATTGAGATCAGCTTTTGCTCGCGAACAGGGTCAATTTTATGAAGCTCCAAGCTATTGGCTCCCAGCAGATTCACCCGCTCCCTTTCCGCAAGCAGCCTCTCGTAAAGCTCTGCATTTTTGTCGGCCATAGCAATGAGATGATCCTGATTTTTATCAACAAACTCTAGCACCTGCTTCATCTGATCAGTATTGTTCTCACTGATTTGGCCGAAGGTATCCGTGATCTTTTGAACACTGTTCAAAGACTTGGCCACTTCACTGTCAGAAGACTTTCCAACAATTCTTTCGAAGACATAAGTCATTAGGGTGGAAAGACTTGTGCTGACGAAGGCATCGTATCCTGCCATTACCAATGGAGCAAGGATCGTAATGTCGAACGATCCTTCTTTATGCGTTTCCAGTAGCACGTCAAAATTGCTACTCGCATGAATCCGCTTACTAAAGCGACCAAGATCACGAAATTGCGCAAGCTTAACGACGAGCCTAGCCGTAGCATACTGGAATCGCGCCGCCTCATAGAAATTTAGCGTATGCTGATCTGCTAACCTGCCTTCAAAATGAAACTGTATTTTTTCTGGCAATCTCCCACCCCCTCCTAGTCCGAGAATCAGTTTCTTATACTGACGAGCTCAACCGGACAGTGCAAGATCGACATAATTTCCCGCCTCTCAGGGAGGTGGATACGATCGACGGCCAACAAAAGTAGATTGCACAACCAGAGAGACAACGTTTGACCGCCTTCATGAACCGAAAAAGTGTTCCGGTTTCTGAATTGCCAATACTATTAACTTATTGATATCAATTAGAAAACATAGTGTGGCTGGGGCGCCTGGATTCGAACCAGGGATGGCGGTACCAAAAACCACTGCCTTACCGCTTGGCTACGCCCCATCACAATGCACGCGGATCAATGATGCCGCGCGTTTGGCATGCCGGTCATTAGCAAAAGCGCGCACGGGCTGCAATCGCTGATTTGATATTTTCCGTGGAAAGCGACGAGGAACATCATCACTCAAAGGTTAAGAAATTACGGAACGATCCCCGGCTCCATCTGTTGTGATGATGAACCACCACGAAACAGAAAAGGACTTAGAGATGACAAAGATTAATGAAGCAAAGATCCTTATTCTTGCCACTGATGGCTATGAACGTTCGGAATTGCGGGTTCCGCTGGATCAGTTGAAGGCCAAGGGCGCGTCAGTGACCATCGCCTCGTTGAAAAAAGAACCGATCAAAAGCTGGGATGACAAGAACTGGGGTGACACGGTCGATGTAGACCTCACTGTCGAAGAGGCTTCTGCCAGCAATTACGATGCGCTGGTCATTCCCGGTGGTCAAATCAATCCGGATATCCTGCGGGCCGATGCCAAGGCCGTTCAGCTGGTGCGCGATTTCGTCGCGTCCGGCAAGGTCGTCGCTGCTGTCTGCCATGGGCCTTGGCTGCTGGTCGAAGCTGATGCGTTGCGCGGCCGTCAGGCAACGTCCTATGCCTCGATCCGCACCGATGTGAAGAATGCCGGTGCTCGCTGGGTTGACCAGACCGTGGTTGCCGATCAGGGCATCATCACCTCGCGAAATCCCGGCGATCTCAATGCGTTCGTCGCCAAAATCGTCGAGGAGGTCGAAGAAGGCCGCCATGAGCGGCGCGCCGCCTGATCTTTTTTCCCATTTAAAAAATGGAGCACCCCTTTCCTTGGAACGGGGTGCTTTCTTTTGGTGCGTCAACAGCTTTACTCCGCAACCAGCATGTTTATCATAGGATTTTTTCGAGACATGCTTGTGTGACAAGGATTTCGACATGCCCGGATATTCCGCCCGCCCGCCTGCCATTTCCACGCTTTTGATCGATGATGCCGTGGTGCGGGTGACGCGCTGGGATTTTGAGCCGGGTGCCGCCACCGGCCATCATGTCCATGGACTTGGCTATGTCGTGGTGCCAATGACGGATTGCGAATTCCTGATCGAGGACACGGCTGGCGAACGGCGCGTCACCAGCCGGGCTGGCGAGGCTTACCGGCGCGAGGCGGGCGTGGAGCACAATGTCGTCAATGGCGGCACGCTACCGATGAGCTTTATTGAAATCGAATATAAATGAGAGGCCGCCATGTCCTGTTCTTGGCATCGTTCGCCCTTGAGTTCTGATAGACCATGACAATCCAACCGAATATCAGCGCCGATTATCATGCAGACCATGGACGCCGCATCCCCATTATTGGCGGCGTCGAACGGGTCACGGCCAATAATCCCTCCGCCATGACCTATATGGGGACCAATACCTATATTGTCGGCGAAAAATCCGTCTGTGTGATCGATCCTGGCCCCGATAACCCTGCGCATTTCCATGCTTTGCAATTGGCGCTGCGCGGTCGCGAAGTCAGCCATATCATCGTCACCCATACCCACCGCGACCATTCCGGCCTTGCCCTGCGGCTGCAAGACCTGACCGGGGCAAAGCTGGTGGCCGAGGGCCGGCACCGGCTGGCGCGCCCCTTGCACCCCGGTGAGGCGGCCGCCTTTACCGAAAGCGGCGACCGCGATTTCACCCCCGACCTCACCCTTGGCGACACCGAGCGGCTGAAGGGGGACGGCTGGACACTGGAAACCGTGCTGACCCCCGGCCATGCCGCCAACCATGCCGCCTTTGCGCTCGTTGGAACCGGCATCCTGTTTTCCGGCGATCATGTCATGGCCTGGGCGTCAACGGTGATTGCGCCACCCGACGGATCGATGCGCGATTACATGGCCTCGCTGGATGTTCTGCTGGCGCGCGACGACCTTGCCTATTTGCCCGGGCATGGCGGGCCGGTTCTGTCTCCCCTCGACCACGTCTCCCGGCTGAAAGGCCATCGACTGAACCGCGAAGAGACCATTCTTGGCCGCATTCAGGCCGGAGACAGGACGATAGACGAGATGTTGGCCGCCATTTACCACAATATCAGCCCGGATCTCTATAAGCCCGCTGTCCTGTCTATTCTGGCGCATCTGGAGGATCTGGTGGCAAGGGGCGCTGTCCAATGCGAAGGGCCAGCCTTGGCCGACAGCCGGTTTCACCCGGCTTGATCAGCACATGAGCTGAAGATATCACCGGTCCGATCAGCGATCACTGGCTGGCGATACCCAGCAATTCGCCATCCAGCGCGGTCAGGTAGCCATTGGCGATGGCGGCGGCAAAGCCGAGATCGTGGGGACCGTAGCGGCTGGAAACCCTGATATCGACGAGTACCGTCTCCTCTTCTTCCCGCAGCCGAATGAGAATATCGAAGGGGAAGCCAAGAATGAAATTGCGGGTGCTGGCCTGGATGCGAATCACCCCGGGCGGCTCGTTATCGGGAATGAGATCCTGGGCCTGCGGCTGCGGTCGCGGGATTGGCACCGGCACAGGTGCAGGCCCGGCAGGCGTCCCGGAGACCGCCGTCGGAGCCTGGAAATCCGGGCGGGCATAAGCTGCCCCGCGCGTCGCCGTTACGCTCCAGCGCTGGTCGGAAGCCACTTTGCGCACCGCCTGATAGACCCGATCCAACGCTCCGTCATAGCGGCGCACGGTCAGGGTTGGATAGGCCTCCGCCTGTAGACGGGCTTGAACAACGGCATCGCTCAGTGGGCGCGGCAGCCAGCTGGATTTCGACGCTGGGGACACGATCCAGCCGGGCGGATCGGCGGTATCGCTGACCACTTCATAAAGCATCGGTCGGGTCTGGTAGCGCTCAGCCGCCAGCCCCAGCACCGAAAGCGGCAGAGCCGCAATGACCAACGCCCGGCTAGCAGCCAAGCCGCCCTTGGCGCCGATCGACCAGAGCCGCCACAGGCCCCAGAGAGCAAACGGCACCGATAGCGCCGCCAACCCGCCACAGAGCAGAACCGCAAGCACGAAGCTCGGCATGGACAGCGGGCCGAAACGGAACCCAAGCCAGGCCGCCACCAAAAACAGCAGGGACAAAACCGCCAGCCTCCAGGCCCAGCGGGCGGCAATGGAAACGGGACGAATGAAACGGATGGTCATGCGGAATGCGCCGTCTCCAGATCTTCTGCTGAACAATGTCTGAAACCAATGGCGAGTTCTGAAATTGTGCAGCAGGTATCAAAATTTCCACGATCTCAAAGGCATCAAAAACCCCGGTCGATGACCGGACAGTGTCAGCTTTCAATGCATGTACAGCCTTGCAGCTGGAAACCGTAGTCTCTCTCACCCCATACCGCATAAATTCTCCGGTCGGAATCGATTTCAGGAAAGTTGCCGCAAAACATCCTTCGCGCACTTGATAAAACGCAAGGCGCTTTGCGAGGACTTGCTGCATATATGTTGTATGAATATTCGCTATAATAGCTTATTTCTGTTGCATAATTTCATCCGTAGCGCCAACCGGAACCGAGCAACATTGTCATGGAAACACAGTACGGCCAGGCTAGCTTACCGATCTTTTCTGACTGCCGCGTCCACACCTTTAATGTAAAGGACGAGGAATTCAGCAATTTTTAGTTGCTTTACTCTTAAGTTCAGGTTGTCTTGTTCTGAAGTGCTTATTAGAATGTGTCAATATTTACTCCGGTCTATTTCTTGGAAAAAACCGGTGGGTGGGAGCCTTGGGAGGGGTGCATGACATGAACCGACATAAAAGCCTTTTGCTTAAAGATATCCAGACATGCGGCAGATTTCAGAAAATTTAAAATTCTATCAGATTCAATGGCTTGAGATATCTTTAAAGTAATGAACATGGCTCGTTTTCAATGATTTCCGACAGGAAATCAAAAGCGGAGGACACAATCGGCGATAACGGCATGCATGATCTTTGCCGATCCCGATAGGCGGAACGTTTATCCAAGGTGAATATCCGCAGTGCCAGCAAATGAGTGCGCAAGCAAATGACCGGGGGCAGAGTGGGGAAAAAAATCAGGACGTCGGGCAATCGCCTGACATTGACCGAAGTTGCGGAGAAAGTCGGCGTCAGCCCGATTACTATTTCAAGGGCGCTGAACAAGCCGGAAAAAGTCTCTCCAGGACTGCGCGAAACGATTCTGAAAATCGTCGAGGAGCTTGGCTATGTGCCCGACTACGCCGCGCGGGCCTTGGCCAGCCGAAACAGCAATACAATCGGCGTCCTGTCCTCGCTGCTCGGCACCAATATTTTCCCCAAGGTCATGAAGGGTATCGAGGATCGGGCCCGGGGCACGGGCCTGCGCATCCAATATGTCAATACGCGCTACGATCCCGACGAAGAGCTTTACCAGCTCAGACAATTTTTCGCGCAGAAGCCGACAGGCATCATCATTGGTGGTGTGCAGGTCGATCCGCGGGTGACGGAAATGCTGCATGATGCGCCCTGCCCTGTCGTGCAGTTTATCGATATCAGCTATCCGCCGGTCGATATGGCCATCGGCATCAACAATGCCGCCGCCGCCGATGTCGCCATCCGGCATCTGCTGGATGTGGGCTATCGCCGGATCGCCTTTTGCTCGACCGGTACCGATATTCCAGTGCGGATGCGGCTGGAGAGCTATCGCAACAGGCTGAGGGAAGCAGGGCTTTACAATCCTGATCTCGAAGTCAATGTGGACGCAAACGATTGCTTCGGATCAGCGGGCAAGACGCTCGACACATTGTTTGCCGCCGATCCCGAGGTCGATGCTGTCCTGTGTTGTCATGACGACCTGGCGCTTGGCCTGCTGTTCGAATGCCAGCGGCGCGGCATCAGTATTCCCGACCGGCTCGGACTGTGCAGCTTCACCGACCTCGATTATTGCGCCCACACCGTGCCTGGCCTGACGACGGTGCGCACCCCGCTCTATCAACTCGGCTTTCGCGCCACCGACATGATCATCCGCAGCCAGGACAAGAGCCGCCAGAAACACACGACGGATCTCGGTTTCGAACTGATCGCCCGAGGCTCCACCCGCCGTCCCAAACAGTGAACCATACGGTGGCTTACCAGCCGCCAACCGGGGCTTGAATATCAGCCCAAAACCTGTAGACAGACCCCGAACGCGACCGCCGTTATCTATAGAACGGGGTCGGGCGGCCGATTGACGTCACGCTGCTGCCACGAGATTACGTGGCCGTTCCTTTGGTTTTCAATTGCAAAATTTGCCACAGCTTGACGAATCGACACATGGTCGGCAGTCTTGTTTTGGCGTGGCCTGCGCCTAACCTCCCAGACCTTCCCCAGCACGGTCTTGAACGGAGGCAAAGGGACTTCTGTCTCAGGCCATTGTCTTGGTCCGATCCGTTTCGGGCGGGTTGCTGGGGAACTGCGTCCGCGACGTGAAAGGCCTGACCAATGACGCAAAACGGAAATTTTAAACGCCGTGTACGTGCTCGCGCAGCCAAAACCGGCGAATCCTACACCGCAGCTCTTCAACATCTTCGCCAGTCACCGAACGAATCCATTATCCGGTCAGTGCGGCTTGCTGTAGCGCAAACATCATTGTGCAGCGATCCGCGTGACATTTCGGCCCTTCATGCCAGAGGGGTAGAAATACGCAACCTCATGGGGGAGGCCCATAAAGCAGGTGCTCGCCTGATACACTTCCCGGAAGGCGCCACTTGCTGGCCTAACAAGCGGATCATGTCTGAAATCGGACCTAAAGAAATCGGTCCTTCCGATTGGACCCGCTTCGAATGGGGCGTTTTGCGACAAGAGCTGGAAGCGATTCAAAGATGTGCGAAACAGCTAAAACTTTGGACGGTTTTCGGTTCCGTGCATCAACTGACGTCACCGCACCGGCCACATAACAGCCTGTATGTTGTCTCCGATCACGGTGAGCTGGTGACGCGCTACGATGAGCGTCTGTTATCGAATACCAAAATCTCGTTTATGTATTCTCCGGGAAAGCTCCCCGTGACTTTCGAGGTAGATGGTCTCCGTTTTGGCTGCGCGGTCGGCATGGAAGCGCACTATCCTGAAATATTCATCGAATAAGAGAAGCTCGATGTCGATTGTGTCCTGTTCTCGACAGCAGGAGACAGCTCATCTGGTGCTCCGGCATTTGGCGCTGAGGTTTTGGGGAATGCCGCAAGCAATACTTATTGGGTCAGCTATTCTACTCTTACGCCTCACAGTACAGCCGTTCCCTCCGGTATAGCGGCGCCGGATGGTAAGTGGGCGGTGCAATGCCCTGCAAACGGATTACCCGCCATCGCTATCGCGGACATCAAAACGAATCCAGAAAGTCTTGCACGACCCTGGCGAAGAAAGGCTCGCAGCGGCCTTTACACACCTCTTCACATAGAAGGTGACCCGAGAAGTGATAGTAGAAACCTATTTTAGGGAATGAATGATCGGGGCCGACCTTCGGCCCCGATGCTATGTTCATGTCGCGAAATCCTGATTTTCCATCACGATCAATGAAAGTCTCGGACCGAAAGCCAGCATCCCCCTCACCGAGCCTCTCATTCCAATCAAGACCCCGCATAATTGACAAAAACAAAAGCCGTCATGCGTTTCAACGCATGACAGCTTTCACAAATCAGTTCACCGGCCAATACAGCCGATGAAAATTACCCCTCAATCCCGTCCAGCAAGTCCCGCGCCTTGGCGGTCGTCACGCGGCGCAGTTCCACTTCGTCGCGGCGGGCGGCCAGCAGTTCGGTGGCCATGAGCTGGTCGGCGAGGTCGGCGGGCAGCGAGAGAAGGACGCGGGCTTCGCCGGAGTTCAGGCCATCGACATCCGAGCGCTTGGCGGTGATCATACCGCCAGCCACCGTGTTGTTGGTGTCGGGGTCGATCAGGATGAAGGCACCGGTGGAGCGGTTCTGCTCGTAAGGGTCAAACACCGCCTTTTCGTCGAAGGCCAGATGCACCTTGCCGATGGCGTTCATGGGAAGGCTTTCCGCCGGACCCCATTTGCCGTTTTTCAGATCCAGTTGCTGCACTGGCTTGACCTGGACACGCTGGCGGCGCGATCCGCTTTTCAGCCAGTAGCGCTTGTTGGGCAGAATGCCGTCCGGCTGCAAAGCCACGAGCTGCGCATCGAAGGCGAGGCCAACCTGTGGCTCGGCATCGAGCGAGACGATCATGTCACCGCGCGACACATCCACCTGCCGGTCGAGCACCAGGGTAATGGCATCGCCAGCCACAGCCGCGTTGCGCACCAGATCGAAGGTAACGATCTGCTTGACATTGGCAACAGCACCCGAGGGCAGGATGGCGACGCTATCGCCCGGCTTGACCGCGCCACCGGCCACCGTACCCTGATAGCCGCGAAAGCTTTCACCCGGACGCGACACACGCTGCACCGGCAGGCGGAAACCGGTCGATTGTGCCGAGCGCGAAGTGGCGCGTTCCAGCGCTTCCACCAGCGTCGGGCCATCATACCAGGGCATCGGCTCCTGGCCGGAATAGACGACGTTTTCGCCTTTCAGCGCCGACATCGGAATGGCGGTGGTCTGGCGCACGCCGAGCGTCAGGGCGATGTCCTTGAATTCCTGGACGATGGCGTCGAAACCAGCCTTTTCGTAATTGGTCAGGTCGATCTTGTTGACGGCCAGCACGAATTGCTTGATGCCCATCAAGGATGCAATCGTCGCATGGCGACGGGTCTGCTCCAAAATACCGGCGCGGGCATCGACCAGCAGCACGGCGAGATCGGCAGTCGAGGCGCCGGTTGCCATGTTGCGGGTATATTGCTCATGGCCGGGCGTGTCGGCGACGATGAAGGAGCGCTTGTCGGTGGCAAAATAACGATAGGCGACATCGATGGTGATGCCCTGTTCGCGTTCCGCCTGAAGACCGTCGAGCAGCAATGCGAAATCCGGCAGGCCAAGATCGTTCTGCTTGCCGCTATCGCGGCGCAGCGTTGCCGCCTGGTCTTCCTTGACCGCCTTGGTATCCCACAGCAACCGACCGATCAGCGTCGATTTGCCGTCATCGACCGAACCGCAGGTGATCAGGCGCAAGGGCCGGGAATCACGACCGGTATAGGCCGCTTCGGACTGAGGAACAGCATTTGCCAAGGAAAGCCCCTGCGACGATTCTTTGGAGGAAAAATCCGATGTGGACGCCAGGTTGGCGGCGAGTGCGGTTGCGCTTGCGGTCATCTCAGAAATATCCTTCGCGTTTCTTCTTTTCCATCGATCCGGACTGGTCACGGTCGATAGCGCGACCCTGACGCTCGGAGACGGTGGCGATTTCCAGTTCGGCAATCACGTCATCCAAGGTCCGGGCCTCGGATCGGAGCGCGCCGGTCAGCGGGAAGCAGCCGAGCGTGCGGAAGCGGATCGATCCATGCTGGATCTTTTCGCCCGGCAGCAGTTCCAGCCGCTCGTCTTCGGCCAGGATCATCATGCCATCGCGCTCAATGAAGGGTCGCTTTTCGGCGAAATAGAGCGGCACCAGCGGAATGTTTTCCGCCTGAATATAGCGCCAGATATCAACCTCCGTCCAGTTGGACAGCGGGAAGGCCCGCACGCTTTCACCCCGGCGGATCATGCCGTTATAGACATTCCACAGTTCCGGGCGCTGGTTGCGCGGGTCCCATTTATGGTCAGGCGTACGGAAGGAATAGATCCGCTCCTTGGCGCGCGAGGCTTCTTCATCACGGCGCGCACCACCGAAGGCAGCGTCATATTTGCCAGCGTCCAGCGCCTGGCGCAGCGCCTCTGTCTTCATGATGTCGGTATAGAGCGCCGAACCGTGGGAAAAGGGCGTGACACCTTCAGTCTTGCCGCGCGGATTGGTATGGACGACCAGATCCAGATCGTAACGCTTCGCCATCTCGTCGCGGAAGGCGATCATTTCCCTGAACTTCCAGCCGGTATCGATATGCAGCAGCGGAAACGGCACCCGGCCCGGATAAAAGGCCTTGCGCGCCAGGTGCAGCAGCACGGACGAATCCTTGCCGATCGAATAGAGCATCACCGGATTGTCGAACTCACCGGCGACTTCGCGGAAAATATGGATCGCCTCGTTTTCCAGCGCCTTCAAATGCGGATCAAGTGGCGCACGCGCCACGACCTCCTTGGAATGCGGATCAAACTCGGACTGATGCAGATGCATGACTTGATTTCCAGATGCGTGCGGCCCAGATGCGGGCTGCGATGACGGCTGCGAGGGCAGGCTCTGTACGGACATAAAACATATTCCTAGTTGCCGATGACTGGTCTTGGCTAGCCTTGAACAGGAAAAACCTCGCCAAAAACCCAGAAAACGGCTGTTAAAGGGAACTGGAATTCAGCGATGGGATGGCAGCGTCCGGCACATGCAGGCCGCATTCGCGCTTCTCGTCATTTTCCCACCACCAGCGGCCAGCCCGTTCAGGCTCGCCCGGCTTGATGGCGCGGGTGCAAGGTTCACAGCCAATCGAGGGATAGCCGCGCGCATGCAGCGGATTGATCGGCACCGCCTGGCTTTCCACATAGGCGTTGATGTCGTCCAGCGACCAATCGGCCAGCGGGTTGATCTTGATCAGGTTGCGCTCGGCATCATATTCGGCGAACGGCGTGGTGGCGCGATTGCCGGACTGGCTGCGGCGCAAGCCCGTCACCCAGACAGAAGCGCCTTGCAGCGCCCGCGCCAGAGGAACAAGCTTGCGCACATGACAGCAGGCATGGCGCGCTTCAACGCTTTCGTAAAAGCCGTTCAAGCCATATTTTGCCGCATAGGCGTCAATATCGTCCTGATCGGGCGCATATTGCGTGATGGAAAGACCGAAACGCTCTTCAGTCTCGGCGATCAGATCGAGGGTTTCCTTGAACAGGCGACCGGTCTGCAAGGTTGCAACCTCAATGGAAAGGCCGGCAAGGCCGATTGCCGCCGTAATCACCTGATCCTCAAGACCGAGGCTCGTGGTGAACACCGACCGGCCACCAAGCTCCTGGACAAGACGCAGACGGGCGGTGAGATCAAGATCAGCGAGAGCCGCGTCCAGGGTGGCAACGGCCTGAGGATTGGATTGCGATGTCATTCCTACTATTTCCTAGAGGGCGATTTCCCAGAGGGTAATTTCCTAGCGGGCCTACTCAATGTCCGACCAAGGCCCACTCCCAGTGGCTGCGCTTGGCATAACCTGGCTGCGCCCGGCATAAGCCTGTCATTTGACCAAGTATCGATGGTTTTATCGCCAAAAGACAGGAATTGCCTTTTATGCTGCCGCCAATGCGGAGCAAATATCACTCAAAGCCAAAGATATAGCGCAATTCCTGCCGCCTCGTCCTTGTCGCTCTTATCCCCCGCCACGCTTTGCCCCTTGCCTTTTTTGGTTGTCCGTCTGGTTCATTCCAAACGAAAACGCCGGAAAGCAAAGCTTCCCGGCGTAATATCCTTGATAACAAGGGATCTCCCCTTTGAGCGTTGCAGGTATAGCGCCTTCAATTTCTTATCAGTCTGGCAAACCATACAGCGCCGTGCGTTTTATAAAACGCACGGCGCTGTAACACTTTAAATCTGCTGCATAATTTTCTCCTGAAATCGAGTCCGATTTCAGGAATTATGCAGTAGCCTCAGAACTCTTCCCAGGACTGATCGGCAGCAGCAGCAGCCGTCGCTGACGATTTGCCGGAAAAGGCACCGGCGATCTTGCGGCCAAGCGCACGGGCGGGTGAAGCCACCGGAGCCTGTGCGGGATGAATGGGGGCGGGACGAACCGGGGCGGCATAGGCCGATCCAGAATTGAACCCACTTTGCCCGCCGCCAGCCAGCTTGAATTGCGACAGCAACTGGTTCAGCGAGGCGACTTCTCTTGCCAGGCCGTGGCTTGCAGCCGTGGATTCCTCCACCATCGCCGCGTTCTTCTGGGTATCCTGGTCCATCTGGTTGACGGCAGTGTTGATCTGCTGGAGGCCGGACGATTGTTCATGAGCCGCCTCAACGATGGCGCTGACATGCCGGTTGATTTCCTGCACTTCTGCCACCATGGTTTGCAGTGCGGTACCAGTTTCACCCACCAGCTGCACACCGGACTGGACCTGGCTGTTGGAGGTGGTGATCAGCGCCTTGATGTCCTTTGCTGCATTGGCGGAACGCTGGGCAAGCTCGCGCACTTCCTGGGCAACGACTGCGAAGCCCTTGCCTGCTTCACCGGCACGCGCCGCCTCGACGCCGGCATTCAGCGCCAGAAGATTGGTCTGGAAGGCGATTTCATCGATGACGCTGATGATGTTGGAAATCTCAGCCGATGATTTTTCGATCTGTTCCATGGCGATCACGGCGCGGCGCACCACTTCACCGGATTGCTCTGCGCCGGCCTTGGTGCGCGAAACCAGGGTTCCCGCTTCCTGGGCACGACGGGTCGAATCCTTCACGGTGGTGGTGATCTGTTCCAGGGCTGCGGCCGTTTCCTCGACGGAGGCGGCCTGCTGCTCGGTGCGCTTGGCCAGATCATCGGCTGCCGCCTTTATTTCATTGGCGCCCGCATCGATTGCCCGGGCATTCTGGGCGACATGGGTCAGCGCTTCCTGCAATTTTTCAGCCGAGTTGTTGAAGCTGGCGCGCACGCCATCGAGATGGGCGACGAAAGGCTGGCCGATACGATAGGAGACATCGCCATCCGACAGATGCGAAAGCCCGTTTGCCAGATTATCGACCGCAAATTGGATATCCGCCGCTTCCCTGGCCTTTTGCTCCTCGCGTTCCAGACGCTCTTTTTCCGAGAGGCTGCGATTGGCTGCGGTTTCCTGCTCCAGACGGACACGCTCAATGGCATTGTCGCGGAACACGCCGACAGCGACAGCCATCTGCCCGACCTCATCCTTGCGCGATAGACCGGGTATCTCCTGCTGCGATTCACCGTTTGCCAGCGCTATCATCCGACTGCGAAGCTTATCGATCGGGCCGATAATGCCACGCGAGGTGACGAACAACGCCAAAAGGATGGCCATCAGCATGACGCTGCCAACAACGCTCAATGAGGTCAAGATGGTTGAATTGGTCTGGTCGGTCAGTGCATCGCTTTTTTTCAGGAGAGTCGTCGTATTGGTGTTATTCCAGTCGCGAAGATCGTCTCGCCATTTGGCAATTAAGGGATCCGCCTTGACGAGAAGGGCTCTGGCCTCATCACGCTTCCCATCGGTAACCAATTGAACCGCCTTGTCGGTCAGGGCCTGAATGTCGTGGGCGCGGCTGGCAAACTGGTCGATATCGCCTGCAAGTTCAGGCGCTAGTGCCTTGGCTGCGTCCAGACGCTTGAAGACGGTCGAAGCTGCATCCGCATAGGCTGCCTTGATGTTGGCCACATCGAGAGAACCGACATCATAGGCGATAAGCTGATAGGCGCCATATCCCATCGCCAGCAGAGATGTCGTCGTCCGATACATCTGGCTTGCTGCAATACTGTCCGTAGCGATGAAGTCAGAATATTCGGTATCCGTGGACTTGTAACTGTTGGCGACCAAGCCCAGACCACCAATGCTGATCACGCAGACCGGAATGATTAGTGACAAAATTTTCGTGCGAATACTCGCATTGTTCATGAAGGACATTGTGCCTCGCGCCTTAAAGCTTTTGGGAGGGATAATACAGAGGGAGAGACAAGCTCTCACAAACCTGACGCTGCTCTCATGCATTGAGCACGAATGCGACAGGCCACCCATCATGGGCGCTTTTCACGATAGGTTTTATATAGCACAATTTAGATTTAATATTTCCCTAAAATAGGTTGGGTAAATTCAAAGGCTCGAGGTCACACCGGGACCGAAAAGCTCCGCCCGCATCCAGATCTCGGAAATCTTCGACAAACACGCATTGAGAACCGGCAGCCGGGGCGCAATTTTTGCCGCCGGCGCAAGGCCGTATTTCAAAAGAAAACCACGTTCAGCAGACCTGCGCGTGAAAGCACGAAACGCTGAACGACGCCCCCAACAAAAAAGGCGAGGTCGATTGACAACCTCGCCTTGGCTCATCGTTGAGCTTTAGAAGACACGTTTTCGAAAACCGAGCACCATCAAATGATGGTTGCACGGCCTCTCATCACGCGGATCTCAGCATTATGCGCCGCCCAGAAACTCTTCGCACCAGGTCTTGCCGCTTTCGACAGGCCTGTCGATGACCGGCTTGATCGCACGGATGACATAATCCGGAGACACCGTGACGCGCACTTCGCAACGCAGATACTCGGTGCGCCCGGCCTTGGTGACCTTGCCGCGCTTGCCATCGGGCGTTTGTGCATAGGTCGGAGCGACCGTGCGGGTCCTGAAGCCACCGCGCCAGCTATAGACGGTGGCACCGCCAGCCTGTTCGTCGTTGATCGGTGGTCCGAACTTGGCAAAGAAGGCGCCCGCCGGCTGGCCAACCCAGCGCTCTTCTACAAGGTTTTTCTTCTGTACAGGCATGACACCCGATGTCGTGGTACATCCAGCCAGCGCCAGCGCCAGGCCAGCCGTCAGCATGATCCGAAAATTCATAATTCTGTCCCTTGGTAACCCGCTTCAAGCAGCCCGGCCTGACAGAGCCCTGCCCCGGCCATCCCTGTGCCACTTTGTCTTTCGCCTTTATCCCCAAAACCTGAAATTGGAAATCACCAAGTTTCTCGCTCACGTCAACTTGTTTCAAAACAGCAACAGTGAAACACCACGAACCGAAATTTCCAAAAGATAATATTATTATTTAAATACAATGCATTAAATCAACTTTACTGCAACCATTCAAGGCACGCGGCACCCTCTGCTTGCGGCATTCTCGCCCCTGTTGAAAAGCCATGATTTTTTTAGAGCCGCCCGCTTGTCTATTGTGAAACCCTGGTTTATACGAGCGCCACTGGTCACGGAGTGTAGCGCAGTCTGGTAGCGCACCACGTTCGGGACGTGGGGGTCGAGTGTTCGAATCACTCCACTCCGACCAGGTCAAAGGCTTTTCCCGAAGGCTGTTCAATCCTCAATATTTAAAGCCCATGCTTCTCGTGGTACCATGCTATAAGACGCACTTTCACGGCCCTTTTTAACTAGCTGCGCAGTCAACTGTCGGAAGTTTCTGTATCCGGGACTGGCCGAAAAAATTATAATATGCAGGATTTTTTAAATCCTGCATGGTGGAGGGAATTGTACCTTAACGAGAAGATTGCCATAAAGACATAAAAGGCTGAGTTGCAGACCGTGACCTCGGGTAGGTTTACCAACTGTCGTCATAATAATTTGTTTTTTCTGCATTATTTCTAAAACCACTCCCATTTAAGGGGGTCGGTAAAGAGGCCGGACAGGTCTCAGCCAGGGGTGGCTGTTCTGTCGGGGTCCGATTCAGGGGTTTTCAATGATCAAGAACTATTCATGAGCCGGAGTAAGACCACGCGCGGCGGCGTCGAGGAGTTGCGGGCAGCGCTGGCGCGCAGCAAGGCGGGGTTCCTGTCCATTGCCCTGTTCAGTTTCTTCGTCAACCTTCTGGTCCTGACCGGACCCTTGTTCATGCTTCAGGTCTATGATCGGGTGCTGGCGGCACGCTCGGAGGCGACGCTTCTGGTCCTGTTTCTTCTGGTCATTCTGCTCTATGCGATCATGGGCATTCTCGACCACGTCCGTTCACGCATCGCCGCCCGGATCGGGGCGCGGCTCCAGAGCGAATTCGACATCAGGGTGTTTCGTGCCCTGCTCGATCGATCCGCACTGGCATCGAAGGGCGTTGCCGGTCCACGCGGTATGCGCGATCTGGACGCGCTGCAAAAAATGCTGGCGTCCTCGGCGATTTTTGCGGTTTTCGACATTCCCTGGACGCCGGTTTTCCTGTTCGTGATCTTCGTTTTCCATCCCTGGATGGGCTATCTGGCGCTGGGGGGCGGGCTGGTGCTGATCGCGCTGACGCTGCTGAACCAGCGCGGGACCAAGCGCATCCAGGCAAAAGCTGCGGATGCCAGCCGGATCAGCGACGAGATGACCATGGCGCTGGCTCGTGACGCCGAAACGGTCAAGGCCTTAGGCATGCGCAAGAGTGCGGCAACGCGCTGGAAGACGACGCGCCACACGGCGCTCGCCGCCAGCATTGCCTATTCGGATGCCAATGGCTTTTACACCGCCGTGTCCAAAACCTTCCGGATTTTCCTGCAATCGGCCATTCTGGCGCTGGGTGCCTGGCTGGTGCTGCGCGGCGAAATCAAGGCTGGTGCGATGATTGCCGGATCAATCCTGATCGGTCGGGCGCTGGCACCGATTGAGACGGCCATTTCCCAATGGGGATTGATGCAGCGGGCGCAGGAAGGCTGGCGTAATCTCTCAACCCTGCTGGAACAGATTCCCGAGGAAGACAACCGCACCACCCTGCCGAGGCCCCGTGCCATTTTGCAGGTTCAGCAGGTTACCGCCGTACCGCCCGGCGAAAGCGTGGCGACGCTGCGGATGATGAGTTTCGAGCTTGGCCCTGGCCATGCGCTGGGCGTGATCGGCCCCAGTGGCTCCGGCAAATCGACCCTTGCCCGGCTGCTGACCGGTGTCTGGCAGCCGATGGCGGGCAAGATCCGGCTGGACGGCGCCGCTCTGGACCAATATGGCCCGGATGGCCTGGCTGACCATGTCGGCTACCTGCCGCAGGACGTCGTGCTGTTTGAAGGGACGATTGCCGAAAACATCGCCCGCCTCACCGCCGATCCCGACCCGGACAAGGTGATTGCCGCCGCCCGCAAGGCTGCGGCCCATGAGATGATCCTGAAACTGCCACAGGGCTACGACACCCCCCTGCCCGCCACCGGCCAGCGGCTTTCCGGTGGGCAGAAGCAGCGCATCGGCCTTGCCCGCGCGCTCTACGGCGATCCGGTCCTGCTCATTCTGGACGAGCCGAATTCCAATCTGGATGCGGAAGGCTCCGTGGCATTGAACATGGCCATCCGCGCCCTCAAGGCCAGTGGCGGCGCTGCCGTGATCATGGCGCATCGCCCGGCGGCGATTGAGGAATGCGATCTGGTGCTGATCATGGACCATGGCGCCCGCACCGCTTTTGGCCCGCGCGACGAGGTGCTGCGTGCCCATTTGCGCAATGCCCAGCAAGTGGTGGGTACGAAGACAAATACGTCATGGGGGAATGCCAAACAGGAAACCACCATGACCGGTTTCGTACCCGGCGCCCCGCGCAAGCCATAGGAGAGAGACGATGAGCCTGTTTTCCCAGACATCGGCGTCAGCCTCCGCTTCCCCGGCAGACATGCCCGCGTCCCCTGCGGCAAACCGGTTTTCGTCCACCCCTGAAAGCCACGTCTGGCAGGCCCGCGGTCACACGGCGCTCGGCTATGGCGCGCTGGCGGTCTTGGTGCTGGGGTTGGGTGCCTGGAGCGCACTGACCACCATCCAGGGCGCCGTGGTCGGCAGCGGCACGGTGGAGGTCGAAACCAACCGTCAGGTGGTCCAGCACCAGGCTGGCGGCATCGTGCAGGACTTGCTGGTCAAGGAGGGCGATGTCGTCCAGCCCGGCCAGGTTCTGCTGAGGATGGACGAAAAGCTCGACCAATCCGAGTTGACGATCATTGAAAACCAGTTGTTTTCGCTGCTCGGCAATGCCGGGCGGCTGACCGCGGAGCAGGATGGCAAGAGCGAGATCAGCTTCGACCCCGAACTTGTCGAACGGGCCAAGACCGACAGCCATGTGCGCGAGATTATCGAGGGTCAGCGCAACCTGTTGCAGGCGCGACAGGAAAACCGTGACAAACAGGTCGGGCAATTGCAGGAGCGCAAGCACCAGACCGCCCAGCAAATCGAGGGCCTGAGCGCCAAGCTCAATGCACTGCGCCAGCAAAGACAATTGATTAGTGAGGAACTGGCTGTTCAGCAGAAATTGCTGCGCGACGGCCTGACCCAGACCAGCAAGGTCATGACGCTGCAACGGTCCGAGGTCGAGGCAGACGGCGAGATCGCCTCGTCCATGGCCAGCATTGCCGAAAGCCGCGCCAAGATCGCCGAGATCGAAATCGCTATTCTGAATGTTAGTGGCGAACTGCGTGAACAATCGATCACCGATCTGCGCAATGCTGAAGCGCAGATTGCTGAATTGCGCCAGAAACGGGTCTCCTCCCTGGAAACTCTTGGCCGCACCGAAGTGACCGCGCCAACCGGCGGCGTGGTGTTCGGCCTGACCGTGCATGCGTTGCGCACCGTGGTCAAAGCGGCAGAACCGATCCTCTATATCATCCCGCAGAATGTCGGGCTGGTGATCACCACCAATTTGCCGCCCAATGAAATCGATCAGGTGCATGTCGGCCAGAAGGCCGATCTGGTGTTTGCCGCTTTCGACCGCCGCCAGACGCCGGATATCCACGGCACGGTGATTGAGGTCTCCGCCGACGTGTTCAACGATGAAAAAACCGGAAACAGCTTCTATAAGGCGAAAATCAGGCCCGATGAACAGGAAATTGCCCGGCTGGGCGATGTCCAGGTCCTGCCGGGGATGCCGGTTGAAACCTTTATCCAGACCACGGAACGCTCACCCTTCACCTACCTCACCAAACCGCTGGCCAGTTATTTCAACAAGGCTTTCCGGGAGCGCTGACGCTGCTGGAGAATTCCTTAAATCGGAGTCGATTTAGGGAATTATGCAGCAGATTTAAAACGTTACAGCACCGTGCGTTTTATAAAACGCACGGTGCTGTAAGGAAAACTCTAGTGCACTGACGCATTCACTTCGTTCATGCTTTCGTGCACTCATTTTTTGTTTATGCATCGATCCAAACTCGGCTGAAGCCTCCGTTTGGATCGATGCACTAGCATGATACGTGGCCGTATATGCTGTCAGCCGAAAGCGCTCCCCAGGAACGTCGTGGCCCTCTTTGAGGCCGATCTGCTATTGATATAAATGGCTTCATCGAGGATATCGAGGACTTCACTATAGGATGATGTCGCCCGCAGATCCGGCGCGGCCAGCAGCGTCGCCATCGAGGGCTGAAACAGCACGCCATAGGTCGCCGCACGGATCATTGAAATGTCGTTCAACGCGTCGCCCATTGCAAAATGGGCGCACCCCTCGGTATCGACGGCGTCGAAACAGAGATGTTTTCCAGCCAGCCCATTCCAGAAGTCGAAGCCGGTGACGATATCCTCGTCATTGGTCTGAAAATTGTGACAGAGGACCTGATCAGCAGCGATCTGCTCGATAAAATGCCGGTTCATCGGGCTGAAGGAATCCGAGACAATCACCACACGCCCACGCAGCTTGAGCGCTGCGAGGAATTCCACCGCCCCATTGAACAGATCGAGTTCCGCGACACTGGCGCAGATTTCGGCCAGGGTAACGTGGTGATCGGCCAAATGCTTGATCCGCTGATCCAGCAATTGACGGTAATCGGGAATTTCCCGCGTCGTCGCCTGGAGTTCGGGAATTCCGAACGACTTGGCGATATGCGGCCACATTTCCGGAACGAGAACGCCTTCGAGATCGATGAAGGAACAGATAGATGCGGTCATTGAGCGCCACTCCCCAAAGTGCCCGCGGTAAAGAGAATGGCCCCCAGCGAGGCGAGCACGACCCCGATCAGGATATTGAACAGGCGCTGGCGACGCAGCACGACGGTTCGAATGGCCGGGTTGGACAAAAAGGTCGAAACGGATGCGAACCACAGCAAATGCGACAGGGAGATGAACAGGCCCCAAAGCAATTGGTGAGACAGCGGCGTGTCCTTGCCGATGAATTGCGTGTAGAGACTGATCACGAAAATCGACGTCTTCGGATTGAGACCATTGGTCAGAATACCCGTCATCATTTCCCGGCCCATCGATCTGTCGCTGGGAACCAGACTGCCTTCGACATCGCGTATCTTGCTGAAGGCCGTGGCCAAGCCCGCATAGACCAGATAGGCCGCGCCGACGAATTTGATGATATCCAGAATATTGGGGAAAATATGCTGGATGATCGCAATGCCGAACATGGCATAGATCACATGAAACCAGCAGGCAATGGCAATGCCCATCGAGGCCGCCAGCCCGGATTTGCGGCCATAAAGAAAACTATTGCGCGACACCATGGCAAAATCCGCGCCGGGGCTGAGAACGGCCAGCCAGGTTATCGAAGCAATCAGAAGTATTTGTTCCATAAATATGTGGGCTCCGGATCCGGCAACAGCCGCGCGTAGCCGCGCGGCTGACGTCTGCATTTATTTGCGGCGGAAGGTCAGGACCAGAACATCGCGCAGGCCCTGCTGGTCGGGATCGAGCTTGGTGATCGGCGTTACACCATGGGCAACGCGTTCATCATTGACAATGGCAGCATCGAAGGGGTCCATCAGCGTAAATTCCGCCAGCTTGACGCCGTCCCGATCCAGGATGGAGGTTTCGCCACCGACGATATTGTGCCGCTTGATGAGAACCATCAGCACAAAATCCACACCGTCGCGGTGAACGCCTTCAGGTGTTGGCTTGCCACCGGTCTGCACGGCTTCAATGCGGAACTGATGCAATTCCATGTGCCAGGTGGAAAATGGCGAGAGAGCCCCGAAGGTGGAAGAGGCGAAGGAGAAAATCGCCTGCATCACCGGATTTTCAATGGTCGATGCCAATACCGGCTCGAAATGGCGCTCAATGCCGCCATTCAGAGGATTGTAGGAGGTCGTCTGGAAATGCGGCTGATGCTTTTCGAGACTGACGGGCCCGCCCTTAGGCGCGCCCGTCAGGGTTGCGTGCCGGCGAAGACGATATTTGCCGCCGTCGGCCATATAGGTATCCGGCTTAAGATCATCCCAGGATGCCTGAAAATCGGCGATATCCTGGCTGCTAAAATGGCTTTGATGAATGATATCGAGAAAATTATTGCCTTCAAGAAACACAAAATCGAAGTCATGCAACTGTTGGCAGACATCGATATTGGTCACATTGGCCGGATCGCTGTGCTTTAAAACTGAAATATTGCCTTGCATTAAAATGGCTCCGATTTCATCGGCGTAACCCGCCGACACCGATTATCAATCATATGTTGTGTTTCGTGAAAACCGATATATTTTCGAGCAAAAGCGTGAGGTAAATTCACACATATGTCCGACAATTCCGAATTCCGATCCAGGATGGCGCGGCTGCCACAATTGGGGGCTTTGAAGGCCTTTGCGGTAGCGGCACGGTATGAAAGTTTTGTGGCAGCGGCCCAGGAATTGCACGTCACGCATGGGGCCATCAGCAAGCAGGTCAAGAATCTGGAGGAAAGTCTGGGCGAGCCGCTGTTCCTGCGTCGCAACCGGGCGGTCTTCCTGACGGAGCGCGGTCGTCAATTGGCGGCCAGGCTTGCCTCGGTGTTCCAGGATCTGGAAAATGTCGTCACGGATTTTCGCAGCAATGCCTATGCGCAACCCCTGATCGTCTCCTGCGAACCAACGCTTTGCCTGAAATTTCTCATACCAAACCTTGGCGATCTGAAAGAAAGGACCGGTCTGGATGTCAAGGTTCTCGCCGCGGGCGGGAAAATCGATTTTCGCCGCGATCACGTCGATCTTGCCGTGCGGCGCAACGATTTTGCCATCGACCCCCGCCTGCATGTGAGGGAACTGGCGCCGGAAGCGATGGGCATGGTCTGCACGCCGCAGGTGGCGGCTGATCTCAACAACACGCCTCGCCACAGCGTACCTGCTTTGCATACCCGCTCGCGTCCCGATGCCTGGCTGAACTGGTGCAAGACCCAGCCGGGAACCCGCAAGTTCAACTCGGACATTTTTTACGAGCATTTCTATCTGGCCCTTGAGGCGGCGATGGCTGGCCAGGGTGTCGCGCTGGCATCGATCCATATGGTGACGACGGATATGGCAGCCGGACGACTGGCCGCACTCGGTGCGTTTCATCAGGATGGCACCCATTATCTCGCCGTCTCCAATAGCGATTTTGCCGCCGATGAACGACGGCTGGTATTCACCGACTGGCTGTCGCAACGCATGCGCGCCCATCTGGCGCAGGCATCAACTGCGCGCCCGACCGCGGAAACAAGGCATCTGCCATAAGCATTCTCATCCACCAATCTTTGGCGTTTTCAATCCCTCGAACACGGAGGGGGCATTGGGGTCGGGCTTTGGCTCCTCTTCCAGAAAATCAGGCACCTGCGTGCCGTTGGAATTCATCGAGCCGTAGGCGCCCTTATCTTGCAATGCAGAGGGGTCTTGTAAGGCAGAGGGGTCGGTCGGAGCTCTACCGGGGTCCTCGCCATCGATTGACAGGTCCGGCTGACCGAGATCGACGGGCGGCTGGGTCTTGATTGGCAGCGGCACATAGAGCGAGACGGTGACGATAATGGCGATGACCAGCAGCCAGCTGCCAAGGATGCGCGAGGGAATGTTTAGCCAGGGGCCCTTGAAGCAGCGCAGCAGAAAAGCTGGGGTAAGGATGATCCACAGGGCCGAAAGCACCGAAGCAATCGCAAAAGACGGAATGCCGACGCCGAAATCATCCAGGCCGAGAAACAACGAGAAGGAAAAACCGACAACAGCAGCGGATGCCAGCATGGCCCGATCCCGCCAGCGCCCCGAAAGCCAGAGACTGGCACCGGTGATGGCGACGGCCACCGGCGCGATTAAGTAAAGCACCTGCCCCAGCGCGCTCTCGCGGATCGCGACGAAGATCGGGTCGAAGAACAGCAGCATGACCGATAGCACGCCGAGAAACACGCCGATGGTGATGGCGAATTGTCGGGCGTTGGGCATCATCGCGCAGGCGACCGCGATGCCCAGCATGGCCAGAACCAGGTCATACACCGAGAAGGTGAACAGCGCGCCCAGCTCGGTAAAGCCATAATCATGCGGCAGGCTTTGCGACACCGCCAGCAGGAACAGGCCGAAACCGGCCAGAAGCGCACTGGCGCGAAAACGATCCGTCTTCATAACGCCACGGACCTGCGCCCATTTGTCATTACCGGACGCAGCCGCAGGAACGGCCTTGCCCTGCCCCTCGCGCTGCTGCTTGCCCGATTGTGAGCCGGGCGGCATGGTGTCGCGGCCCTTCTGACGGCGTTTGCGGGAGGTGGGCGCCGTGGAGGATGTCCGGTGCGTGTCGTTCATCGGGCCTGGCCTTTGCGAGTGTGACGACCCGGCCTATCTCATAATCAAGGCGATTTGTCACCCGTACGGCTCTTCATCCCGTCTGTCGCCGTCCTGTTCACTGCGTCAGCCGCACCGTGCTGCCGATAATGTTCTTGGAGATTGCCGTATAGACATCCTTGATATTGGTGGTGGAGGCGCTGAAATAATATTTGGTGCCGCTGGAGCAGGTCTGCAAATTCTGGACATCGGCTTCCGAACTATAGGAAATCGCGTAAATCTCGATATTGTTGGATTTGATCGAGTCGCAAGTTGTCAGAAGCGCATTGGTGGCAGTGTCATTGCAGGATTTTGTGCGGTTTTTATCACAAATCCAGTCCAGCTTTTCGGTACTGCTCTTGGCAGGGTCCGTGGAACCAAATTTCACATTCATCTCACCATCGGTCATGAAAACAATGACCTTTTTGACCTTTTCAGAATAGTCGGCGGGCGCGGTTCCGCCACCCCATGCCGAGCGCCATTTGGGCGACAGCGTATACCAGCCCGCCAGCATTCCGGCATCGAGCCGGGTGGAGCCTTCCGACGTCATGTTGGCGATGGCGCTTTGCAACGTGCTAAAGCTCGACGTCAGGGAGACGATGGGTGGCGGGCAGAAACTGGTAGAGGAACCGCTATTGGAATCCTGGGCCACGAAGGCCTCGGTGCTGGGTGGCGCATCGCTCAGGCCGTAGGTACCGATGGCACCATTATCCTTCATTTCCACGTCGGCGCGCGGCTCGACGCAGCCAATCCAGTAATAATTACTGGAGGTATAGGCCAGCGTCGTGACATTATCGATCCACTGGCTGAAACTATATTTCGAGTCCTTATAATAGGATTTGGGATCGGTCCAGCGGCTAGGAACGGCAGCATTGCCACCATAAGCCTTCAACCAATCCTTATGGGTGAGGCCAATGTTGAAACGGCTGGAAAACGGCGCAATGGCGATCTTGCTGCGTTTGGCAACCGTCGCATCATTGGCAAAAGAGGTTAGAAAGCTCTTCACCGCCGTCTGCATCGGCACAAACCGGCCCTCCTCGATCATCGAGCTGGAAACGTCGAGCACCAGGGACACTTCGAGGTCGATATTGCCCGGCAGCGCCGCACAGGACTTGACGGAAACATTCACGGTCTTGACCCCGGCCAGTTGCATGAAACTGGTGGGAACGCCTTCGCCGACGACGACGCAGATTTCCTTGCCATCCGCTGACAGGGTCGGGCCGCTCAACCGTTTGGGGACTGTGGCACTATCGACATCATTGGCGCCCTGATCCGCCGTATCGGAGGCGAGATAGCTATCGATCCCGGCCGCCAGGGCATCGACGCCCGAGGACGAGGAATAGCTCGAAGCCGCCGCCAGAATAGCCGAATCAGAAATCACCTGAATATCGTTGCGATGGTCCCGCGACGAACTGTAGTCCAACGCTGCACCAACGGCCAAGAGCAGCGGCATCATCAGAATGGCCGACATGATGGCAAAATTGCCGTTGTCATCAACGATGAATTTTGAAACCAGCTCTTTAATGCGCATTTTACCCAACCATGTGCTGAAGCCTGCGGAACCCCAGTCCCGATCTTCAATCCTTGCTGAGTCGCTGTTTTATGAAACCATTTAAAATAAAGCCGAAATTCAATTGATAAAATGCAGTTTAATAGATCATTTTGTGCCGAAACGGCGAATAAACATCCGATGACTTCAAACTTCCTTCGCCATGAGGCGCCTTTGCTTGATGCTTGCCTGGGCCGCAGACAGCCGGGCGATCGGCACCCGGAAGGGTGAGCAGGAGACATAATCCAGCCCGACATCCTCGCAGAAATGGATCGAAGCCGGGTCGCCGCCATGTTCGCCGCAAATACCGAGCTTCATATCAGGCCGGGTCTGGCGACCGCGCTCGGCGGCCATGCGGATCAACTCGCCGACCCCGTCGAAATCCAGCGAGATGAACGGATCGCGCTCGATAATCCCCTTGCGCTGATAGGTCGGAATGAAGGCGGCCGCATCGTCGCGTGACATGCCGAACGTGGTCTGGGTCAGGTCATTGGTGCCGAAGGAGAAAAATTCGGCGGCCTCGGCAATCACATGGGCGCGGATGGCGGCGCGCGGCAGCTCGATCATCGTGCCGACCAGATAGGAGATTTCCAGCTTGCCTTCCCGCATCACTTCGGAGGCAATCCGGTCGATCACGCCCTTCACATAATCCAGCTCGGAGCGCAGCCCGACCAGCGGCACCATGATCTCAGGCACGACCGGTGCACCGGTCTCAAGGCCTGCGGCAACAGCGGCTTCGAAAATCGCCCGCGCCTGCATCTCGGCAATTTCAGGATAGGAAATCGCCAACCGGCAGCCGCGATGACCGAGCATGGGGTTGAACTCGTGCAAAGCCTCGACCCGCTGCGCCAGCGCGCGCGGCTCCATGCCCATCGCCACCGCCACCTCGGCGATTTCCTTGACGGTCTTCGGCAGGAATTCGTGCAGCGGCGGATCGAGCAGGCGGATCGTCACCGGCAAGCCATGCATGATGGTGAACAACTCGGTAAAGTCAGAGCGTTGCATCGGCAACAGCTTGTCGAGCGCGGCGCGTCGTCCGGCCTCGTCCTCGGCCAGGATCATTTCGCGCATCACATGGATGCGCTCACCTTCAAAAAACATATGTTCGGTGCGGCAAAGTCCGATACCTTCCGCGCCGAAAGAGCGGGCGGCACGCGCATCGCCCGGCGTATCGGCATTGGTGCGCACCGTCATGCGACGCGTGCGGTCGGCCCATTGCATCAGTTGGGCAAAATCCCCCGACAGTTCCGGTTGCAGCATCGGCACGGCGCCCTGCAAGACCTGGCCGGAGGAACCGTCTATGGTAATGATATCGCCCTTTTTCAGCTTGACGCCGACGCCCAGCAGCACGCCATTGCGGATATCAACCCGCATGCTGCCGGCACCGGCCACGCAGGGAATGCCCATGCCGCGCGCCACCACCGCCGCATGGCTGGTCATGCCACCACGGGTGGTCAGGATGGCTTCGGCGGCATGCATGCCGTGAATGTCTTCCGGGCTGGTTTCCATGCGCACCAGAATAACCTTGCGGCCTTCTTCCTTGGCACTGACCGCGTCTTCGGCGGTAAAGACGATCTCGCCGGTGGCCGCGCCCGGCGACGCTGGCAGGCCGGAGCCGATCACATCCCGCGCCACGCGCGGATCGATGGTGGGATGCAAAAGCTGGTCCAGCGACGCCGGCTCGATGCGCGACACCGCCTCGTCCTCGTCGATCAGCCCTTCCGCCACCATATCGACAGCGATCTTCATGGCCGCCTTGGTGGTGCGCTTGCCGGAGCGGGTCTGCAACATCCATAGCTTGCCGCGCTCAATGGTGAATTCCACATCCTGCATGTCGCGGTAATGGGTTTCAAGCTGCGCGCAGACCGCCGTAAACTCGGCAAAGGCTTTGGGCATCAGCTTTTCCATCGACGGCTTGTCGGAACCGCTTTCCAGCCGCGCCCGCTCACTCAGGGATTGCGGGGTGCGGATACCCGCTACCACGTCCTCACCCTGGGCATTGACCAGAAACTCGCCGTAAAGCTGGTTTTCACCCGTCGACGGATTGCGGGTAAACGCCACGCCAGTGGCCGAACTGGAGCCGAGATTGCCAAACACCATGGCCTGAATATTGACCGCCGTGCCCCAATGGCCGGGAATATTGTGCAACTGTCGATAGGTAATGGCGCGGGCATTCATCCAGCTGGCAAACACCGCGGCCACCGCCCCCCAGAGCTGAACCTCAGGGTCCTGCGGAAAGGGTTCGCCCAGCTCATCCTCGATCAATTGCTTGTAGAGGTCAGTCACATGCTGCCATTCATCGGCGCTCAGTTCGGTGTCGAGTTCATGGCCAAACCGACCCTTCTCATGCTCAAGGATTTCCTCGAACACTTCATGATCCAGCCCCAGAACGACATCCCCATACATCTGAATGAAGCGGCGGTAACTGTCCCAGGCAAAGCGGGCGTCTCCGGCGCGATGGCCAAGGCCGACCACCGTCTCATCGTTCAGGCCGAGATTGAGAACCGTATCCATCATGCCCGGCATGGAGGTGCGCGCACCCGAGCGCACCGACAAAAGCAGGGGATTTTTGGCGTTGCCGAACGTGCGTCCGGTCTCGGCTTCGATCAGGTCGATACCGGCCAGCACTTCTGCCTTCATGTCATCAGCCAGACTGCGGCCATGGGCGTAGAAATGCGTGCAGGCATCCGTGACAATCGTCAAACCCGGCGGCACGGGCAGGCCAAGACCCGCCATTTCAGCGAGATTGGCACCTTTACCACCCAAATGTTCAACATCGCCAGCACCGCCCTCAGCCTTGCCGCCGCCGAAGCTGTAGACCCACTTCCCCATGGTCGTTTTCTTTCTCCGCCCGACTGTTCCTGTTTTCACATCGGATTGCCCGAAAACCGGTTTCCACTTTTCGGTCCGATGCTTTTATCTCCGCATCGGATAATCCGAAAACCGGTTTCCACTTTTCGGTCCGATGCTTGTATCCCTCAAAAGACTTAGCGCATTCGTGATCCGTTGAAAATCTCATAATATCAATCGTATCCCGCATTGCAGCATAATTGCGGCATCCCGCGCTAAAGATCCGTATGTCGAAGCTCGACGCGGTATAGAGCGATGGCGGGAACCGGAAAGAAGCCAACGCCTGTTTCAATGGCAATTTTCTCGTTCAACCAATTGATATTTCAAGAATTAGCGACGGAATGTTGCAAATTGGCTCAACCAATTGTGAAGAGAAATTAACGTCTCGGTAACCTCATCGCTGGCGGATTGGGGTAGAGAACGAACCGCTACCCACTCAACCAAAGGAGATTGCCAGATATGTCATCACTACAAACCGTTGCATTAATGCTTGCCATTCTTGGGTTTTCGGCGAGCTTTGCATCGGCAGCACCTCGGATGGTCAAGCAGTTCGATCACTGGGGGCTGTTTTCCTACAAGGATGGCGGCAAGACCGTTTGCTATGTGCTGTCCGTGCCTTCAAAGGAAGATCCTGTGGGCATCGACCATGGCAAGAATTTCTTTCTGATCGCGCCGAAAAAGACCGGCGGCGTCAATTATTACCCCCAGGCCGTCATGGGCTACAACGTCGCTCAGGGCTCGACCATCGATGTGAACGTCGATGACAAGACGTTTCAGATGGTGCCGAAAGCCAATGTCGGCTGGACCCGGCTGGAAGCAGAGGACGCCAAGGTGATTGCCGCCATGAAACAAGGTCGCCGGATGACCGTGAAAACCACCTCGAAGCGCGGCACCCACACCACCTATACCTATTCGCTCCAGGGCGTTTCGGCGGCGCTGAAACAGGCTCAGGGCTGCCGCTGACATGTCCAAAACCGACAATGCCTGAGAAACGCCCCTTGACCGCCAAAGGCGGTTTCACACAAAGGCTCCAAGATGACGACGCATTCTCGTTTTCAACAGATTTCGACCATCTCAAATGTATCGAGGCCTTGAGACATTCGAAAAGGGAAGACGGTCCGTCATGTTCAGTGGCTCCCCGCGTGAACCGCCGCGCCTTGCTGGCCACCCTGTTGCTGACGCCATTGCTTGGGGTGGCAAGCCTGCTTGCGCCCGGCACGGCTGCGTCCATGCCGATGCTGCGGCAAAAGGGTCGCGTCACCGGCTATCCGCTACCGCGCTTTGCCTCGTTGAAGGCGGACAGGGTGCGGATGCGGGCTGGCCCTTCCACCGATTACCCCGTCCGCTTTATCTACGAGGCCCGGGGCCTGCCGGTGGAAATCATCGAGGAATATGACAATTGGCGGCAGGTTCGCGACAGCGACGGCACCAGCGGCTGGATGTCGGCTGTCATGCTCAGCGGCGCGCGCACCGGCCTTGTCGCCCCTTGGCGCGGCTCGAAAGGCGATCTCGTCATGCTGCGTACCCGCCCGCTTGCCACGGCTGCCATCACCGCCCAACTCCAGCCACGGGTACGGCTGAAAATCGGCGGCTGCGACGGGCATTGGTGTTCCGTCTCGGTAGAACGAGGTGGCCCTTCCGGCTTTGTCCGGCAGGGCCTGGTCTGGGGCGTTTATCCCGGAGAAACCATCGGCAATTGAGGTTTTACAACCATCCGCCGGACGGCTTCCCAAGCAATTCGCCCCAGCCGGTCAAGGCTTGACCATGGAGGGTGTTGCATGTCCAGGCACACCCTTCGCGGTGCTATCCTGCGGCAGGTCGCGCAGCCGCGACAACAGCAGAACGGTTGCGATACCGGCGACAACAGCCACCGGCACGATCGCCATCAGCACCTCGGTCGGCGAGCGTCCGGCGGCAATCAAACCACCGGCAAACAGCGGGCCAACCACCGAACCGAAGCGTCCGACGGCGACGGCAAGTCCCACGCCGGTGCCACGAACATCGGGCGCATAGCATTGCGGCGCAATGCCGTAGAGCAGCGACTGTGCCGCCATGACGCTCACCCCGATCAAGGCACCAGCGATGGCATTGGCAGCAAAATTGGCCGGTGCCAGTCCCAGCAACACGAGAGAGACAACCAGAAGCAGGAAGCAGAGCGAACCGTTGAGAACCTTGCGTTTACCGTCAAGGAACCAACCGCCCGTCAAGCCGCCCACGGCCCCGGCGATATTGAAAATCACCTGAATGAGACCGGCTTGCTGGCGATCCAGGCCGCGCGTCACCAGAAGGGTCGGCAACCAGTTGAGCAGAAGATAGAGCACCATGATGCCGAAGAAGAAACCCGTCCACAGCAGGATGCTGCGCAGCGCCGTATCGGCGGAGAACACCTGACGCCAGGCACCTTCCTTCTTGGTCTTTTCCGACTTTTCGACCTTGAGCTGCGGCAGCATCATAAACAGTGGCAGCACGAGCAGCATCGGCATGATGCCGCCTGCAATGAAAATGGTGCGCCAGTCGTCATGCAGGCCAGCCATGGCCACCACGCTGGCAATCGCGCCGCCAAACGGAATGCCAGCGTACATGATAGACACCGCCCGGCCGCGCCGCTCCGGCGTGGTCGATTCGACAGCAATGGCAACCAGGTTCGGCAGCGCCCCGCCCAGGCCGACGCCGGTCAGGAACCGCATGGCGATCAGCCCTTCCACGGATGTGGCGGTAGCCGTCGCAAGCGAGAAGATCCCGAAGATGAAAAGCGATAGACTGAGGCCCAGACGACGTCCGAACCGGTCGGAGATCATCCCGCCGGAAACGGCGCCAAAGATCAGGCCGAAGGTGGCGGAAGAAAAGAACAGTCCCATCTGGGCGGGTGTCAGCCCGAAGACCGGCGCCAATTTCGGCGCCGCCACGCCCGCAGCCTGAAGGTCAAAACCTTCAATCATCGCCGCCAGAAAAACCAGAAAAATGATCCGGGACGAGCCCGGTCGCGATGTTGTCGACAGCATAATGCCTCCCATTGATGCCGATAACGGCTCAACCGCTCGCCTCCTCGCTTACGGTCAGACCTTTTGGATAATCCCACAGCCATCATGACCACGCCACCGGCGCGGCAAGATGCTGTAAAGTATGTTGAGCATACTATTGGAATTGGCATTTAGCAATCGTGGCTTGCCAGCGAGGAGAAAATACCTCCGCAAAAAGGAAAACCTCTATTTTCTATTTCAATACAAAGGATTGCGATTTTTCATCCGTTGCAGGCAGCAAGATTTAAAATCGCTAATTCTCAGACTATCAGCCGGGAGCGCGCGCCAATGCAGTCTTTTCCGCCTCGCTCGGTGTACCGAGGAAGATCTCGCCTTCTGCCTGGTCCTGAATACGCATCACCGCATGCTTGCCATCGGCGGAAAACAGCACACGAGCGGCGCTTTGCTCGCAGCGTTTTGGCTGGCAGGCGTAGAATAATTGCATGGGCTTGGCGTCAACAGGCATTTCGACCGAAGCCACCCCGATATAATCATCCTTGCGGACCATGTTCAGCACCCAGAGCGGAATGCCCTGCCGCCCGCGCACCAGCCCCGTCAGCGCATCGCGATGCGGCTTGGAGGTTTTCACGGTCTGCGCAAGAAAATTGCCGGAAAGATTTTCGGCTGCTGCGGGAATCGCAAAAAGGCAGGCAAGAGCGGTCAGCAGCAGTATCCAGCGGGGCATGCAAATCTCCTGTTTATGAGTGCCCGACAGGTTCACGTTGAACCAGCCAGACCGTCCCTTCCTCGGTATGCCGGTAGACTAGGCCTGCCGTCGAAGACGGTCACACAGCCTCGCGCAATTGCTCCGCCGTCTGCAAATCCACCGACACCAGCTGGGAGACGCCCTGTTCGGCCATGGTAACGCCGAACAGGCGGTTCATGCGGGCCATGGTGATGGGATTGTGAGTGATGATCACGAAACGGGTTTGCGTGGAGGCGGCCATTTCGTCCATCAGGTTGCAGTAGCGCTCGACATTATGGTCATCGAGCGGGGCGTCCACTTCGTCAAGAACGCAGATCGGCGCTGGATTGGTGAGGAAGACGGCGAAGATAAGTGCCATGGCCGTCAGCGCCTGTTCGCCGCCCGATAGCAGCGTCATGGTCTGCGGCTTCTTGCCGGGCGGGCGGGCGAGGATTTCGAGGCCAGCATCCAGCGGATCATCGCTTTCGATCAGCTGCAATTCGGCTGTGCCGCCGTTGAACAAGTGGGTGAACAGCCGCTGGAATTGCGCATTGACCACGTCAAAAGCCGCCACCAGCCGTTCCCGGCCCTCGCGGTTCAGGCTCTGGATCGCACCCCGCAGCTTGCGGATCGCGTCGATCACATCGTCGCGCTCCTTGATCAGGGCTGCGAGTT
Organism: Agrobacterium vitis; assembly: GCF_013426735.1. Classification (NCBI taxonomy): domain Bacteria; kingdom Pseudomonadati; phylum Pseudomonadota; class Alphaproteobacteria; order Hyphomicrobiales; family Rhizobiaceae; genus Gillisella; species Gillisella vitis. Next base: position 3,283,282 of record NZ_AP023272.1, read on the forward strand.
TGTCGGAGAGTTCCTTCTGCTCTTCATCGGCGCGCAGGTTGACGGCGCCCAGCCGTTCGCGCTCGATTTTCAGCCGGTCCAGATCGCGCTCGACCTCGCGCAGATCCGGGATCGCGTCATCGGGCTTCAGCCCCGTCAGGCGGAAGGCTTCGTGCGGACCGACATTGAGCGCTTCCTGAATGCGTGCCTCGGCATCCTTGCGCCGCTCGCGTCCAGACAGCAGTCGCTCTTCCGCCCGGCCCCGACGCTCACGGGCTTCGGCCAGCGCCGAGAGGGCGCTGGCAGCGACCTGATCGGCCTGACGCTGGCGGGCCTCGGCCTCCACCAACCGGTCGGCGGCGGCACGCCGTGCGGCTTCGGCCTTGTCCAGCTCGCTCATCAGCAGGCGGCGCTTTTCGTCAAATTCGTCGGGGGCAGCGTCCAGCTCGGCCATTTCGTCGCGGGCTTCTTCCTCGCGTTCCCTCAGCGTAGCGATATGCTGGCGGGCACTCGTGGCGCGCTGCGCCCAACTTTGCCGCTCCTGACGGATCGCCATGATCCGGCGCTGGCGCTGGTCGTTTTCGCGGGCGAACCCTTCATGGCGGGCGCGGGCTTCAGCCACCAGTCCGCGACCGGTGGCAACCTCCATCTGCAATTGCCGCAATTGCTCGTCCAGCGCCGTCAGATCGGCCTGATCGGCAAGGGCGATCTGCGCCTCTTCGGCCAGGCTTTCAGCCTCCTCGATCTGGGCGCGAAGACCGTTGACCGCCTCTTCCACAACAGCGCGGCGGCGCAGCAGATCGCCGCTGGCCCGCTCGGCAGCGCTCAACGCCTCGCGGGCTTCCGACAGCTGACGCAGGATCAACCGTTGACGTTCACGCCCTTCGCCAAGACGCGCTTCGCTCGACGTCACCGCCTCGCGCGCTGCCGTCAATTGTTCTTCAGCGTCTTCCAGCCCGATGCGGGCCTCGTCAACCTCTTCCTCCAGCGCCTTGAGACGGTTTTTCTGAGCCAAACGCAAAGCCGCCGCACTCGGCGCTTCGGAACCGGTAACATGGCCGTCCCAGCGATAGACAGCCCCTTCCCGTGTCACCAGCCGCTGGCCAGGTTTCAGATCCGGTTGCAGGCGTTGCGCGGTATCCGAATCGGTGATGCCGATCTGTTTCAGGCGACGGGACAACGCTTGCGGTGCGGAAACATGGGCTGCAAGCGCCACGATGCCAGCGGGCAAAGCCGGATCATCAGCATCCGGCCCGGGCATGGCCCAATGGGCTGGAGCCTGTGCGTCGAGCGGGCTTTCCAGATCATCGCCAAGGGCGGCACCCAGCGCCGTTTCAAAGCCGCGCTCCACCGTCAGCGCATCGGCCACCGGCGAAAACTCTCCGGCGCTGGCCGAAGAGGCCAGCATTTTGGCAATGGTTTTTGCCTCGGTTTCCAGCGCCGCCAATGCAGAGCGGGCCGCTTCCACCGGGCCGCGGGCCAGTGCCTCGGCCCGGCGCGCGGCACTTAAAGCCTCTTCCGCTTGCGCAACCGTGCTTTCGGCCTCTTCCACCGCATATTCACCGGCTTCCACCGCCTCGCGCTTTTCCTCCGGGTCCGGCAGGGCGGCGAGCTTTTCGGCCACGGCGTCCAGTTCGCGGCCTGCCTCGTCGGCCTGACGCTCCAGCCGCAGCCGCTTGTCGGCGAGGTCGCGCAGCGCCCGTTCCAGCTGGTTGCGCCCGGCGGCCGCTTCGGCGCGGTCGGCGGTGGCAGCGGCAAAGCGGGCTTCGCTGTCAGCAAGGGTTGCCGATGCTTCCTCGAAAGCAATGCGCAGATCGTCGACCTCCTGGCCGCTTTCCGTCAGCACCTCTTCCAGTTCGGCTTCCTCGGCAGCGAGCCGCTCGAGAATTTCAGCATTGTCATCGACCAGCCGCTGTTCGCGGGCAATGTCTTCTTCAAGCTGCAACAGCCGCCGGGTCAGTTCGTCGCGGCGCTTGAACAGCCGTCCGGCATCTTCCTCCAGCTGGCTGCGGGCAATCTGCAAGCGTTGCAGGCTGGCTGCGGCCTTGACCTCTTCGTCACGCAACGCAGGCAATTGCAGGCTGGCAATGGCTTGGGCCTTGGCCGCCTCCATCTGCTCCTGCGCCCGCTCGGCCACCAGCGAGGTCGTCTCGTTGAGCGAGGCTTCCGCCTCGGCCTCGGCCTGCCGCGCTTCCGTCCAGCGGATATGCAGCAGCATGGCATCGCGGGCGCGGATATCGGCCGACAGCATCTTGAAGCGATTGGCCTGCCGGGCCTGGCGCTTCAAGCTCTCGATCTGGCTTTCCAGCTGGGCGACAATATCCTCCAGCCGCTCCAGATTGGTTTCGGCAGCACGCAACCGTAGTTCCGCCTCGTGGCGGCGCGAATGCAGGCCGGAAATGCCGGCGGCTTCTTCCAGCAATTGCCTGCGTGCCTGCGGTTTGGCCTGAATCAACTCGCCAATCCGCCCCTGGCCGACCATCGACGGCGAGCGCGCCCCGGTCGAGGCATCGGCAAACAGCAATTGTACATCCTTGGCGCGAGCTTCCTTGCCATTGATGCGATAGACCGAACCGTTTTCCCGCTCGATGCGGCGGCTGACCTGGATTTCGTCGCTGTCGTTGAAGGCAGCGGGCGCGGTGCGGTCGGAATTGTCGAGGTAAAGCCCAACCTCCGCCGAGTTGCGGGCCGGGCGATTGCCGGAGCCAGAAAAAATCACGTCATCCATGCCGGAAGCGCGCATGTTCTTATAGGAGTTTTCCCCCATCACCCAGCGCAGCGCCTCGACCAGATTGGACTTGCCACAGCCGTTCGGCCCGACCACGCCGGTCAATCCGCGCTCGATGATGAATTCCGTCGGTTCGACAAAGGATTTGAAGCCGACGACCCGAAGCTTGGTGAACTTCATGGGCGGGCCTCTTGGGGACGGGTCTGATGAGATGCAGGAAACGCTTCGGCCAAGGATACCCCCCTCTGGCTTGCCAGCCATCTCCCCCTCAAGGGGGGAGATCGGGTGAGGATGGGTCTCACTCCCTCATTTCGGCGGGCTTGCGAAGATCCGGGCGGACAATACCTGGAAACGACGGCAGCGTCTCTTGCCGATCTCCCCCCGTGAGGGGGAGATGTCCGGCAGGACAGAGGGGGGCAGGCCCCACGCTCATCATGCCAAAACCCTGACACCGGCCACAAAAAAACGGGCGCATGGCTTTCGCCACCGCCCGTCTTGATCGGATGCGCAGTGTCAGAGAAGGCTGTCGATGAGCGCCGACATGGATTCAACCGACATATCTCCAGAATAGCTTTTGCCGTTGATCAGGAAGGTCGGGGTTGCGTTGACGCCGAATTGCTTGGCGCCGCGGTCCCGCTCTGCGGTTACATCACCGGCAAGCTTGGTGTTCGTCAAGCAAGCCTGGAAGCTTTCCTGTGTGAAACCGGCCATTTTCGACATTTGCAGCATGGCGCCACGCACATCGCCATTGTCAGGCGCTGCCCAGGAGCGCTGCTGCTTCAGGAACATGGTGATGAAAGGATAATATTGATCCTTCGGGGCGCAACGCGCCAGCATGAAGGCGGCGGTGGCGGCGGGGTCGAAGGGGAATTCGCGGAACACGAAATAGACCTTGCCGGTATCGATGTATTTTTCCTTGATAGTATCGAAGGTCGTGGCGTGGAAATGGGCGCAATGCGGGCAGGTCATCGAGAAATATTCAACGATCTTGACTGGTGCGTCGGGCTTGCCAAGCGCCATATCCGGCAAGGCACCGGGCTTCATCACCTCTGCCATATCGACATCATGGTCGGGCTTGGGCATTTCGGCGGCGGCAAAGGCCGGGCTCACCATACCGGAGACGGCGAGGCCTGTGGCCGCCGTGGCGATACCGGCCAGGAGATGGCGCTTGGTCAGGGTCAGTTCTGAATTCGACATTATTTCACCCGCATAGAGTAACGATCGTGCTGTAAACCTGCGCCCGGTTATACCTGTCTCTCACAACCTGACAATACATCATCTGGCAAGACATCGCTCGCAAGACTGAGTTGTCGCGAGACAGGCACACCGCCGCCCCACAGCACGGTTCAGACTGTATGTGAGGGTTTTGGCCTGCCAATTCAAATTACAAAGCTGTCATTTCGGCTTTTTTTGCGACAATACCGCCCGGCCCAGCCGCTCGACTGCCTTTTTGAGCTTGTCGCTTTCAATCCCCTCAGTCATTTCCGAGAGCTTTTTCGCCTGCACCGCGTCCAGACGGCCCGGCCCGCGCCGGTGCTTGGCGGTATTCGACACCGGTTTTTGCACGATGCGAATCTGCCCGATGGCCGGATAACCAAAAAATCCGTTGATGCGGGCAATCAACTCGCCCTGCGCATGGTTGAGAAACAGCGCCCGCGCGCCTTCGCAGGCAATGGTCAGCACGCCCGCCTTATACCCGCCGGATTGACCGGCAGGCGCACTCGACTTCGGGCCGGATTTCTGGCCCGAATCCTGTCCGGCATAGTCGCGCCTCGGCCAGACGATCTTTTCAGGCCGTGTGCAATCGGCAAAATCGGCCCCGGCAATCTCGTCCCAGGACGACAGCAGCGCCGTCGAAATCCCGGCACGCCGCGCAATCACCGGGTCGATGATACCGTTGGCCAATTCGGAAATCTGGGCAGCGCCGCGTTTTTTGAAGGCCATGGCTGGATGGTGCCTCGTCATTGCAATCCGGAACGCTTGATATGCGCCGTGATTCGTCACCATATATATAGTATGAGCATGAAAACCCGAAAACCTGCCGAACATACCCCTCACGAAGACGGGCCTCACCAAGAGGGACCAAGCGCTGACGAGCTTCTCGCCTGGTATGACCGCCATCACCGTGACCTGCCCTGGCGGATTTCGCCGCCAATGGCGGCGCGCGGTATCAGGCCCGACCCCTATCACATCTGGCTTTCGGAAGTGATGCTGCAACAAACGACGGTGCAGGCGGTCAAACCCTATTTCCTGAAATTTTTGGCCCGCTGGCCGAAAGTCACCGATCTGGCTGCCGCCCCCACCGAGGACGTGATGGCGGCCTGGGCGGGCCTTGGCTATTATGCCCGCGCCCGCAACCTGAAGAAATGCGCTGAGGCCGTCGCCGATCTGCATGGCGGTGTCTTTCCCGACACCCAGGAAGGCCTGCAATCCCTGCCCGGCATTGGCGATTATACCTCTGCCGCCATTGCCGCCATTGCGTTTAACCGACAGGCGGCGGTGATGGACGGCAATGTCGAGCGGGTGATTTCGAGGCTATACGCGATCTCCGATCCGCTGCCCGGGGCCAAACCGGCGATCAAAGCACAGGTCGCAGCGCTGACGCCCACTGAGCGGCCCGGCGATTTCGCGCAAGCGATGATGGATCTGGGCGCGACGATCTGCACGCCAAAACGGCCAGCCTGTTCGCTCTGTCCGTTCAACACCCACTGTCTGGCGCTGAAAGCCTATGATCCCGAGCATTTTCCGGTCAAGGCGGCGAAAAAGGCCAAGCCGATACGGCTTGGTGCCGCCTTCATCGCTCTTGATGACCGCAACCGCATCCTGCTGCGCAAGCGCGCCGACAAGGGGCTTCTGGGTGGCATGACGGAAGTGCCGACCACCGAATGGACGGCCCGCGTCGATGGCGACGATAGTGAGGCCAGCGCGCCGATGGACGCCAATTGGCGGTCCTGCGGGGTCGTCACTCATGTGTTTACCCATTTCGAGCTACGGCTGACGATCTTCCGGGCCGATGCGGTCAAGGGACGGCCCGACGATTACCATTGGGCCGATCACGGATGGTGGGAGCCGCTCATCAATCTTGAAGCCCAGGCCTTGCCGACGGTGATGAAAAAGGCGATCACCCAGGCTATACCCGAGGCCTTCGCAGCCAGAAAAATGGAATAGAGCATGGCAGAGATCCGGCATATCGTTTTCGACATCGGCAAGGTACTGATCCATTACGACCCCAACCTGCCCTTCAGCCGGATCATTCCTGATGCCAAGGAGCGGCAATGGTTTTTCGACAATGTCTGCACCCATGACTGGAACATCGAACAGGACCGGGGCCGTACATGGGCCGACGCCGAAGCCCTGCTGATTGCCCAATATCCCGACCGCGAAACGCATATCCGTGCCTTTCGCCAGCATTGGCGCGAAATGGTGCCGCATGCCTATGACGGCACGGTCGAGATCTTCAATGGCCTGATTGATGAGGGCCGCGATGTGACCATGCTGACCAATTTCGCCGCCGACACATTCACTGAAGCCCGCGAGATGTTTCCCTTCCTCAACCGCCCGCGTGGCGTCACAGTGTCGGGCGAAGTCGGCTTGATCAAGCCGGATGTGGCGATTTATCACCGCCATGCCACGGACTTTGGTCTCGATCCCGCCCATTCGATTTTCATTGATGACAGCCTGCCCAATGTGGTCGGTGCCAAGGCTGCTGGTTGGCAGGCGGTGCATTTTGTCAGCCCGGAAAAGCTCAAGGCGGATCTCACTAACGTCGGTGTGCTTTGATGGCCAAAGTGTTTCTCGACGGCTATATCGACGTCACAGAGGATCGGCTGGAAGCCGTGAAGGCGGCCCTGCCTGAACATATCGCCCTGACGCGGGCAGAACCGGGATGCCTATCTTTCAACGTCGAAGCCTGCCCGACTGTCGCCGGGCGTTTTCTTGTTTCGGAAGTCTTTGTTGATAAGGCCTCTTTCGACGCGCATCAGCAGCGCACGAAGGCATCGAACTGGTTCACGGTGACGCAGGGTATTACCAGGAATTATACGATTAGGGCTTGATAGCCCTCACCAACCTATTCCTTCAAAACCTTGTCATGGGAATGGCCTTGCCGGGACATCGATATGATCCGGCTCCAGCCCGGCCTTGGCGCGCTCAACCATCATCCGGTAGGCGTCTTCGAGATGGCGGGTAAAGCGGTCGGTGTCAAACAGCGGCGTGGTGTGCCGGTTGGCGGCGATCCTGTCGCGCAATTCTTGAAGACGATTTCTGTTGTGCGCAAGGTCTTGCGCCTGGGCAATGTAATCATCAACGGTCTCAGCCACCAGTTCCGGTACGCCAAGCGCGGTCAGCAGGCTTTCAGAAACGCGGGAGGCGAAATTCTGGCCCTTCAGCGCCAGAACGGGCACTCCGGCCCAAAGGCAATCGGATGTGGTCGTATGGCCGCAACAGGGAAAACTGTCGAGAATAAGATCTGCTGCGGACAGCCTGGCGAGGTGATACGGGTAGGCAAGTGGCGGCGTGAAGATCAATCGTTCCGCTGACAGGCCATGACGCGCGAACAGTGTCCGGAGATTATGCTTGGCAATGTCGTTTCTGCACAGGATCCACAGGATGCTGTCCGGCAGATCCGCCATGATCCTCAGCCATGCCTCGACAGTTTGCGGGCTGAGTTTCTTGATGCTGTTGAAGGATGCCAGAACGAACCTGTCCTGCGGCAAGCCCAAAGCTGCTCGCGGCACTGCTGGCGGCAAGGGCCGGTTGATATTGTCATTGGGTTGATAGGTTTCCGGCAAACGGCAAAATTTTTCCTGGTAAAACGGCTTGCTGGAATTAGGCGTCACAATCGGATCGCCGATGATATAGTCGCAGTCTATGCCGATGCCGCTGCCCGGAAAACCAAGCCAGGCCACCTGTATCGGCGCAAGGCCGGAATTGACCAGACCTATTCTGGCATCCTTGGTATGGCCTTTCAGATCAACAAGAATGTCCAGGTCGTCATTCTGGATCATCGTGCTGGCGGCCACATCAGACAGGTCGCCGATTTGCTTGATCATGCCCATGCGGGCGCGCGATCCATTATCGCTTTCGACCAATGCCTTGTTTGAATAGCAATAGAGGATAATCTCGAAACGGCTTCGGTCATGGCGCTCAAGCACGCCCTGCAACAGGATCATCGTCGCATGAGAACTGAAAAAATCGTTGGAAAGATAGCCAATCCTGATCTTGTCACCAAAGACATGTGGTTTTTGCCGGCGCATTGCGCGGATCTGCGGCGATATGTCTGGCCGGCCCTCGCCCAGGATGCGGGCTTGAATGCTCTCATCGCTGCACCAGTGGAGAATGTTGAACGGCAGCTCGCAGGACATGGCAAATTCATCACCCGCCAGGATTGCCGCCAATGCCGCGTCATTGGCGACTTTCAGCTCATCCAAACGGAGAAAATCGAACAGATGATGCCGGCGAAAAATAGCGGCAGCATGGTCTCTCGGCTCAACCTGCAATATGCGTTCGGCTGAGGCAAAGGCTTTTTCAGTATGCCCGGCCTTTTTATAGAGTTCGAATGCAACTTTGTTCAGCCTTATGCCATCAGTGGCAACGAGGTCCGCTGCAAGAGTATAATGATCCGCCGCCGTCTCCAAATGCCCAAGCCGATAATGGCATTGGGCAGCCATGATGATCATTCGCGGATCTTGCCTGGCAGGTGGCAAGAGTGCGGCAAATTCATCAAGCGCCTGTTGAAACAGACCCTTAGTATAGGATGAGGTGACTTTCTTGGTAGCATCCAAGGTCATGGCTTTCTGACAACGCGGCCGCCGATCAATACATGTTCTTCATTGTTCGCTCGGGCAGTTCCTTGTCATAGGCTTCGCCGTCAAAGCCGTTGACGATGTTTTTCAGCATCTGGCCGGGTGATGGCAGGGTAGAGCGCTCGACATGGCGGGAGACGTCCCAGAGATTTGAGCGAAGAATGGACTTGGCGCAGTGGAAATAGACGGTGTCGATCGCCAGGAGGATCACGCTTTTCGGCAGTTTTCCATCAACGGCGAAGCGGGTGAGTAGGTCCGGGTCGGCGCTGACCGTGGCACGGCCATTGACCCTCAGCGTTTCGCCGACGCCGGGGATGAGAAACAGCACAGATGTCCGACCGTCTTCGATGATGTTCTTCAGGTTATCGATGCGATTGTTGCCAGGGCGGTCGGGGATGGCGAGCGTCTTACGGTCAAGAATTGCCACGAAGCCAGGCGCATCGCCCTTGGGCGAGCAATCGGTGCCATCAGCGCCGACTGTAGCGAGCAGGATGAAAGGCGAAGCGCTAACGAAGGCGGCGTAATCATCGTTCAGATAATCGATTTCCTTGGCAAGTGACGTCTCCTTCACCGTGCCATAGAGGGCTCCCAGCTGTTGCAGCGTGGTAATGGTCATCATCCGCCTCCCGCGTTATCGCGTCTTATACCATGCCAGATTGCGCGCCATAATCATCGTTTACCGTGATGATTCACCCGGATCAACCCTTGGCGGCATCCGCGCAGATCGCCACCAATACCGCCTCGAAATCGCGGGTGAAGCGGGGGGTATCAAACAGCGGCGCGGTATCGCGGGCTTGAAGAAGGTTCTGGCGCAGGTGAGATTGGCGGACCTCATCCTGCGCCAGTTCGACCGCCAGGCGGCCGAATTCGGTAAGATCGTTGGCGACAAGTTCGTTCAAGCCAACGGCACTCAAAAGACTTTCGCTGACGCGGCCGGCAAAATTCGTGCCTTTCCAGGTCAGAACCGGCACCCCAGCCCAAAGGGCATCCGCCGTTGTCGTATGGCCGTTACAAGGCCCCGTATCAAGGGCGATATCAGCATAAGGCAACCGGCGCAAATGCTCCGAGAGCGGTTTTTTCGGCGCAAAGATCAATCTCTCCGGCGCCACGCCAAGCCGGACGGCTGCGGCGCGAAGATTGTCTCGCGTCGTTGGTAGCATATCAATCAGCCAAAGCACCGACCCATCAACCGATTTCAGGATTTCCATCCAGGTTTTGAACACCTGATATCGAATTTTCACCGCTTGATTGAAGGAGCAGAACACCACACCCTGTTCCGGCAAGCCGTGAAGGCTGCGCGGGCCTTCGCGCATCACCTTTTCACGGCTATTGTCATTGCATTGGTAGCTATTGGGCAGCCGAAAGATTCTCTCGGCGTAAAACGGGTCCGACGATGGCGGGGCGACAATGGAATCGGCAATGGCATAATCAATGCCAACCCCGACGACACTGCCTGGAAAGCCGAGATAGGCCACCTGCACAGGGGCCGGGCGGCGGCAGAAAATCCCCAGCCGGTTCTCGAAAGTAAATCCCTTGAGGTCGATCAGGATGTCGAGATCAAGCTGCCGTATGGCGGCAGCGGCCTGATCGTCATCCAAGTCAAGAATGTCGACATAGTGATCGATGGCCTCAAGGAAACGTTGGCGCAGCATGCCCTTGCGGTTCTTGGCTGCGGTATGGCAAATGCCGAAAATCTCAAAACGGTCGCGATCATGGTTTTCGATCACGCCGGTCAAAAGCGAGAGCGTCGCATGCTGGTATAAATCCGCCGAGACATAGCCAACCCTCAGCCTTTGTCCGGGCCGCACCGTATAAGGCCGCCGCGGCGCAACCGTGGCTCGATGCTTCTCCCCTGTCCGGATCGCACTCAGGACATGATAGGCCTCATCGCCAGACCATTGCAGCGCCCGGAAGACACTTTCGCGGATGTCCAGCACCGCGCCATCCGCAGCATAGGCAGCCTCAAGCTCTCTCTGCAGCCGCGTGGCCAGATCGAAATCGCAGAGGTTCATGGCGCACCAGAACAATTCCGTCAGCGCCAGCCGTTCCGTCGGGCGGGCCTCATAGGCGGCCTTCAGCACGTTAAAGGCTTTCTCTGCCTGATCAGCCCCCAGCAGTACCATGCCTGCATTCAACCAATTGTCGAAATCGCGGCCAATCGTTACCAGCTTAAGGGCATAGGGCAGCGCCTCCGGATAGCGGCCCGCTTCGCGGTAAAGGCTGCAAATCGAATGATTGGCATCGACATCGTCAGGCATATAGCGGTGCAGCACCAGCAAGGCACGCAGAGCCAGATCGTCGTGACCGGATTCAAGATAATGAGAGCAGGCGCGAAAAGCGACATCACGTTTGCGCGTGGGTGTAAGCGCAATCACACGCTCAAAAAGTCCGGCGGCCTCAAGCCGGTTGCCGAGACGCTCATGCACGGTGGCGGCGAGAATATGCGCCTCGGCATTGCTTCGTTCGGCTTGCAACAGGCGCGAAACGGTGGTCAGGGCCGCCTCATAGGCGCCCTCCCCGTATTGCTCCAGTGCCTGCCTGTATAAAGCCGCCAAAACCCGTCCCCCAGTTGTTGAAGATAGGAAATAAAGCGGCAGACTTGTCCGAACCTGTTTAGTGCTTCGAGAATAACCGCTAAGTGCTTATAACTAGATATCTAATTTATATTAGCTGCACATCTGCAACTTGAAGATACGACAACCTAGACCTATCATAAAAATTACAACCTGCGTACTTGAGGCAAGGCCAAAATGCCCGGCGCGGAAACCGGGCCGGGCATTGTCACTTTCATCGGGACTGAATACAAAAACCGACGAAGATAGTCAGCATCGGCGCCGATGATTAAGAAATTGTAACGGCGGCAGACAATGCGCCGACCCGACACGATAAACTCATCCCGCCAACTTGCCCATGCTGGCGCGCACCAGGCTGCGCAAGTCATCGATCGGCTTCAACTTGCCTGCGTCCTCGTAGTGCCAGAAGGTCCAGCCATTGCAGGCATCCAGGCCGCGAACCTTCGCGCCAACCCGGTGGATGGATCCGGCTTGCGTGCCGGACACCAGCGTGCCATCAGCGCGGATGATGGCGCTATGGCGACGCTTTTCGCAGCTCAGCACCTGGCCGGGCTGCAAAAGACCGCTATCGAGAAGCGTATTAAAGGCGACGCGCGGCTCGGATTTCTTGCCGGTCAAGACCGTCAGTTCCACCTTGCCCAATGCCTCGACGGCGTCGATGCGGGCGGAAGCGGCGTCGATATAGTCCTGTTCCCGCTCGATGCCGACGAAATTGCGGCCCAGACGCTTGGCGACGGCACCGGTCGTGCCAGAGCCGAAGAAGGGATCGAGCACCACGTCGCCGGGCTTGGTCGAGGCCAAGATGACGCGGGCCAGCAGGGCTTCCGGCTTCTGGGTCGGATGGATCTTCTTGCCGTCCTCCCCCTTCAGGCGCTCACCGCCGGAGCAGATCGGGAACAGCCAGTCGGAGCGCATCTGCACATCGTCGTTGGAGGCCTTCAGCGCATCGTAATTGAAGGTATAGCTCTTGGCCTTGGCATCGCGCGAGGCCCAGATCATCGTTTCATGGGCGTTCTGGAACCGGCGACCCTTGAAATTCGGCATCGGGTTGGTCTTGCGCCAGACAATATCATTCAAAATCCAGAAATTCAGATCCTGAAGCGTCGCGCCGACCCGGAAAATATTGTGATAGGAGCCGATGACCCAGATAGTGCCATGCGGCTTCAACACGCGCCGGCAGGCAAGCAGCCAGGCGCGTGTGAAGGCATCGTAAGCCTCGAAAGAGGCGAACTGGTCCCATGCATCGTCCACGGCGTCGACAACAGACTGGTCCGGCCGGTGGAGCATGCCCCCCAACTGCAGATTATACGGTGGATCCGCAAAGATCGCATCCACCGATTGATCCGGCAGAGCCTCCAAAGCCGCAACACAGTCGCCCTTGATGATACTGTTCATCCAGGCGAAGGGATCGTTGGAGCGACGAAGGTCGGCGAGCGGGAAAACAGAGGCCATGGAATACTCACTGGTTACGCTGACGCAGCACATATTTAACAGTGCCTATGGTTACCGAACTTGGTTACCAAATGCTGAACGGTGAGCTTAAATTTTCATGCAATTTCAGGCAGCCAGCCGGATCAGGCCGTGCTGGGTCCAAAGGCAGGCGGATGCACCACCGCCCCACCATAGCCCCCGGCCGCAATGCCATCACAAAGCATTGACCATTCGCAGCCAAGGCAGGCGGCACGGACAGAGCCTGTGGCAAAGGCCTGTCGCAGCCGCGCCAGCAGGGCCTCGTCCGGTACAATGACCGTGCCCGTGTCAACCGGACGCGACAAAAGCCCGGCAACCGCGTCTTTGGCTTTCCTGTCGCGCTCCAGCACGCTATCGCGGAAACAATGGGCTGTTTCCGAATGGGTCAGGGGCTGACAGAGATCGTCGGGGCCATCAACGATCTCAATGGATTCGCCCTCGGTCAACCGTTTGGCAATGCGGTGATAATTGGCGACGAAATCAGCACTATAGCCTTCACCGACAAAGGTCAGCATACAGAGCAGATGATGACCGCGTAGCCGAACCGTCATGGCAATTGCACACCCTGCGCCAGCGGACGGACATTGCGTCCCGTTCCAGCTCGTTTTCCATCGCTCCTGATTAGACGCAAGGGACAAATTTGTCGAGGCAGATGCAGACCTGCCATGAGCATTCGGCAGATCTGCGCAATTGTTCTTTACCGCCATATCGTGTAGTCAGGCATTTCCCCCGACAACAGGATATGATGTGCATGGCTGGCTTCGACCTCACCCTTTTCGATTGTGACGGCGTGCTCGTCGATTCCGAAATCATTGCCGCCAAAGTGGAATCCAAGCTGCTGACCGAGGCAGGCTATCCGATTTCAGTCGAGGAAATGGGTGAGCGTTTTTCCGGCATGACCTGGAAAAACATCCTGATGACCATCGAGAAGGAAGTGGATATTCCGCTCTCGGCCAGCCTGATCGACAAATCGGAAGCCCTGCTGGACCAGCGGCTGGCCCGCGAGGTCAAGCTGGTGGAAGGGGTCACCTACGCCCTGTCACGTCTCCAGGGGCCGCGCTGCATCTGCTCCAATTCCTCGTCACAGCGGCTGGACATGATGCTGACCAAGGTCGGCCTCAAGGAGTTTTTCGCGCCGCATGTCTATTCCGCCAAGGATCTCGGCGCTGACCGGGTCAAGCCGAAGCCGGATATCTATCTGCATGGCGCTGCCCAGTTCAACGTCAAGCCGCAAAATTGCGTGGTGGTTGAGGACAGCGTGCATGGCATCCATGCCGCCCGCGCCGCTGGAATGCGGGTTGTCGGCTTTACCGGCGCCTCCCACACCTACCCCTCCCATGCCGACCGCCTGACGGAAGCCGGGGCCGAAACCGTGATCGCCCGAATGATGGACCTGCCAGCCGTGATTGCCGCCATGGCCGAATGGGACCATGTGATCTAGAGCATTGGACCGAAAAGTGGGAACCGGTTTTCCAAAAAAGCCCGACGAAAACAAAATAATACAGAGAATATTTTTCCCCAGACAAAGTACACGACACTATCGTTTTTATCGGTGGCTTACCCCCCCTCTGGCTTGCCAGCCATCTCCCCCTCAAGGGGGGAGATCGATATCCGCAAACCCCTTATCCTACAGGAACCATGTTATTTCCGGCATATTAAGTCGCTCCTGCATAATTCCTTAAATCGGAATCGATTTAAGGAGAAAAAATATGCGGCAGGCACTTTTTGCCGATCTCCACCCTTGAGGGGGAGATGTCCGGCAGGACAGAGGGGGGTAAGCCGCACACCGGAACCTTTGCGTTATTGACTCTATGCCCCACACACCACTGCTGGCGGGAGGCGAACGGTGAGCGCTTGTGGCAGAATGCTGAAGCGTAATGCGCCGGGCCTGATCACTTCGCCATCGGCCTCGGCCATGGGGATCTTGCCGTGCGGCTCGATGTCGATCACCCGGCCGCGATGGGTCTCGATCGCGGACAAATTCGCCTGACTGCCATTTGCGAAAGCCGCAAAGATCTTCAGATTGCCAATGGCGCCGCAATGGCGCGCAAAGACCAGATCGAGTTGGCCATCGTCCAGCAAAGCCCGCGGCGCGGCGCGCACACCGGCGCCGAACCAGCCGCCATTGGTAACGGCGGCCACAAGAACCGCGCCGTCATAAACGCATCTTCCGTCCACCGCAATGCGCAGGGCCGCTCCCTTGTAGCGGGCGATGCGCGCCAATGACATGAGCCGGTAGCGCAGAAAAGCCGGCAGACGCGAGGGTCCACGGTTTGCCTCCATCGCCGCGACGATTTCGCCCGAGACGCCGGTACTGGCGACATTGATGAAATGCGTGGTCGTGACCTCGCCACCGCCCACATGGCTTTGCAGAAGACCGACATCGATGCGGCGCGGGGCCGCCATGGCAATCGCCTGCAATTGGCGCTCGACGGTTGCGGGCCAATCGAAATTGCGAGAAAAATCCGCGCCCGTGCCACCCGGCAGGAACGCAAAGGCGGTTTGCGAATAAAGCGACGTCAGCAGCCCATCCACGGCCTGACCAACCGTGCCATCGCCACCCACCGCCAGCACCAGATCGGTTTCGGGCGTGACGGCCGCACGCACCTGGGGACCCGTCATGCCCTTGACGGTTTCGAGCAGCGAATAGCCGGGAAAAATCTCCGCAAGGGCACGGGCCGTGCCAGGCCATGCGTGAGCACCGCCCGCCACAGGATTGCGAATGACCGTGACCCTCATGCCGGACCTACTATTGCCGCGCCGCTATTCATGGAACCATGAAGGGCGTGCTGCATCTTTGTTTTTACGCATTTGCGCACACAAAACCGCTTCGCACTTCTGCTGAAATGCTCAACAAACATAAAGAGCGGCAGCGCCGTGCACCATATTTGACGCGGCGCTGTCGTGCCCGATAGGCTTATTTACGCTTTTTGCCGGAAGGCTTGCCCGTGGTCTTGGCCGGACCTTCATCGAAACCGACAAAGATCTGTGTCGCCGCCGTGGCATTGGCAGCCATGGTGATATCGCGGCTAAACAGGAACTGGGCCGGCTGATCGGCACTGGCGAGGTTGGCGGTAAACGGCACCAGTTCCGAGGATACCACCGTATCGCCATCGACGACGGCAACCCGGATCGGCATGTTGATCGATCCGGCATGACCTTGCGGCCCGGCGACCAGCCGTCCCGCCACCTGAACCTTGACGGTCAGCGTGGTGTCGGACTGGGTGCAGGCGCGGGTGGTTTCGGCAAGCGAGGCCTGGAACACCACATCCTGCGGGTCCTTGGAACCCGACTTGGCATAGGTGCGGTAGAAGGACGTGCCATCGCGCAGGGAGATCTTCGGGCAGACGGCCTGAACCACGGCACCAGAAGACGCTGCCGGGGCGCCAGCCGTCGCTGCACCAGAGACCGATGTCGTGGCATTGGAGCTGAACAGACTGCCTCCACTGGCGCCAGAACTGGAGCCGGCCCCGGAGCCGCTGGTATTGCAACTGGCCAGAAAAACCGCCAGGACCGGAACAATGACCAGAGCCGACTTATTAACCTGAGCCAAATTATTAACCTGAGATGAGGCGGACGAGCCGCGCATTATAGATTGAAACACCGGGTCACACCTTCTGCATCATGACTTCGTCTCACCGCGTGGAGAATGCGGTCTGGAAACAGGAAAATCTCCCGTAATCAGCCTTTCCTTATCGGTTGGCGATGGTCTATACCAGCGGCGTGGCAAAAAATCGATCAGCTAGCGCGTGCTTTGTTGCAATTTTCAGCATGGCATCAGCAAGACTCTGAATCACTGTGGCGCCATGAAACTTTAGACCGGGCGTGACCTTTAGACCGAGGATACTGGCATGGACTTTATTTCCACTCGCGGCGAGGCACCCGCTCTCAATTTTTGCGACGCGCTTCTGGCAGGCCTCGCCCGTGACGGTGGCCTTTATCTGCCCCGCGAATGGCCGAAAATGCGCAAGCGCGACATTCGGGCGCTGCGCGGCAAGACCTATCAGGAGGTCGCGTTCGCGGTGCTGAAACCCTTCGTGGACGGCGAAATCAAGGATGATGCCCTTCAGGCGATGATCCATGACGCCTATGCCACCTTCCGCCATCCTGCTGTCGCGCCTTTGGTGCAGACCGGGCCGAATTCCTATATTCTCGAACTGTTCCACGGCACAACGCTGGCCTTCAAGGATGTCGCCATGCAATTGCTTGGCCGGCTGATGGATCACGTTCTGCGCGAGCGCGGACAGCGCGCCACCATTGTCGGCGCCACCTCGGGCGATACAGGTGGGGCGGCCATCGATGCTTTTGCCGGGCTTGATAACATCGACATGTTCATTCTGTTTCCCAAGGGCAAGGTCTCGCCCGTGCAACAGCGGCAGATGACCACATCCAAGGCCGGGAATGTCCGGGCGGTGGCCATCGAGGGCAATTTCGACGATTGTCAGGATCTCGTCAAAGCCATGTTCAACCATGTCGCTTTTCGCGACAAGGTGCAGCTATCCGGCGTCAATTCGATCAACTGGGCACGGATCATGGCCCAGGTGGTCTATTATTTTACCGCCGCCCTTTCGCTGGGGGGACCAGACCGGAAGATTTCCTTCACTGTGCCGACCGGCAATTTCGGCGATATTTTCGCGGGCTATGTGGCGCGCGAAATGGGTCTGCCCATCGACAAGCTGGTGATTGCCACCAATGACAACGACATTCTGGCCCGCACGCTGAAAACCGGACGCTACGAGATGCGCGGTGTGATGGCCACCACCTCGCCATCGATGGATATCCAGATTTCCTCGAATTTCGAACGCCTGCTGTTTGAAGCCAGCGGCCGCAATGCCGGTGAGATCCGTTCGCAAATGGCCTCTCTCAAGCAATCCGGCGCTTTCGAGATCAAGCCGGATGCGCTCAAAACCATCCGCAAACTCTTCCGGGCCGGGCGCGCCACCCAACAGGAGGTGGCAAAGACCATCGCCACCACTTTGGCTGAAACCGGCTATCTGCTTGATCCCCATACGGCTTGCGGCGTGGTGGTCGCATCGAAATTCGAAAAGCCACAAAGCCCGATGGTGACGCTGGCCACAGCCCATCCCGCCAAATTTCCGGCGGCGGTAAAATCGGCATCGGGTATTGACCCCGCGCTTCCGACGTGGCTTGCTGATCTGATGGATAGGGAGGAGCGTTTCGACGTCCTTGCCGGCGAGCTCGACGTGGTGGAGGCATTCATCTCCGCTCACTCGCGCGCCGGTGCTTAAGAAACGCGGAAAGATAGACCATGAATGTTGAGTGCACCCGCCTGCCTTCGGGGCTGACGGTCGTTACCGAAAAAATGCCGCATCTGGAAAGCGTCGCGCTGGGCGTCTGGGTCAAATCCGGTTCGCGCGATGAAACCGCCGAGGAACATGGCATTGCCCATCTTCTCGAACACATGGCTTTCAAAGGCACGAGACGGCGCAGCGCTCGCCAGATTGCCGAGGAAATCGAGAATGTCGGGGGCGAGCTGAATGCCGCGACATCGACCGAGACCACCTCCTATTACGCCCGGATTCTGAAGGACGATGTGCCGCTGGCCGTCGATATTCTTGCTGACATCCTCACTGATTCGGCCTTCGATGACGAAGAGTTGATCCGTGAAAAGCACGTGATCCTGCAGGAAATCGGCGCGGCCTTCGATACGCCTGATGACGTGGTCTTCGACCGTTTCGCCGAAACCGCCTTTCGCGACCAGACGGTCGGACGCGGCATTCTCGGCACGCCACAAACGGTGGATGGCTTCACCAGCGACCAGATCCGCGCCTATCTGGCGCGCAACTATACCACCGACCGGATGTTCGTGGTGGCGGCTGGCGCCGTCGATCATGAAAGTTTCGTGCGCCAGGTTGAAGACCGGTTCTCGACGCTGCGCACCAAGCCAGCCGTATCGCCAATCATCACCCCTGCCCGCTATACCGGCGGCGAGGTGCGCGAAAGCCGTGACTTGATGGACACCCAGCTTTTGCTCGGTTTCGAAGGCCGCGCCTATCATGCGCGCGATTTCTATGCCTCGCAGATTCTGGCCAACATCCTCGGCGGCGGCATGTCCTCGCGGCTGTTTCAGGAAGTGCGCGAGTTTCGCGGTCTCTGTTATTCGGTCTATGCCTTTCACTGGGGCTTTTCCGATACCGGCATTTTCGGCATCCATGCCGCGACCGGCGGCGAAAACCTGCCGGAACTGGTGCCTGTGATCATCGACGAACTGCGCAAATCGGCGGAACGGATCGAGCAGCAGGAAATCGACCGGTCCCGCACCCAGATCCGGGCGCAATTGCTGATGGGTCAGGAAAGCCCTGCGGCACGCGCCGGACAGATCGCCCGGCAGATGATGCTCTATGGAAGACCGATTTCCAATTCGGAACTGATGGAGCGGCTGGAAAGCATTACCGTCGAGCGGCTGACGGACCTTGCCGGACGGCTGTTCTTCGACGGTAGCCCGCCGACATTGTCAGCCATCGGCCCGCTCGAACAGCTGGCGCCAATGGAAGACATTCTTTCCGCCCTTTCGGGGTCGCGCGACACGGTGCTCAAGGCAGCACGCGGCTGAGGTGATTGCTCAATCTGGCCTTGGGGTTGGCCTTTGGGTTGACAAGGTGGGGGCCGGCCATTGGGGTTGAGCCATATCTTTCAGCAGGTTCCCGCAATTCCTCCAGCATGCGATGGAATGGGGCCGGAACTGTTTGGGTGGGGGTATGACAAATGACGCGGTCTGTGTTCGGGTTTCTGTCGCGCCAGCCGGAACGGCCCGAACTGCGTGACGGAACACGTCTGCTGCGGCTGCCGCGCAATGGCGATTATAATCAATGGTACAGGCTACGGTCCGAAAGCCGGGCTTTTCTTCAGCCATGGGAACCGCTCTGGCGTCCGGACGAGCTGACGGAAAGCGCCTTTCGAGCCCGCGTCATGCGCAATGCCCAGGAATATGCCTGTGGGCTGGCCGTGCCGTTTTTTCTGTTTCGCGAAAGCGACGCTGTGCTGATGGGCGGGCTGACCATCGGCCTGATCCGGCGCGGCGTCTCCCAGGCCTGTATGATCGGATATTGGATGGGCGAACGTTTCGCCAGCCAAGGCCATATGTTTGCCGCACTTCAATTGGCAAAACCGTATATCTTCAAGGAACTTGAGTTGCATCGTATCGAAGCCGCCTGTATTCCTGACAATGACAAAAGCATCCGGCTGCTGGAGCGGGCCGGTTTTGAACGGGAAGGTCTGTTGCGCGGATATTTGAACATCAACGGACAGTGGAGAGATCATGCGATCTACTCGCTTCTGGCGGAACCTGGTGCCGTTTCCGGCAAAAAACTCTATTCATGAATATATTCAGATACTCATCCGAGGCCAATTCCCTGCGGTTTGTAGAGCAGAAACAGGCCCCATCCAGCCCGGGCCTGTTGCGGCTTGCCGCTGGCCTCCTGGTGGTACTCCTGGCGCTGACCGGGTTTGGTGCGGGCGTAAGCCATGCCGCCGAACCAGTCAAAATCTCGCGGGATGATACCGCGCTCGACCTGACCGCCACCACGGAAATTCATCTCAACCAGGGCGAGGCATTTCAGGTCTCCACTGCCGCTGGGTCCGATGGCATCCGCCGGCGCATCGAAGTGCGCGCCTCTTCCCCGCAGCACCAGGGCGACTGGGCGGTGTTCGCGCTCGCCAATGTGTCCGACGAGCAGTTGGAGCGGGTGATCGTCGCGCCACATTATCGTCTCGTCAATTCCAAGGTGTTCTGGCCGGATCTCGGCTCGCAGCGGATCATTTCCATCACCCCCAGCGAAGGATTTTCGCTGGACCGGGTGCCGAGTGACGATGCCGACGTGTTTCGCATCACCCTCAATCCGGGCGCGGTGGTGACGTTCGTGGCCGAACTGGCAACGCCGAACCTGCCGCAGATTTACCTGTGGGAGCCGGATGCCTATAAGGATACGATCAACTCGTTCACGCTTTATCGCGGCATCGTGCTGGGCATTTCCGGCCTGCTGGCGGTGTTTCTGACCATTTTGTTCGTGGTGCGCGGCACCTCCATGCTGCCCGCCGCCGCCTCACTGGCCTGGGCGGTGCTCGCCTATATCTGCGTCGATTTCGGTTTCCTCGGCAAGCTGATCAGCATCACCACCCATAGTGAGCAGATCTGGCGAGCCGGGGCCGAGGTGGGTCTGGCCTCCGGCTTCGTGATCTTTCTCTTTACCTATCTCAACCTCAATCGCTGGCATGTGAACCTCGGCTACGCGACCTTTGCCTGGATCTTGGGCCTGGTGCTGCTGTTTGGCGTGGCAATCTACGATCCGTCGATTGCCGCAGGCATTGCCCGACTGTCCTTTGCGCTGACGGCCACGGCGGGGATCGCGCTGATCGTCTATCTCGGCTTCAACCGCTATGACCGCGCCATCCTGCTGGTGCCGACCTGGACGCTGATCATCGTCTGGCTGATTGCCGGCTGGATGACGGTGACGGGACGGTTGTCGAACGACATCATCCAGCCTGCTCATGGCGGCGCGCTGGTGCTGATCGTGCTGCTGATCGGCTTTACCGTCATGCAGCACGCCTTTGCGGGCGGTGGCTATAATCAGGGCCTGTTTTCCGATCTGGAGCGCCAATCCCTGGCGCTGACCGGGGCTGGCGACATTGTCTGGGACTGGGATGTGGCCCGCGACCGGGTGGTGACCATTCCCGATATTTCCACCCGGCTTGGCCTCAGCCACGGCGCGCTGCACGGGGCTGCCCGCAACTGGATCCCCAGCCTGCATCCCGATGACCGCGACCGGTTTCGCGCCACGCTGGATGTGCTGCTGGAACACAAGCGCGGGCGGCTGAACCACGAATTCCGCATCCGCGCCGATGATGGGCATTTCCACTGGCTGCATATTCGCGCCCGGCCCGTCTTGGGAGCCAATGGCGAAATCATCCGCTGCATCGGTACGATTGCCGATGTCACCGAACAGAAAAACACCGTCGACCGGCTGTTGCAGGATGCGATCAACGACAATCTCACTGGCTTGCCGAACCGGGAAGTGTTTCTGGACCGTTTGCAGACGTTTTTGACCGTGACCGCCACAGCCGATACGGTGCGCCCGACGGTCATGATTGTCGATATCGACAATTTCGGCCGGGTCAATGACATGCTCGGTATTTCCGCCGGAGACAATATCCTGATCGCGCTGACCCGGCGGCTGCGCCGGCTATTGAAGCCTCAGGATACGCTGGCCCGGCTTTCGGGAGACCAGTTCGGCCTGATCCTGATTTCGGAGCGCGATCCGGCCAAGGTCGCCGATTTTGCCGATGCGATGAGCAAGGCGATCATGGTGCCGATCAATTTCGCCAATCGGGAGATCAACCTGACCGCCTCCATCGGCCTGGTCTCCTGGGTGGACCAGCAGGAAAGCGCTGCCGGGCTGTTGTCGGATGCCGAGCTTGCCAT
Source organism: Agrobacterium vitis (assembly GCF_013426735.1). Classification (NCBI taxonomy): domain Bacteria; kingdom Pseudomonadati; phylum Pseudomonadota; class Alphaproteobacteria; order Hyphomicrobiales; family Rhizobiaceae; genus Gillisella; species Gillisella vitis. Next base: position 3,305,275 of record NZ_AP023272.1, read on the forward strand.
GTACCGCGCCAAGCGCGGTGGCGGCAACAAGGTGGAGCCGTTCCGCCCGGCCTTCCGGGGCACCGTCTCGGAAAAGCTTCAGCTGGAAACCGAACTTGCCCGCGCCGTCGAGCGCGGCGAATTGACCATGGTCTATCAGCCGATCGTGCGGCTGGATGACGAGGAGCTGGCCGGTTTCGAAGCGCTGATGCGCTGGGAACACCCCAAGCGCGGCACGATCTCCCCCTCCGAATTCATACCCCTGGCGGAAAGCTGCGACCTGATCATGCCGCTCGGCATGTTCGCGCTGGAGCGGGCGGCAACGGATCTGGTGGAATGGGAAAAACAGACAGGCGAAATGCCGATTTTCGTCTCCGTCAACCTGTCCAGCGCCCAGCTGATCAACAACACGCTCTATACCGACATCCGCAGTCTGCTCAGCCGAGTCAATTGCAATCCGGCCCGGCTGAAACTGGAACTGACCGAATCCGTCGTGGTCGAAAATCCCGAACAGGCAAGGCTGGTGCTGGAAAAGCTGAAGGATATCGGGCTCAGTCTCGCCCTCGACGATTTCGGCACCGGCTATTCCTCGCTGTCCTATCTGACCCGCTTTCCCTTCGATACGCTGAAACTCGACCGGGAACTGGTGACCGACACCAGCGAGCGGCGCAATATCCTGCTGCGCTCGGTGATCGGAATGGCCAAGGACATGGGCATGGATGTCGTGGCGGAAGGCATTGCCAGCGAGGATGATGGCGACGAACTGGCGCAGATGGGCTGCCACTATGGCCAGAGCTTCCTCTACGGCGCTCCGGTCGGCCCGGAAGCGGTCATGCGTCTTTTGAAAGACCAGCAACAGCGGGCAAAACGGGCTTGATCATATCGGAGGGCGGGGCTGTTAGACCCTGGTTTTCTTCACGCCATCCAGTCTTCCGTAACCCCGAATTGCGCCCGAAAGCCCTGCTGTCCGGCCTGCGTGATCCGCAGCGCCCTGCCCTGCGGCTGGCGCGCCACCCAGCCCAGTTCCAGCATCCTGTCCAGCAAGGCCGCGCCCAGCCGTCCGGCCAGATGAGGGCGACGCTCGCTCCAGTCGAGGCAGGTGCGGCAGAACGGCCGTCCGCGGGGTGCGGATGGAGAAAGATCGATGCCGAAATCGCAGAAAAACTGCTGGCCGGGTGGCGTCAGCGTCACAGCCTCCTCACACAGCTCGATATAGGCCTTGGTCTGCAAGCCATCGGCCAGCGCCACGCCGAGACGACCGGCGATGTGATCGTAACAGCTGCGCGCCGAGCGTAGCGCCAAGTCCTTCGGGCCGACCGGATGCAGGCGCCGTGGCCCATCGGCGGCAAGCGACATCAGCGTCTCCATGGTCGCAGCGACAGCGCGTCCCGCCAAACGGTAATAGCGGTGACGGCCTTGTTTTTTGACCGATAGCAGACGGCCCTCCACCATCCTGGCCAGATGGCCACTGGCGGTCTGGGCGCTGACGCCACCATGCAGCGCCAGTTCGCCCGCAGTCAACGCCTGCCCACCCATCAAGGCGATCAGCATATTGGCGCGGGCCGGATCGCCCATCAGGGCGGCAATTTCAGCCAGCATGTTTCCAGACGCGATGTTCGACATGGCCTCACTATAGGCCGCTGAAGACGGACTGTCATCATGCAACACTTCGGTTATGGCCGAAGCATTGTCGCCGGCGACTGGGCTACCAAGGCGCATCAAACCATCCCGACAGAAAGTGATAGTCCATGGAAAAACCGGTCCTTTTGAAAGAACTTGCCCTGCTTTTGGCTTTGGCAACAGTTTGGGGCGCTGCCTATAGTTTCATCCGCATCGGGGTGGAGACCATTCCACCAATCACGCTGATTGCCGCCCGCACCCTGCTGGCCGGCGGGTTGTTGCTTGCCATTCTGTGGATGCGCGGCATGATACTGCCCCGCGACAGCGCCACCTGGCGGCGATTCTTCATCCAGTCCTGCCTCAACAGCGCCCTGCCCTTCACCCTGATTGCCTGGGCGGAACTGCATGTTGAGGCTGGGCTTGCCGTGATCCTCAATGCCCTGACGCCAATCTTCACCTTCCTGATCACTGTCGCCTTCACCCGGCATGAACAAGTCGGTCTGCCCAAACTGCTTGGCGTCTTGCTGGGGATTTCCGGCACCTGCCTGATCGTCGGCTTCAACGCTTTTCATTCCGCCGGAACCGATCTCCTCGCGCAATGCGCCGTCATCCTGGCATCGGTCTGCTATGCGATGGCCGCGATTTTCGGACGGAATTTTAAGGGACTAGATCCGATGATGCCCGCTGCCGGCTCGCTTTTGTGTGGGGCGGCCATGCTCATTCCGCTCAGTCTGGTCGTGGACAAGCCCTGGACGCTGGCGGTCTCCGCCTCTTCGCTAGCGGCCCTGCTGGCGCTCTCGGTATTTTCCACCGCACTGGCATTTGTGATCTATTTCCGGCTTGTCCACACGCTTGGCTCGGTCGCCACCACATCCCAGGCCTATCTGCGGGTGCCGATCGGGGTCGGCATTGGCGCGATTTTTCTTGGGGAACGCTATAGCCCGACCGTGCTCGCCGGTCTCGTCCTGGTCGTGGCCGGTGTCATCGTCATGACCCTGCCCGCTTCGCTCAAGCTACCCCGCATCCTTCGCCCGCTGCGACGCAAACCTCAACAGCCTTGGCCTTGATCAGGCGTGGCCAGCCTCTGCCGACAGGGTGGCGGGGCTGATGCCGATCAGGGCCAGCGCCCGGTCATATTTGTTGTCGAGGACCGGATCGAAGATCAGGTCTTCGGATGCCGGGCAGTTCAGCCAGCCATTGTTGGCGATTTCCGCCTCCAACTGCCCCGGCCCCCAGCCTGCATAGCCAAGCAGCATCGTGGCCCGCGCCGGGCCGCGTCCATCGGAAATAGCGCGGACGATGTCGAGCGTCGCGGTCAGGGAAATATCGTCGCTGACCGGAATGCTGCTGTCGCTCAGGTAATCGTCGGAATGCAGCACAAAGCCACGGCCAGTTTCCACCGGGCCGCCGCATTGAATGGGGAAGTTGCGGGCATGGTCAGGCAGCATGATCGCATCGTTCTGGTCGATCAGGTCGAGATGCAGCAGGATATCGGCGAATTTGACCGGCTGGGTGCGGTTGATAATGAAGCCCATGGCGCCCGCCGTCGTATGGGCGCAGACATAGACGACACTGCGGGTAAAATTGCCGTCCGCCATGCCGGGCATGGCGATCAGGAAATGGCCGTCGAGAAACCCACGTTCACGATCGGACTTCAAAGTGGAAAAAGCCATGCTGCCTCCGGTTTGTTCGGAACGCCGATCTATCGGAAAAGAACATCATACGCTGTCGTGCCGGGCATTCCCCTCGCATCTGCCAAGCGCCGCCCGGCATTTCATATCTGCTTCTGGCACAAGTCATATCCTTAAGCCAAGGTCTTCAAGATGGGGCATAGTTGCGCATCAATCAACCGAAAATGATAAAACCGTAAAAAGCGTGATTGGCAGCGGTGATAGGGCTGGTCTAAATAGCCGCATGATCCTTCCTTTGTTTTCCAACCGTCCGGTTTTTCCTGCGCTACCCGGCCTGCTCTTTGCGGGTCTCCTGGCGCTGACACCTCTTGGCGATGCCTGCGCCGCCACCTCCGCCTGGGCAACCAGCGACGGCGGCCGGATGCGGCTGATCGTGCTGCCACCGGCTCCGGATGGAACCCGGCAGGCGGGCCTGCAGATTGAGCCGAATGACGGCTGGTTTACCTATTGGCGCGAGCCCGGCGACAGCGGCATCCCTCCGCAACTGACCGCAGCGCCGGAGGCGAAGGTCACGCCCTCGCCGCTGAGCTTTCCGGTGCCCAAGCGCATGGATATCGGCAGCGTGCGCGATGTCGGCTATGACCATGCCGTGGTGTTTCCCTTCACCTTGAAAAGCAGTGGCGAGGATTGGCAGAGCCCCCTCAAGCTAACGGCCTTCATCGGCATGTGCCGCAATATCTGCATTCCGTTTCAGGCGGAGTTGAGCATCGATCTCAGTCACGAGGAAACCACCGATGTCGGCGAGGTTAAGCTGATCGACAAGGCCAAATCCAAACTGCCTGCGGCGGCTGCGGAGGATTTTTACGTCTCGGACTTCGAGATGGCCCACGATCTCTCCAGCCTTGACGTGTCGCTGGTCCTGCCCGATGGCTCCAAGGACGAGCCGCGCATTCTGGTGACCGGACCGGAAGGCTATCTGTTTACCGAATACAAGGCGGTGCAAAGCAAAGGCAATAGCCGCACCCTGCGCATCGCCCTGCCGAAGCTTCCGCGCAATTATTCGGTGAGCGGCAAGACCTGGCACATTCTGGTGGCAGCCGGCAACAAACGGACCATGGAAGCCCCGCTTGCCTTCGCAACAGCCCGCCCTATAGTGCAGCCCTGACAGTCAATGGCCGCTGGCGAGCTGCGCTTTTGGAACAGACTGAGACATCAAGCACAATGAGGAGAGATTTCATGACGATTGCAATTGGCGATACGGTTCCAGCGGCAACATTCAAGGAAAAAACCGCCGACGGCCCGGTCGAGATCAGCACCGAAGACCTGTTCAAGGACAAGAAGGTCGTGCTGTTTGCCGTGCCTGGCGCCTTTACCCCGACCTGCACGCTGAACCATCTGCCCGGCTATCTGGAGCACCGCGATGCGCTTCTGGCCAAGGGCGTCGATGAGATCGCCGTCCTCTCCGTCAATGACTGGCATGTCATGGGCGCCTGGGCGCAGCATAGCGGCGGCATGGGCAAGATCCATTTCCTCGCCGATTGGGATGCAAGCTTCTCCAAGGCGCTCGGTCTCGACATGGACCTGTCGGCGGGCGCACTCGGCGTGCGTTCCAAGCGCTATTCCATGCTGGTGGAAAATGGTGTGGTGAAAAGCCTCGATATCGAAGAAAATCCCGGCCAGGCCACGGTTTCCTCGGCTGAAGCCATGCTGGAACGGCTGTAAGCTTTCTCTTTTCACCGGTTTTCTGGAAAGCTGTCTTTGAGCGTTCCATCAAGACAAAGACCCCGGAGGCTCATGCTTCCGGGGTTTTTTATGAGTGCCGATCGTTCGGGATAAGGCTTCTACATCCGCGAAGAACACTTGCCATCGATTTGCCATTATTGTTATATCGTTACACGTAACGTTATTACATTTAATCCACGATTGGAGTGCGGGCCTTGCAGGACAAAGATCCCATTTTTCCCAGTTTGCTGGCACGGTCCGCCGTTATGCGGCTGGGTTTTGCTTTGGCACTGATTGGCCTGACCTGGCTTGCCATCCAATGGGCGGAGGCCCTGCCATGAGCAATCCTGTGATCCGGCTTACCAATTTGACTGTCGCCTATGATCGGCATCCGGCTGTTCATCACGTCAACGGCGTGATCGAGGCTGGCAGCCTGACGGCAATTGCCGGGCCGAATGGGGCGGGGAAATCCACCTTGCTGAAGGCAATCATCGGCGAATTGCGCCCCGCCGAAGGCACGGTGGACCATAACCTGAAACGCACAGATTTCGGCTATCTGCCGCAGGCCGCCGACATCAACCGCCGGTTTCCGATCAGCGTATTGGACACCGTGTTGCTCGGCGCCTGGCGCAATAGCGGTGCATTTGGCCGCATCGCCCGTTCCGACATGGACAAAGCTGGCCAAGCCCTGGCGATGGTCGGGCTGGAAGGATTTGAGAAGCGCCATATCGGCGCGCTGTCCGCTGGCCAGTTCCAGCGGGTGTTGTTTGCCCGGCTGTTATTGCAGGATGCCAAGGTGATCCTGCTGGACGAGCCTTTCACCGCTATCGATGCCCGCACCACCCGCGACCTGATTGACATTATCCGCGGCTGGCACGGTGATGGCCGCACGGTGATTGCGGTCCTGCATGATTTTGACCAGGTGCGCAGCCATTTCCCCGAGACTTTGCTTCTCGCCCGCGAACTGGTCAGTTGGGGTCCGACCCAGGATGCCCTGTCATCTGCCAATCTGCTCAAGGCCCGCGCCATGGCTGAGCGCTGGGACGAGGATGCCGAAGTCTGCCGTCCGGCAGATCAGAAAACATCAAGGCCTGCCGCATGACCGCTTACGATCTGCTGATCGCGCCATTTGCCGATTACGGCTTCATGCGCCGGGCGCTGGTGGCCTCGCTTTGCCTCGGTCTCGGCTCCGGCCCGATCGGGGTTTTCCTGATGCTGCGGCGCATGAGCCTGGTCGGCGATGCTATGAGCCATGCCGTATTGCCAGGTGCTGCCATCGGCTACCTGATCGCCGGGTCCCTGTCGCTAACCGCCATGGGGTTGGGCGGGCTGGTGGCCGGTCTCTCCGTGGCGCTGCTGTCGGGCTTCGTTACCCGCTCCACCGTGTTGCAGGAGGATGCCAGCTTTGCCAGTTTCTACCTGACATCTCTGGCGCTTGGCGTGCTGATCGTGTCGCTGCGTGGCTCCAATATCGATCTTTTGCATGTGCTGTTCGGGACGATCCTGGCCATTGACAACGATGCGTTGGTGCAGATCGGCGCCATTGCCTCCTTCTCGCTGCTGGCACTGGCCGCGATATACCGGCCATTGGTGACCGAATGCCTTGACCCAGGCTTCTTGCGGGCCGTCGGCGGTCGTGGACCGGTCTATCATTTCCTGTTCCTGTTTCTCGTCGTGCTTAATCTGGTCGCCAGTTTCCAGGCGCTTGGCACGCTGATGGCCGTGGGGCTGATGATGCTGCCCGCCGCCATTGCCCAACTCTGGTGCCGCAGCCTGCCCGGCATGATGGTGGTGGCAGCGGCAAGCGGCATCGTCGCCAGCTATCTCGGCCTGATTGCCTCCTACCATCTGGAACTGGCCTCCGGGCCGACGATCATCCTGGTCGCGGCGCTGTTTTACGGCCTGTCCATTCTTTTTGCGCCCTCCGGTGTGTTCCGGCGGTTTCTTCCAAGTCCTCACCTGAAAGCCTGATCACAGGAGATCACTATGAACCGTAAACTGTTATTGTCCGCAGCCCTGCCACTGTTGATGGCGCTATCTGCCGCTCCGGCCTTTGCCGAAACGCTAAAAATCGTCGCGTCCTTCACTGTGCTGGCCGATGTCGTCAAACAGGTTGGCGGCGAGCATGTCACCGTCTCCAGCCTGGTCGGACCCGACGGCGACCCCCATGAATTCGAGCCGTCGCCAGCCAACGCCAAGGCTCTGAAGGCCGCAGATGTGACATTCGTGTCCGGTGAAGGCCTGGAAGGCTGGATGGACCGGCTGATCACCGCCTCCGGCTACAAGGGCAAGCCGGTCGTCGCTTCCGAGGGCATCAACACCCGCACCATGGAAGAGGATGGCAAGACCGTAACCGATCCGCATGTGTGGAACAGCCCGGTCAATGTGAAGGTCTGGGTCGCCAATATCAAAAAGGCGCTGACTGCTGCCGATCCCGCCGATGCCGAAGCCTTCAAGGCCAATGCGAGCGCCTACACGAAAAAGCTTGAAGACATGAATGCCTATGCTCATGCCAAGTTTGACAACATCCCTGAATCGGAGCGCAAGATCCTCACCAGCCACGACGCCTTCGGGTATCTGGGCCGCGAATACAAAATCAGCTTCCTGTCGCCACTCGGTCTTTCCACCGAAAGCGAGGCCTCAGCCGCCGATGTTGCCAAGCTGATCGAGCAGATCAAGACCGAGCATGTGAAGAGCTATTTCTTCGAAAACTCCAACGATCCGCGTCTCGTCAAGCAGATCGCCAAGGCAACCGGCGCCACATCCGGCGGCGAGCTTTACGTAGAAGCCCTGTCCAAGCCCAAAGGCCCGGCTTCGACCTATGAGAAAATGTTCCGCTACAATGTCGATAAGCTGGCCGATGCCATGCGCAAATCAAGCTGATCCCTCACAATCAGCCTGATAGGGCCGCCCCGACCAACCCTACATCTACCGGGACGGCCGCTGTTTTTATGCCTCGAGATCGAAGACCAGGATGCCCGACAACCCGCCATCCGTCGCCGCAACGATGCGGTCACCGACTGCGATGTGATCGGGATGTTTCAGGTAATAATCACGCACCGTGGCGTCTTCGAAACGGACGATAAACCCATCGACAAAGCCGCCATTCAAACCTTCCGGCGACACATTCTGGCCGGCGCGGACCTCCAGCATACCCGGCACAACCTCCTTCAATGCACTGATGGCATCATAGATCGACTGTTTCTCAGCGTCAGAGACCGCCGACTTGAACCGCAGAAAAACGCAGTGATAGATCATCGGTAACTCCTTGTGGAATTGTGCAATTATAAGGTTGGCTTCGAGCCTGCGCCGCCCTTTTTGAAGGGTTCCATGCCCTTGCGGGCCAGTTCGTCGGCCCGTTCGTTTTCGGGATGACCGGCATGCCCCTTGACCCAGTGCCACGTCACCTTGTGGCGCTGGTTGGCGGCGTCGAGCTGTTGCCAAAGCTCACCGTTTTTCACCGGCTTCTTGTCGGCGGTTTTCCAGCCGTTTTTCTTCCAGCCGAAAATCCACTTGGAAATGCCATCCATCACATATTTGCTGTCAGTGTGCAGATCGACTTCGCATGGGGTCTTGAGCGTGTTTAGCGCTGTGATCGCCGCCAGCAATTCCATGCGGTTATTGGTAGTATCCGCCTCGCCGCCGCAGAGATCCTTTTCCACCTCGCCATAGCGCAGCACCGCCCCCCAGCCACCGGGACCGGGATTGCCGGAGCAGGCACCATCGGTGAAGACTTCAACATGTTTCATTGCGGCCACCCGTATTCGGCAGCGCTCTTGACCGCCTGATGGAAGCGCAGCTTGCGCAGATATTCCAGCGGTTCCTTTTTCACCACCATGGCGCCTTCCGGCGTCGTCAGCCAGTCGTAAAGCCGGGTCAGCAAGAAGCGCAGCGCCGAGCCACGGCACAGAACCGGCATGGCGGCAACCTCCGCCGGGGACAAGGGGCGAATCGACAGATAACCGTCGATCATCGCCTTGCCCTTGGTGATATTATAGCTGCCGTCCTTTTCGAAGCACCAGGCATTCAGGCCGATCGACAGGTCATAGGCCAGAAAGTCGTTGCAGGCAAAATAGAAGTCGATCAACCCCGACAATTGGTCACCAAGGAAAAACACATTGTCGGGAAACAGATCGGCATGGATGACGCCAGCGGGAAGATCCTTCGGCCATTGCCCGGCCAGATGCGCCAGTTCGGCATCGATTTCCGCCTTAAGGCCGGGAGAGACCTCATCGGCGCGGGCGCGGGCCTTCGGCCACAGTGCCTGCCAGCCGGCAAGATCGAGCGCATTGTCGCGCCTCAGCGCAAATCCCTCTGCTGCAAGATGCATGGTTGCCAAGGCCTCGCCCACAGCCCGGCAATGCTGCGCCTCAGGCTTGCGAAGCCACATGCCTTCCAGAAAGGAAATCAGCGCCGCAGGGCGTCCGGACAATTCGCCCAGCAAAGCGCCATCCTTGCGTGGCAGCGGCAGCGGGCAATTGAGACCCTTGGCCGACAGATGATGCATCAAGCCCAGGAAAAACGGCAGGTCATCTTTCTCGACGCGCTTTTCATAGAGCGTAAGGATCAACGCACCTTTGGTCGTATGCAGCAGGAAATTGGAATTTTCCACGCCCTCGGCGATGCCCTTGAAGGACAGGAGTTCGCCAGTGTCATAGTGCGCGAGGAAGTCTTTCAGATCGACCTCGTTGATATCGGTATAAACTGCCACAGGGATGATCCGCAATTCGGGTTTTGTGTTCGGCAGGGATACTGCATAATTGCCGAAATCCAAACCAAATTCAGGGGGCGATCATGCCGCGCCAAATAGGTGCTACAGCGCGATGGCATGGCATGCCAGCCCCTGACCGAATAGGCCACAAGAAATTGGGACCCCGCGAATAATGTCCTTTTCCCTCCCACAATAAAGGCAGAATTTTAACGTTGCCTGACCGTCCACCGCCCCTGGTGGATAATCGGGCTACCGCAAACCTTTATGCACAGTAGTCGAGAAAGAGCAGGCCCATGAAAATATCACATGCCGCATTCAAGATGATTTCAGCCATGATGATGACTGTTGGGTTTCTGGCGTCCACGGCGCAGGCCGGAACGATTTGCACGGTCATTGCCGATAGCAACACTGGAAAAACCCTGGTCCAGGACGGCAATTGTGCGGAGCGGGTCACGCCCGCTTCTACCTTCAAGGTCGCCCTCAGCGTCATGGGCTATGACGCCGATTATCTGAAGGACGAACATAATCCGACCCTGCCGTTTAAACAGGGTTATGTGGATTGGGGCGGCGACAATTGGAAACAGCCGACCGATCCGGTGCGTTGGATGAAATATTCCGTCGTCTGGTATTCGCAGCAGATCACCCAGACGCTTGGGCAAGACAAGCTTCATGACTATGCGACGAAATTTGCCTATGGCAATGCCGATTTTTCCGGCGACCCCGGTAAAAACAATGGTCTGGAGCGCGCATGGATCGCCTCCTCCTTGAAGATTTCACCGCTGGAACAGGTCGCGTTCCTGCAAAAGCTGGTCCAGCATCAACTGCCCGTTCGCCCCGAAGCCATGGACAAGACACTGGCCATCGTTGAGCAACGTCAGATCGCCGATGGCTGGACCGTGCACGGTAAAACCGGCGCGGCCTTCCCTCGTCTTTCGGATACCGCGTTCGATTATAGCCGTGGATGGGGTTGGTATGTCGGCTGGGCCAGCAAAGGCAAACAGACCTATGTGTTTGCCCGTCTCATTCAGGATGAGAAAAAAGACCAAATCACCCCTGGAGTTCGGGCCCGCGATGCTTTGCTGGAAGAGCTGCCAGAGTTGCTGGCCAGCAGATGAACAGCACCTTTCCGACTAGGCCTTGCATCACCCGTTGACGAAGGCCATGTCGTCCTGGGTCAGTTCGATGGAGCGCAATTCGCGATTGACCAGGAAGTTTTCGTTCTCAATCGAAAATTCAGCCAGCTCGATTGTCGCGTCGAAGCGGGCCTTGAAGGCCTCAATGATTTCGTTGACCACCACTTCCGGTGCCGATGCGCCCGCCGACAGGCCAAGGCTGCGGATTTCACCGATGGCGTCCCAATCCAATTCGCTGGCGCGCTGCACGAGAATGGAGCGCTTGGCACCAGCCTTCAGCGCCACTTCCACCAACCGTTTGGAATTGGAGGAGTTCGGCGCGCCGACAGTCACAAAGAGGTCGCAGCCGGGCGCTGCCTGTTTCACCGCTTCCTGCCTGTTGGTGGTGGCATAGCAAATACTGTCGGCGGCAGGCGCCTTCAGCTCTGGAAAGCGCTCCTGCAATTTGGCAATCACGCCAGCGGTATCATCCACCGACAGCGTGGTCTGGGTGACGAAGCCGAGGTTTTCGGGATCGATTGGCTGATAGACGGCGGCATCTTCCACCGTTTCCACCAGCGACACAGTTCCTTCGGGCAATTGCCCCATGGTGCCGATCACTTCCGGGTGGCCTGCATGACCAATCAGGATGACATGGCGGCCAAGCCGCTGGTGGCGCATGGCTTGTTTATGGACTTTCGAGACCAGCGGACAGGTGGCATCGAGATAGAAGAGATTACGCTTCTGTGCATCTTCCGGCACGGATTTCGGCACGCCATGGGCCGAAAACACCACAGGCTGCTGGCGATGTTCGGCAGGTATTTCATCCAGTTCCTCGACAAACACCGCCCCCTTGGCCTCCAGCCCCTCAACCACATAGCGGTTGTGGACGATTTCATGGCGGACATAGACCGGCGCGCCATAGCCCTTCAGCGCCAGCACGACGATCTGGATCGCCCGATCGACACCGGCGCAAAAACCGCGCGGACCGCACAGCCGGATCGTCAATGGCGACCGGGTTATCGAGCCGGTTTCCAGAAGCGTTTTGTCCATCGCAGTCGTCATTGTTATCCAGCCAGTAAAACCAAAAACAGGGCAATCGCTGCCGGCGCGGCCTGGACGAAGAAGATCCGCCGCGACACGGTCCTCCCCCCATATAGGCCAGCAACCACCACAGCGCCAAGAAAAAATACCTTGAGCTGGAGCCCCATGGCCGGCAGCGGATGCAAAAGCGCCCAGAACAGGCCCGCGGCCAGAAATCCATTATAAAGACCTTGATTGGCCGCCATCACCCGAGTGGTTTCGGCGCCTTGCAGGCTTTTACGGAAGATTTTCCGGGCGCGCGGTGTCGTCCAGAGAAACATTTCCAGCACCATGATGTAGATATGTTCCAGCATGACAAGAACGACCAAAACTGTCGCAATTAAGAATATCGTCATATCTCTCACCCCCGTTCGAGATTGTTGAAAGCAGTAAAAATCCGGCAATCCATATCGAACAAAACAAAGTACAAACGCAAATGGATTGCGCATCTATGCTTGAACCGATTGGGTTCAAGCATTTTGACAATATCCACATTATTGTTGATTCTGGAAATGACGTCAGGTTTTCTTTCTGAAAACCGAAATAACTGCGATCACCGCCAGCGCAAGCGCCAGACCGTACCAGGTCAAGGCATATTGCAGATGGCTATTGGGCAGGTCGATCATCGTGACACCGCCGATCGGCAGGCCGCCGGGCACCGGCGACGGTCCTGCGTCCAGAAAGAACGGCAGAACCTTGGCCGCATCGATCCCGGTGCTGGCGGCCATGGCATCAAGATCTTTCCAATAAAACACATTCTTGGCGATATCATTGTCCGGCACCAACCGGGAGGGCTTTTCCGCCAGTTTCGCCCGCGCCAGGCCGGTCACGCGCTGGAGGCCCAGCAATTGCCCACCCATGCGTGTCGAAGGCTCCTTCTTCTGCTCCGGCACAAACCCGCGATTGACGAAGAGAATATGTCCATCGGCCAGCTGAAGCGGCGTGTAGATGTAAAAACCGGCATCGCCGTCATAGGTCGCCAGGAAACGGCGTTCCTTGTCGTTGAGATAGCTGCCGGAGGCGGTCATGGCCCGGTAATCGACATCTCCACCACCGCGTGCCAGCGCATCGATGTCCTCGACACTGGCAGGGGGCTGGTGACGACGCGACTCGATATCGGCAATCAGGCCTTCCTTCCAGGCCAGGCGATGCATTTGCCATGTGCCAAGCGAGACCAGCAGCGCCAGGGCGACCAGCACCAGAAAGCCGCTTGCGGCAAGCCTTACACGCGTCATCGCGGTCATCCTACTCCCGGTCGATCTGCCCCGGATGGGCATTGTGCTTGTATTGCAAGGCAATCAATAGCGCCTTGATGGTGCGCAACAGCCAAAGCGACAATCCGATCGCCAAAGGTCCAAAGATCAAAAAATGGACCCACAATCCCGGCGAATACGTGACCTCTGTATAAAGCGCCAGGCCAACCACCAGAAAATCGGCGATCAGAATAACAAAAATCGACGCCCCATCGCCGGGATCAATGCTGCTGTAATCGAAGCCGCAGGCGCTACAGGCGGGCTTCAGCTTGGTCAATCCCTGAAAAAGCTTGCCCCGGCCGCAACGCGGGCAGGAAACCGAAAGGGCGGCCTGGACCGGTTCGACCGGCGGGAAATCGCTATTGCTGGCCATGGCGTCGAGGTCCTCTTTGCATTCCAGAGTTTGTGAGATTCAGATTAAACCACACAATCTCTCGCTTTTCGTGTTTCGTCTATCTTCTCGGGACCATCCGATTCCGTGCTCGGTACAGTCCTTAAGCCCAACTGCAAACAAGAAGGCGGCGCTCTTGACGCCGCCCTCGTTAAATCCAATTCGCTGGCGGTTAGAGCATTTCCAGACGCAAAACCGCACCGCACGTTTGCTGGAATGCTCTAGCGCACTGACGCATTCACTTCGTTCATGCTATCGTGCACTAGCCTTTTGTTTATGCATCGATTTCCCCAAACTCGGCTGACGCCTCCGTTTGGATCAATGCACTAGCCATGCGCCAGCGGCGCGCCCCAGCCGCCCCAGATATAGATCGAGAAGAACAGGAACAGCCAGACCACGTCAACGAAGTGCCAGTACCAGGCTGCTGCCTCAAAGCCGAAATGCTGCTTCGGGGTGAAATCGCCTTTCAGCGCCCGAAACAGGCAGACCAACAGGAAGATCGTGCCAACCAGGACGTGGAAACCGTGGAAGCCGGTGGCCATGAAGAAGGTCGCACCATAAATCGAACTTTTGAACGCAAACGGTGCGTGCATATATTCATAGAACTGCACAAAAGAGAATAGCGCACCGAGCACCACCGTCAGCGTCAGGCCGCTGATCATGCCCTTGCGGTCATTGTGCAGCAGAGCGTGATGCGCCCAGGTAACGCAAGTGCCAGACAGCAGCAGGATAACAGTGTTATAGAGCGGCAGGTGCCAGGGATCGAGCACTTCGACACCCTTTGGCGGCCATTGTCCGCCGGTAAACTCGACCCGCGAGGCCTGGATGGCTTCATGGGGAAACAGGCTGGCATCGAAAAACGCCCAGAACCACGCGACGAAGAACATCACTTCAGACGCGATGAACATGATCATCCCATAGCGCAGATGCAGTGACACGACCCGCGTATGGTGGCCCTCATGGGCTTCCTTGATCGTATCGGCCCACCAGCCGAACATGGTGAACAGGATGATGGCAAGACCTATGAAGAACAGCCAGGGATGCGCTAGCTCCATGCCAAACAGCTTGAACGAGCCACCATGCAGGTAGCGCATATAGCCGACCCCGCCGAAGGTCAGGATGAATGCCCCGAGCGATGCCAGGATCGGCCATGGGCTCGGATCAATAATGTGATAGTCATGATGTTTCTGATGGGCGTCGGCCATGTCAGCAATCCCCGCTTGAAAACTCTCCTCAAGTGACCCGCCTGCCTCTCGCCGCTGATCACTTCATCCCTTACAGTCTATCCAATAATCGCCGCTGGCCGTCTGCAAATGGCAATTTCTGCGATTCCTGCACTCACGTACATTAAGTGCGCTCCGTTCCAGTTCTCGAAATCACCATTTTCGCCAGGCCAACAGCAATTCTTGAACAGACTGTTAATTTCCACCCTTGCTCCTGGTCCGCGCCCGCCGCTTTGATACAGCGGGACCCGCCCGTTAAAGCTTAGGTTGAACGGCGGTCTTGTCCTGCGCAATCCCCGCCACCGGCTTTTCGCCGCCATGCGGATAGAATGTATAGGACAAGGTTACCGTTCCGATATTCTTGGTCTCCGGCTGCGCCATGATGTCAGGGTCGATGTAGAAGACCACTGGCATGTCCAGCGTCTGGCCGGGCTGTAGCACCGTCTCGGTAAAGCAGAAGCACTCGATCTTATTGAAATAGACCGCCGCTTCCATTGGTGTCACGTTGAACACCGCCTGCCCCTTGGTTGGATAGGGCGAGCGATTGGTGACAGAATAATTCGCCTGAATGGTCTCGCCGATCCTTGGGGCAACGGATGCCTGCATCGGCTTGAAATCCCAGTTCAGACCGGGCGAGACATTGGCATCGAAGGTGACCGTCATCTTGCGGTCTAGAATGACCGATGACGGCTGCTCGGCCCGCTGAGTCGTGCCGTTATAGCCGGTCAGTTGGCAATACATCCGATAAAAGGGGGCTGCGGCAAAGCTCATGGCGGTAACCCCGCCGACAAACGCCAGGCAAGCGAAAAACACGGTCAGGTCCTTGCCCTTGCCGCGCCGTTCTCCCGCTTGCGTGCCTCCCGGTTCTGCCATGGCTCGTTCCTCCCGTGCCGCTGCTTGAATGGTATGCTTATATCAACAGTCTGTGTTTCAAATCCCGGCCATCCCGCTTCTCTCACATCGAGCATTTCCGGTCTGCGCGACGTCAAATGACGAACCGTGCGCAATCAGATCCTGCTCATTGTCCCATGCCGCTGATCTTCACCAACGTCACGAGGTAAAACAACACGACAAGCCCGGCCAAGACCAAGCCCAGCGCCACATTACGACCCCGTCTCGATTTTCTCTGGGCTTCCGTCAACTTGACCGTTTCCATCACAGTGCTCCCGACGCATGGGCGAGAAGACTCGCCGCATAATGATCGACTAGCAGGGCTGAAAACACCGCAAACAGGTAGAAGATCGAATAGGCGAACATTTTGCGGGCTGGCGCCATGCGCTCGTCGCCCTCCGGCATCCGCCAAACTGCAACAGAACAGGCGACGAAGATGGCGCTCAGCACGCCAGCCACCAGCCCGTACCAGAGCGAAGCAAGCCCGGTGAAAGCCGGTGCTACGGCAAAGATACCGGTCAGCACCGCATAGACGAACATCTGCCGCTTGGTCGAGGTTTCACCCGCCACATTCGGCATCATCGGCACGCCAACCGAGCCGTAATCGCGCATCTTGTAGAGCGCCAGGGCCCAGAAATGCGCTGGCGTCCACAGGAAGATCACCATGAACAGAATGACGCTGTCCAGCGACACGCCACCGGTGACACAGGCCCAACCGATCATCGGCGGAAAGGCACCCGATGCGCCGCCAATGACGATATTCTGCGGGGTCGAGCGTTTCAGCCACATCGTATAGACGACGGCGTAAAACAGGATGGTAAAGGCCAGAAAGGCGGCGGCGAACCAGTTGACCGCGAGGCCAAGAATCGAGACCGAAAAGACCGACAGCGTGATGCCGAAGGCCAGCGCCTCCTGCGGACGGATACGGCCTGCCGGAATGGGACGGCGCGCCGTGCGGGTCATCACCGCATCGATATCGGCATCATACCACATATTGAGAGCGCCGGAGGCGCCAGCCCCAACCGCAATACACAGGATGGCAATGACACCCAGAATGGGGTTGATCGTGCCCGGTGCCAGCACCAGACCGGCAAAGGCCGTGAACACCACAAGCGACATCACCCGCGGCTTTAAAAGCGCGAAGAAATCCTTAGCGCCCGCTTCGGACAGACAGATCTCACTGTCCAGACCGATGATGTTGCTGTTGTCTATGGCTGCCATTATGCTGTCCTGACCTGTCATGTTCTCAACGCCGCAGCGGCTTCATCCACGGCGTTGATGGCTTTTTTTATGTCTATTTTATGCGGGGCAACTGTTCCCACTGGTGGTATGGCGGCGGCGAAGACAGCTGCCATTCCAGTGTGGTCGCACCTTCACCCCATGGATTGTCGCCTGCTACCCGCTTCCTGGCAAAAGCCTCGAACACGCCGAACAGGAAGATCAGCACCGCGACGCCCGAGAGATAGGAGCCATAGGATGAAATCCGGTTCCAGTCGGCAAAGGCATCCGGGTAATCGATATAGCGGCGCGGCATGCCAGCCAACCCGAGGAAGTGCTGCGGGAAGAACACCATGTTGACGCCGATAAACATCACCCAGAAATGCAGCTTGCCGATGAACTCGCTATACATATAGCCCGACATTTTCGGGAACCAATAATACCAGCCAGCGAAAATTGCAAATACGGCACCCAGCGACAGCACGTAGTGGAAATGGGCCACCACGTAATAGGTGTCATGCAGCGAACGGTCGAGACCGGCATTGGCCAGCTGCACGCCCGTTACACCGCCGACGGTGAACAGGAAGATGAAGCCGATAGCCCAGACCATGGGAGTGCGGAAGGACAGCGAGCCGCCCCACATGGTGGCAATCCACGAGAAGATCTTGATGCCGGTCGGCACTGCGATCACCATGGTGGCAAAGACGAAATAGCGTTGGGCGGCCAGCGACAGACCGACCGTATACATGTGATGCGCCCAGACCACGAAACCGACGGCGCCAATGGCGACCATGGCATAGGCCATGCCGAGATAGCCGAAAACCGGCTTTTTCGAGAAGGTCGAGATGATGTGGCTGACGATGCCGAAACCGGGCAGGATCAGGATATAGACTTCCGGATGTCCGAAGAACCAGAACAGGTGCTGGTAGAGAATCGGGTCACCACCGCCTTCGGGGGCAAAGAATGTCGTTCCGAAATTACGGTCGGTCAGCAGCATGGTGATGCCACCGGCCAGAACCGGCAGGGACAGAAGCAGCAGGAAAGCCGTGACCAGCACCGACCAGGCAAACAGCGGCATTTTGTGCAGGGTCATGCCCGGCGCACGCATGTTGAGGATGGTGGTGATGAAGTTGATGGCGCCGAGAATAGACGAGGCACCCGACACATGCAGTGCGAAAATCGCCAGGTCCACCGCCGGGCCAGGCTGGCCGGAGGTCGATAAGGGTGGATACATCGTCCAGCCGCCGCCAACACCGTAAGCACCCGCCGGGCCTTCGACAAACATCGACAGCAGCAGCAGCACGAAAGCCGGAACGATCAGCCAGAAGGAGATGTTGTTGAGACGCGGAAACGCCATATCCGGCGCGCCGATCATGATCGGGATCATCCAGTTGGCAAAACCGCCGATCAGCGCTGGCATGACCATGAAGAAGATCATGATCAACGCATGCGCGGTGGTGAACACATTATACATGTGCTTGCCGCCATCGATGGCGGCATCGCCTTCAAAGCCGTAAACCATGGCCGCCAGGCCGTGGAAGATCTGGATGCCAGGCTCCTGCAATTCCATGCGCATGGCAACCGACAACGCCCCGCCGATCACGCCCGCGATAATGGCGAAGATCAGGTAGAGCGTGCCGATGTCCTTATGATTGGTCGAAAACAGCCAGCGGGCGGCAAAACCCGGTTTGTGATCATGTGAATGATCGTGTGAATGTTCGGGTGCATGAGCGCCCTCGCCGGTATGTCCAGCCATTGTCCTCACTCCCCTCAGTTCGAAACGGTCATTGTGGAAACGTTCTGCGCCAGCTGATTGGCGGCCTTCGGGCCATCCGTCGCTGCCATCAGAGCCTTGTTGGCCGCACCAAGATCACTTGCGGCCGCCGTCATCCAGGCATTGTATTTGTCAGCCGAAACGACGCGGATGGCGATCGGCATGTAAGCATGATCCTTGCCGCAGAGTTCCGAGCACTGGCCGTAAAACAGGCCTTCGCGGTCAACACGGAACCAGGTCTCATTCAACCGGCCCGGCACGGCATCGATCTTGACGCCGAAAGACGGCATGGCGAAGGAATGGATCACGTCGGAAGGCGCTGCCGTCACCAGCATGCGAACCGTCTTGCCGACCGGCAAGACCATCTCATTGTCAACAGCCAGAAGACGCGGATAGATCTTATGATCTTCCTTGCCAGCGCTGGCGCGGTCCTGATCCTTCAGCAGGTAGCTGTCGAAAGCCAGCTGCTTTTCACCCTGATATTCATAGTTCCACTGCCATTGAGTGGCCGTGGCCTTGATGGTCAGGTCGGGCTTTTCCGGAATCGTCAATTCATAGGTGAGCAAATTGAAGGACGGGATGGCGAGAAAGAAAAGAATAAGAACCGGCCCGAGCGTCCAGACGATCTCGATCACGGTATTGTGGCTGGTGCGGGACGGCACCGGATTGGCGCTGGCCCTGAACCGCACGACCACGACGATCAGCAGAACCAGAACCAGCAGCGTCACCGGAACGATGAACCACAAGGTGTAATGGTTGAACCAGCGGATCTGCTCCATCACCGGGCTGGCATGGGGTTGCAGGTCGAGCTGCCAATCAACCGGCTGGTCCGCCATCGCACCGACGGCACTCATCAGACAGAGAACCATGGCCCCCGCCAGACCTGCCATCAGCCTTGCCGTCCCCGTGACCAGACCCGTGGCCAAACTGGCCATCACTTTTAAAAGAGTTTTTATCACGGTTGCCTCTCCCTCCCGCGTTTGACCCAAATCAATGGCAAACGCACAATCCCTGATATGATACTAATTTAAAATCACAATTTTGCCAATTTCGCAACAACCGTACGTCCATGCCGCTGCGGCATTTTTGCTCATCCCACAGAGATCGCCATCAAGATCCAGGCCGAACTGGCGCAATTCCCGGCCCTGCGCTGCGAATGTCAGTGCGCGCTTTGCGGGAAATGCCAGAGAAGATTCTCCTGAAATCTCGCCATCGCATGGACCTGAACGGGATCAGTCCCTGATCGCAACACAGGCAAACACCCCAATTATGCCGCACTCGGCTGGAAAGGAGACTGTCAATAGTCAGCCCATCTCCGGTTTTCGTCTTGTCCAGTCCTGGGTCAGGTCTTTTATCGGTCGGGCAATAGCCGCAGATTGGATTTGTTTCGACGATCATCGCAGGTTACAGGAAGATACAGCGCGCAAAGCGCAAGGATGTCGAAGGCCTTGGCCCTTGATCCTTTGTGCGGCGCAGGCGAGAATGACAAGATTGAACAGAATTCCAGAGGTATCCATGGGTTTCCAGAGAATGTTGCGGGCTAGACTTGTCGCGGCGGGGCTCGTTGCGGCAGGGTTTGCAACAGCAATGCAAGCCGGCGCGGCGCTGGCACAGCAGCCGCAGGCAGGCACGGTGCGCTCCAATCACGGCGCATGGTCGATCATTTGCGATACGCCCGCCGGTACCTCGCAGGAGCAATGCGCCCTGATGCAGAATGTGATTGCCGAGGACCGCCCCGAAGTGGGACTGTCCGTGGTGGTGCTGAAGACCGCCGACCGCAAGGCCCGCATCCTGCGCATTCTAGCGCCGCTTGGCGTGCTGTTGAAGGATGGCATGGAGCTTTACGTCGATAATAACAATGTCGGCCGGGCTTTCTTCACCCGCTGCTTTGCCGAGGGCTGCTATGTGGAAGTGGAAATCGACGATCAACTGATGAAAGTGCTGCGTTCGGGCAAAAGCGCCGTGTTTGCCGTGCGCGAATCCTCTGATCAGGACCGGGTTGGCATTCCCGTCGAGCTGAATGGCTTTGGCGAAGGTTACGACGCCCTGCCCTGAGCGCCAGTGCCCTCGCTTGCTGACCTTGCCCTTGTTCGATGCGCAAAGCCCGATTACATGCCCGATGACATGCCATGGGTAAGCCAAGGAGATAATTATGACCACCGATCTCATCAGCCTGTTCGATTGTGACGAGCACAGCCTGTCAAAAGCCGTTGCCTCGGCGCTGGAGGGATCGGATGACGGCGAATTGTATATTGAACATGCCCAGGCCGAATCACTTTCCTTCGACAATGGCCGCCTGAAGGGCGGCAGCTTTAACACCGACCAGGGGTTTGGCCTGCGCTCGGTGGCAGGCGAAGCGGTGGGTTATGCCCATTCCGGTGAATTGTCCCTGTCGGCACTCAATCGCGCCGCCGACGCCGTCAAGGCCGTTACCCATGGCTATAGCGGCTCCTATGCCAGCGCCCCACAGCGCACCAATGTCCGGCTTTACGGCGACGAGAACCCGATCGGTAGTCCGACATTCGAGGAAAAAGTAGCGCTTCTCTCCGAAATCGACGCCTATCTGCGCGCCAAGGACCCGAAAGTACGACAGGTCTCCGCCTCGATTGCCGCCAGCTGGCAGGTGGTGGAAATCCTGCGCGCCGATGGCCACCGCGTCCGCGATGTACGCCCGATGACGCGCATGAATATCTCGGTCATCACCGGCCAGGGCGAGCGGCAGGAATCCGGCTCCTTCGGCACAGGCGGGCGGATGTCCTTCGCCGACTTCCTCAGCGACGAGAGCTGGAAAGCGGGCGCCGATGACGCGCTGCGTCAGGCGCTGATCAATCTGGAGGCCATCGAGGCCCCGGCTGGCAGCATGGACGTTGTGCTCGGCAATGGCTGGCCGGGCGTAATGCTGCATGAAGCCGTCGGCCACGGGCTGGAAGGCGATTTCAATCGCAAGAAGACCTCGGCCTTCGCAGGACTCCTGGGCGAAATGGTCGCCGCGACCGGCGTCACCGTGGTGGATGATGGCACAATCAACAACCGGCGCGGCTCGATCACTGTCGATGACGAAGGCACGCCTTCGGCCTATAACGTGCTGATCGAAAACGGGCGGCTGGTCGGCTATATGCAGGACCGCCAGAATGCCCGGTTGATGGGCATGGCACCAACCGGCAATGGCCGCCGCCAAGGCTATGCCCACCAGCCGATGCCGCGCATGACCAATACCTACATGCTGTCAGGCGACAAGAGCCCGGAAGAGATCATCGCCTCGGTCAAGAAGGGCATCTATGCCGTGTCCTTCGGCGGCGGCCAGGTGGATATCACCTCGGGCAAATTCGTGTTCGGCTGCACCGAGGCCTATATGATCGAGGATGGCAAGATCGGCGCGCCGGTCAAGGGCGCCATGCTGATCGGCAACGGGCCGGACGCGATGAAACGGGTATCGATGATCGGCAACGACATGAAACTCGACACCGGCATCGGCAATTGCGGCAAGGCTGGACAGTGGGTCCCGGTCGGCGTTGGCCAGCCGCATCTGCGGATGGATCAGATCACCGTCGGCGGCACGCGGGCGTAATGTCGAACGCGCTGGTTCCAGAATTTGCAGTCACGGACTGGCACGAGAGCCGGGATTTCTACACTCGGCTGCTTGGCTTTTCGGTGCGTTACGAGCGGCCGGAAGAAGGGTTCAGCTACCTTGAACTGGGTGGCGCGCAGTTGATGATCGATCAGATCGGGCTTGGCCGGACTTTCGAGATTGACGACGCACCGCTGACAAGACCATTCGGACGCGGGCTGAATGTTCAGATCCGCGTCGATAACGTGCAGACCATTCTCGACCGGCTCGAAGCAGCCGCCATTGCCCTTTATCTGCCACTGGAAGACAAATGGTATCGCACAGGCAATATGGAGGGCGGCAACAGACAATTCGTCGTTGCCGATCCAGACGGTTATCTGCTGCGCTTTTACCAGGATCTCGGCGAACGAGAACTCTCATTGGACCTATAGCGACACATGCTCCCCCGCACCCCCAAAGCCGTTATCTTCGACATGGATGGCCTCATCCTCGACAGCGAAATCCTCTATCGTAAATCGGTGATTTCGGCAGGTGAGCAAGAGGGGCTGCTTGTCGGGCCATCGGTCTATGAAGGCATGCTGGGCCGACCCTGGGACGGGATCGTGCATTTGCTGAAGGACCATTATGGGCCGGATTTTGACGCCGAAGCCTTTCGGGCAGTCTGGGTGGACCATTTCGATCGGTTGACCGCCCTGGAACTGAAGCTAAAGGCGGGTGTGGTGGCCCTGCTCGATATGCTGGATGACAGGGCCATTCCACGGGCCATTTGCACATCTTCCACACATTCCCAAGTGCAGCATCATCTGGCCGGGTTTGGCATTCGAGAGCGGTTCGATCACGTCATTGCTTTAGGCGACTACGCCAGGGGCAAGCCTGCGCCGGACCCTTATCTCACTGCTGCCGAGCGGCTTGGCATTGCACCGGGCGATTGTCTGGCATTGGAAGATTCCCACAACGGCATTCGCTCGGCAGCCTCGGCGGGTATGATGGCGGTGATGGTACCCGATCTCCTGGCTCCGACCGATGAAATTCGGGCGCTGGCAACATTGGTCATCGATGATCTGCACCAATGCTGCGGCTTTTTTGCATAACGCGCTTTCGGAACGCCAAATACTATAAGTTTGGTAGCGTTTCGCACTTCAGATACTCCGCATAAGCTTCAAGCCACAGACAAGCTTCTGGCCTTAGACCTACGGCATGCCATCGGGTTATCGCGCGGTGCAAACTGCGTCCGTATCTTGCCAGGAGTTCACAGGTGCACACACTCGTCATTGCCCGTTATGCGGAAGAGTTGGAATGGATCGCGCAGGTCCCCAGCAATTTCGAGATTTTCATCTATAACAAGGGCGAGGAGATCACATCGCCGCAGGTTCTTGAGCGTGCCAATCATATCATTGCACGTCCCAATGTTGGGCGGGAATCTGAGACCTACCTCCATCACATGATGGGTCAGCGCCAGCGCAATCACGATTTTACGGTCTTTGCTCAGGGTGACCCCTTCACGCACAGCCCTGACTTCCTGCAATTGCTGAACAATTGGACCGACTGGGAGAAAATCCAGACACTCTCCTGGGCATGGGTCGAAGAGAAAAATGTACCGCCGCAGAAATTTCTGGATGCTTATCGCCCGAAGCTGCGGGGCGGTCCGCGAGTCCGCGAGGAATATTTCTCGCTCTACACCTGGGGTCCGGTTGATTTTATCGACAATGGCGCACTGGGCATGGGCACGGTCTACCGCCTGCTGAACGGCGGAATGGAAGCTTACATCAATATCGCCGCGCACATGTTGCGTCGCTGCCGCATGGACCACATTGCCGACGAAGCCGAAAAGCATTTGCTCGGGACGTTTTCCTACGGTGCAATTTTCGCGGTTCGCAACGATCTGGTCACAGCCGTTTCACCCGACAGCTATGCAAGGCTTTACGATTTCGCCACGGCGCCTGTGGTGGCGCATGGCTATATCCTGGAGCGCATGTGGCTACATTTCTTCGGTGCGCCCTTTACGCTTCGCAGACTCTGATCTCTTCTCCCAAGGAGAAGATCTCAAATACAGTAAAGCCTTGAGATCTTCGCAACTGGCAAGGTAAGGCGCGGGGCGGATTTTCATTCGGCTGCCGCAACCTTGGGATCGAACCGCCACTTCCGCCGGATCGCGCTTTCCAGATCGAGCTGGTGATGATGGGCAAAAAGCAGAACATGCCCGAAAAGATCGGCCGTTTCATCGGCGAGCAGTTGGCGCATTTCGTCTTCGCTCATGCCCTTTTGGCGACCGCGACCGCTGATGCGGTTTGCCGCTTGAACCAACTCCCCCGCTTCCTCCAATAATTTCAGCAGGAACCAGGGCTCGTCCCGCTCGACACCATTGGCCGCTGCATAGGTAGCCGACGCCTTTTCAAAACGCTCCATCAGACCAGCCAGCATATTGTTCTCCATTTGTTCTTGACTTTATCGCGCGATTCCGCAAGATTGTCGAGAGTGGAAAAACAGCGCGGCAAGAAAGATTAAACAGCCCAGGATGTGCACCGACATCCAAGGGAAATCTGGGCGCCCTTCATCTGATAGCGAGGCATAGAGAATGCTGATGGAAGACGAAGCGACAGCTATCCATTGGCTGCAAAATGAGAATGCCGCCTATCGATAAGATAGACGGCACGAAGGAGACGGATAGGAGTTCAAGGCGGGGTCGCCGGAAAGGCTTAGCCTCGCGCGGGCATCAACACGCAATCATAGCTGCTTTTCACCAGCCGCTCACAGGCACTTTGAGCATCGTCCTTGTTGGGAAAGCCGGTGAAGCGGGCGCGGTACACGGTGGCGCCATTGCGGGTGACGGCTTCGGTATAGATATCGCGGTCGGCCAATGGCCCACCGATCTTGTCGCGGACCATTTGCAACAGGCTCATGGCTTCTTCGGCGCTGGCCGCAGCCGCAATCTGGATCTGCCAGGTTCCGTCGCGATGCAGCGGAATGGGCTTCAGGGGACGCGGATGGGCGCCCGCAATCAGGGCTTCCGTGGCTGCGGCAGCGTTGTTGGCGCCACCACCGGCATAAGCATTGCCAAAGCGGGAGCCGAGAACTGGCGCATCGGCCTGCGCGCTGACGGAGGCGACCTGAGAAGCAACCTCTCTGCGGTCGATTGGGGCGCTGCGGTCGAGCGGCAAGGGAATGCTGCCAGTGGTCTGGGCAATGACAATCGGAGCGGTGGGAGCAGCGCTGGCGATCAGCGAATTACCGTCGGAGGCCTTGCCGATATTCTTGGTGATCAGCTGCGCCATAAGATTGTCACGGCTGGCACCGCTACGGCCGCCCATGATCACGCCGATCACCCGGCGCTTGCCATCGGCCACGGCGCTGACCAGATTATAGCCGGATGCGTTGGTGTAACCGGTCTTGATGCCGTCCATGCCCTTGTAGCGGTACATGAGATTGTTATGGCCATTGATGGTGCGGCCACGAAAGGCAAAGCTGC
Source organism: Agrobacterium vitis (assembly GCF_013426735.1). Taxonomy (NCBI): domain Bacteria; kingdom Pseudomonadati; phylum Pseudomonadota; class Alphaproteobacteria; order Hyphomicrobiales; family Rhizobiaceae; genus Gillisella; species Gillisella vitis. The sequence goes on from NZ_AP023272.1 coordinate 3,330,917, forward strand.
GGGTGGAAAACAGCGCGTAATCGCGGGGAAAGTCGCGCAGCAGTGCTACGCCGAGGGTGGACATGTCGCGGGCGGTGGTGATCTGCCGATCGTCGGGCAGGCCGGAGGCATTGACGAATGTTGTATTGGGCATGCCGAGCTGGCGCGCCTTGGCGGTCATCATTGCCGCGAAATTCTCTTCCGTTCCGCCAAGCTTTTCGGCCATTGCGGCGGCGGCATCATTGGCCGACAGGGTTACCATGCCCAGCACCGCCTCGCGTACGGTAATTTCTTCACCTGGCTTGAGGCGAAGCTTGGTGGGCGGGCGCGATGAGGCGTATTTGGAAAATGGCACGGGGCTATCCCAGCTCAACGTGCCGCGGCGAATCGCGTCGAAAACCATATAGATGGTCATCATTTTGGTCAGCGATGCCGGATGGTTGGGCATATCCGCATTTTCCGAGGCGATCACCCGACCGGTGCGCGCATCCAGCAGAAGCTGGGCGCTGCCTGCAAGAACCGGGCTGGCCATCATGCTGATCGACACAAACAACGATAGCGCGATCAGGGTCCTGCTCATTCGGCCTCCAGACTGGTTACACTGCAAATACTTGGGCAAATTCATCGGCAAATTCACGAAAACGACCTCGAACACTTCACGGAACCGGCACGAGGACGTGCTGGCATTAGACCCAAAATGGGGCAGGAAATTGTGCAACGCCTTCATCTTGCCCAATATTGTTAATGAAGAGTTGCCCAATTATGGCAACTCTGTGGAATCTGCAGGGTTTCCCCCTTCGTTCCTATCAGAATCGAGAAGAAATACAGCCCCCTCGCCGCGCTCGCCCGCCATATCCTGGGGATTGAAGATATTGCAATGCGTCATCGACAGGCAACCGCAGCCGATACAGCCGTCGAGATCGTTGCGCAATTTGCCGAGCATGGCGATGCGCCGGTCCAAACTGTCCGCCCAACGTGTCGCAATCCGGCGCCAGTCCTCCCGGCCCGGCGTCTGGCCTTGCGGCAGATCCGCCATGATCGCCGCGACCTCCTTCAAGGGAATGCCGAGCGCTAGCGCCGCCCGGATAATCGCCACGCGGCGCAGCACGTCCCGGTCGTAGCGCCGCTGGTTACCGCTGGTGCGCCGGGCGCGGATCAGGCCCTTGCGTTCGTAAAAATGCAAAGCCGAAACCGCAACGCCACTGCGCTCCGCCAATTCACCGACGCTCAAACCCTGCATCCGCATTTTTCCTCTTTACCTCAACTTAGGTTGAGGTTGTAGCGTGGCGATCACCAATTGACCAGAGCAGATGGAAAGGACTGAAAAATCATGGAAATTCAGGATATTAACCCCGAAGCCACAAAGGCCGATGCGACGATTCCGGAGAATGGGCATTGGCGCGATCTGTTCGCCCCGGGCCTCGGAGCAGCAACCGTCATGGTCAGCCTTGGTGTTGGACTGCATGCTTTCAACGCCTTCCTTGTTTCAACCGCCCTGCCCTCGGCCATTGCCGAGCTTGGTGGCGCGCAGTGGTTGCCCTGGACCAGCACGCTTTATCTGGCCGCATCGATTGTGGCAGGCGCAAGTTGCGCCAGCCTCAAGTCCCGGGTCGGCACCCGGGGCGCACTCGCTATCGTCACGCTGATTTTCCTGGCGGGGACACTGACCGCCGGCCTGGCGGGATCAATGGCGGGCATCATCATCGGGCGTGTCTTGCAGGGGCTTGGGGAAGGCGCTGTCCTGGCTCTGTGCTATATGCTGATCTCGACGCTGTTCCCGCGCAGGTTGATTGCCCGTATTTTCGGTATCGAAGCCGCCGTCTGGGCGGTGTCGGCCTTTGGCGGGCCGGTGCTGGCCGGGTTGTTGACTGAGGCGATTTCGTGGCGCGCAGCCTTCCTCGTCAACGTTCCCGCCGGTATCGTCTTTCTGATCTTGGCCAGGATCGCCGTTCCAAAAGGAGAAAAAAATGGCAAAAATCCGACCAGTCCGCGTGGCTTGCCAATAGGCCGACTGAGCCTGCTGCTGGTCGGGCTGGTGCTGCTGCTGGCGGCAAATCTGACGGCGCTGGAGATCTCCCGTAACACCATGATCGGCATGGCGCTTGCCGCTTGTCTGCTGTTTGTCGCGCTCGACAGAAACAGTCTTCAGCCGATCCTGCCCGCCGGCGCCTTTGTGGCGTCAACACCCGTCGGGCTTGGCCTGTGGGTCGTGTTGCTCATGCCACTTTCCGAAGCGGCTCTTGGCGTCTATCTCGTCTATACGCTGCAACATCTCTGGTCGATGGGACCAATGGCAGCGGGTGCGTTGAGCGCGCTGATGGCGGTCAGCTGGAGCCTGACGGCTGTGATCACCGCCAATATCTCCACCCAAAAAGCCAGAGAACGACTGATCCTGCTGGGGATCTTCACCGAGGCTGGCGGCCTTGCCGGCACCACGCTTGCCATTTCAACCGGTCACCTACCGGGACTGATCCTGTCGCTTATCGCCGTGGGCATGGCCTTTGGCATGGCGTGGGCGGCGCTCAGCCAGACAATGATGGAGGCGAGCCCACCTGACGACCGCGACCGGACCTCAGCACTTTTGCCCACATTGCAGACCGCCGGTTATGCCATGGGGGCCGCACTGGCCGGTCTCATTGCCAATCGCTCAGGCTTTTCCGGCACGGCATCCCCGGAGGTGCTGCGCCATGCGGTCGGCAATAGCTTCCTGTTTGGCCTGGCCTGCCTTGCTCCGGCAATCCTGCTGGCGCCCTGGATGGTGAGAAGCCTGAGGAAAACCCGGTGAAGTCCAGGCTCTGCCATGGATTTTATCCTGAGAACACCAGTTTCATCGCCGGAGTCGGGCTTAAAACCGGAGCCGATGCACAATTCCTTAAATCCGTACCATTAATCTGGCATGTATTGAGACGATAACCCTTGGGGCCGGATGGGACTGCCCATTCGATTAAACCGATCCGGTCCATTCCGGACACCTGTTATAGAGCATCTTTTTTCAAAGACAGCGCAGCCGCGGCTGCCGGAAAACCACGTATGGATGGGACTATTTTCAAGCAGGGGCTGATCGCGGGCGGACTGGTCGCGGCGGGGATGGCGCGCAGGTTCGGTGCGTGGAAGGATGCGCGCGGGCTCGGCGCGATCTTCACCCTGCATCAGGTGCGCCCATATCTTCCTCTGAGACCCGACCCCAACCGGCATCTGGAAATCACTCCCAAATTCCTGGATACTGCCCTTCGCGCCCTGTGGCGGGAAAATTACGAATTCATCCGCCTGGAAGATGTGCCCGCACGGCTTGCCACAGGGCAAGGTCAAAGGCCGTTTGCGGCCTTTACTCTTGATGATGCCTATTACAGCAGCCGTGACTTCGCCCTGCCGATCTTCGAGCGGTTCGATGCGCCGTTCACGGTTTTTGTCTGCCAGGGCCTCAGCGAGCGCAGCCATGGCCTCTGGTGGGAAACCCTTGCTGCCCTGACCCGCAAGGCTGAGCAGCTGAAATGGGACTTCGACGGCAGGACGCGCATCCTGTCCACCGATACGCCATTGCGCAAAGCCGCCGCGTTCCGGCAGATCGCCAGCCAGATTACGGCGATGAACGAGGCAGACATGATCGGCAGGCTGAACCGGATGGCGGCAGAGGTCGGCATAGACAGCCGCGACATCGTTGCCAAAGCCATCCTGCCCTCGGAGGCACTGGCCGATTTTGCCGCCCATCCGCTGGTCAGCCTGGGCGCTCATACGGTCAGCCATCGAGGCTTGACCGGGCTTGATGATGAAACGGTGCGGCAGGAGTTGAAACTCTGCGCCGATTATCTCGAAACCCTGACCGGAACGCGACCGGTCAGTTTCGCCTATCCCTATGGCGATGGCCGTAGCGTCGATCGGCGTACCATCGATTTGGTGCGCGAGGCCGGTTTCCGTCTGGCAGTCACCACCCGGCCCGCGACATTGTTTGAAAGAGACGGACAGCGCCTGCACGCCCTGCCGCGCATTTCACTCAATGGTCATTTCCAGACGCCAGCCACGGTCCGGACGCTGGCATCGGGCATTCCCTTTCGCCTGATGTCACGCAAACCGGCTGCGTGACATCAGGGGAAACACAGCCCTTGCGAGATCAAGGATACATACGCACCTTGCTCCAGGGCTGCCCCAACGCCTCGCGGCGAAACTCGATCCGGTCATGCAGCCGGAATTTACCGTCACGCCAGAATTCGATGGTCAATGGCTTGATCCGGAAACCCGACCAATGGGCTGGACGGGGAATAGACCCCAGGGCGTAACGCGCCGTATATTCGGCAACCGCTTTTTCCAACGCAAACCGGCTTTCCAGCGGCCGCGACTGTTTCGAGGCCCAGGCACCGATCCGGCTGCCGATCGGTCTTGTCTGGTAATAGGCATCGGCCTCGGCGTCGGACACGACTTCCACTTCCCCGCGCAACCGTACCTGGCGACGCAGGGATTTCCAATGAAAGCACATCGCGGCTTTCTTTTGGGAAAGAATCTCCGTACCTTTCTGGCTCTCGAAATTGGTATAGAAGACGAATCCGTTTTGATCGAAATCTTTCAGCAGTACCATGCGCACATTTGGCAGGCCGCTTTCATCGACTGTCGCCAATGCGACAGCGTTGGGATCGTTGATCTCCGAGGCCTTTGCCTCCGTGAGCCACGTTTCGAACAAGCCAAAAGGTTCATGCTCCTCGGTAAAGTCACCGGTTGTTAACTCATTTTGCGACATATTATGTTAAATGCTCCGCATATGCCCGCGCCGCCAACGACGCATGAAGGACAGGACAGGTCTTGAGAGACATAGCAAAGCCGGATCGATGCAGAAAGGGACGCTGGGCCACCAGCGGTCGTTTTATCGCCATGGCGGCGCTTTGCCTCATGTTGGGCGGCTGTGTCGGTGGCGTCATGGACTTCGGAGGCGATGCGCCCAAGGTCGATCGGTCGATTTCGACCGGCACTATTCCAAACGAACCGGAAAAGCGGTCCGACCAGGATACGGTTCGCAATGCGGTGTCTTCCGCCGATCTTGAAAAACTGGGTCCGAGCCCGGTTCCCTGGGCCAATACCACAACGGGAAGCGCCGGTGTGATCAACTCGATTTCCGAGGATCGCAGCAATGGCGTGATCTGCCGGGTATTCGTCACCAGCCGCCATGCCTATGACGGCATTGCCAAATTCTATGGCCGCACCTGCCTGGCCGGCGATGGCCAATGGCAATTGGTGAATTTCGACAAGCAGTCCTGAGATCAGCAATTCCGTGCTGCAAAAACGCCGATTGCACCGGCTTTCCATGACTTGCTAACGGTCATAGCCGCTGACGGCAGCACCCATTGCGTAAATTCCATTGGCATCAAAGCCGGATTCAAGGAATTATTCCCCAAGCGTAACCACTGGTTAGCATCTGCTTCCTAATATAATCATGTCCCGTGGCGAGACAGATAAAGACAATGCTTGCCGCGTATGAGCGTGAATGATTCACCTTTCTGCGAAATTGCTGGGCAAAAATCTTTTGTTCTGAAATTTCCGCAACAGATTGAAAGTGTTACGGTACATCATATTTCCCCTTACGGGTGCGATGTCGTGACCCGGACAGATCTCAATTGAACCGCTCTTGTATTTGGTTGGTGGTAAAATGCGTGATCCCTACTCCATTCTCGGCGTGCAGCGCGATGCTGGTACTGACGAGATCAAGGCTGCCTGGCGCTCGAAAGCCAAGACCTCTCATCCCGATCAGAACCGGGAGGACCCAACAGCAACCCAACGGTTTGCGGAGATCGGGCAGGCCTATGATGTGCTCAAGGACCCCGCAAAACGAAGCCGCTACGACCAGCAACGCTCGAAAATGGACGCCATGAAACGCGAACAGACGATCATGCAACAACGCGAGGAAGCCCGTGCGGCCGCTGAGCGCGCCCGTCAGGCCAAGGCCAATGCGGAGCGCGTCATGGCCGATCTGGCGCGCATCGAGGCGGAAAAGGCCAAGGCTGAAAAAGCCGCCGAAATGCTGAATGTCAAGGTTGAGGCCGCCCGCGCCCGCGCGCAATCGGCCGAAGCCCAGGCCGCCAATGCGTCGGCCGACGCAACAGCAAGCGCCAACGCCTCGGCCAAAGCCCAGGCTCAAACGCAGGCTCAAGCCCAGCCCCAGGCCGCAGCAAAGCCGGAACCCGCGAAAGCGGCTCCCGACACCGCCGAAACGGCGGCCTCAAGCCGCCCCGCAAGCCCGGACGCGGCAGACGATGCCGTCTCGAAGATTTTTGGCGCTGCCCCGACCGATCAGCGGCGAGGTGAAGACGAGGCAAGCGAAGACGGTAACCGATCACGCGGCTTCGCACTTCCGGTTCTTGGCCTGATTTCGTCGCTGGTGCGCCGCATTCGCAAACCCGCGCCGCCGGTTCTCGAAAAGGCCCCCGACATCATGGTCGAGGCCACCATCGCCATTGACGACCTGTTGCAACACAACACCATTTCCGTCCAGCTCAGCGATGGACGCGAGGTGAGGCTGCCGCTGGAAGCAGGGTATACCGATGGCAGCATTGCCCGGCTGTCCGGCAAGGGACTGAAAGTGCCGAGCATGTTAACCGGCGATGTGCTGGTCACGCTGCGGGTGTTGAAAAGCCCTGCCTTCAGCGTCGATGGCTATGACATTCACTGCGTGGTGCCGATCAAGCTTGAGGATGCCGTGCTGGGATGCGACACGGTGATCGAAGGGCCGCAAGGACCGCTCGACATTACCGTACCGGCCTGGACCGGCTCGGACCAGAGCATTCGCATCGAAGGCGAAGGCCTGCCCAGCGGCCCGGACGAACGGGGCGCACTGGTGGTGGAAATCAGGGTCGTGCTCTGGGAAAAACCGGACGAAAAAGTCACGGATCTGATGAAAGTGATGAAGCACGGGCTTTTCCTATAGTTTCCGCCCCCCGGAAAAATGACGGGTTAAACCGAATTTCGCTGTAATCACACAGTGATAGCCACACCCTTTGTTACGGCTCCTTACAGTATTTGTTGCCTCTCTCCCACGAAGACAGGTGTAGCACAGCTTGAACCAAGGATCGGCCTATGCGATAGGCAGGTTCGATAGAAGTCTCAAGGAGCAAATAATGGCTCAAATTTCGGGCCTCATGGCAGGCAAACGTGGCATCATCATGGGTGTTGCCAATAATCGTTCCATCGCATGGGGCATAGCTAAGGCCTGCCGGGATGCCGGCGCGGAGATTGCGCTGACATGGCAGGGCGATGCGTTGAAGAAGCGTGTCGAGCCGCTGGCCCAGGAGCTTGAGGGCTTCATGGCAGGCGATTGCGACGTGACCGATCTGGAAAGCGTCGATGCCGTGTTCAAGAATGTCGAGGACAAGTGGGGCAAGATCGACTTCGTCGTGCATGCCATCGCCTTTTCCGACAAGGACGAGTTAACCGGCCGCTATCTGGATACCAGCCGCGAAAACTTCGCCCGCACCATGGATATTTCTGTTTATTCGTTTACCGCTGTCGCCAAGCGGGCAGAAGCCCTTCTCAAGGATGGCGGCGCATTGCTGACGCTGACTTATTACGGTGCGGAAAAAGTCATGCCGCATTATAATGTCATGGGTGTGGCCAAGGCAGCGCTGGAAGCCAGTGTCCGCTATCTCGCCGTAGATATGGGCAAGCGCGGCATTCGCGTCAATGCCATTTCAGCCGGTCCGATCAAGACTTTGGCGGCCTCCGGCATCGGCGATTTCCGCTATATCCTGAAGTGGAACGAATATAATTCGCCGCTGAAGCGCAATGTCACGACCGACGAAGTCGGCACATCCGGCCTCTATCTGTTGTCGGACCTGTCCAGTGGCGTGACCGGCGAAGTCCATCACGTCGATTGCGGTTATCACACGGTCGGCATGAAGGCCGTGGACGCGCCGGATATGTCGGTCGTCAAGGATTAAGACCCGGATATCAGGTGTGAAAGGTTCGTCTGCCGTGCTGCTTTACGTCATTCGCCACGGACAGACGGACTGGAACGCCGAAGGTCGGTTTCAGGGCCAGACGGATATTCCGCTGAACGCCACAGGCCGTGGCCAGGCGATGCGCAATGGCGAAACCCTGCGCCATGTGCTGGGCGATACAGTCGATACATTCGACTTCGTCGCCTCCCCTCTTGGCCGCACCCGCGAGACCATGCAGCGGGTCCGCACCGAAATGGGTCTTGAACCCGAGCGTTACCGGCTCGACGACCGGCTGAAGGAAATCTGTTTTGGCGACTGGGAAGGTCATACAACCCGCGAATTGAAAGAGCTGTACCCAGAACGGGTCAAACAGCGATCCCAGGGCAAATGGGACTTCATTGCTCCGGGCCAACGGGCTGAAAGCTATGAAATCCTGTCCTGGCGCACCGGTGCCTGGCTTGCCTCAGTCCGCCAGCCAACCGTGGCCGTGACCCATGGCGGCGTTATCCGCAGCCTGTTCCGGCTGATTGGCAATGTCGATGCCAACGAGGCCTGCGCCATGCCAATCCCCCAGGACAAAATTCTCCTGATCGACCTTGAAAACAACAGCCTGAATTGGCTGTGACGGATCGGCGTCAGTTCACGACCTGCAAATCGTCCACAACCCGCTTGCCATCGACCATGGTGTAATAAACCACAACCTTGACGCCGGTCGTCAGGCCGTCGAAATTGAATTCCGCTGGCACCGAATAGGTTTTGCCATCCTCCAGCGTCAGGGTCAGCTTTTCGGTGCTGATCGACTTGATGGTCGATTCCACGTCATCGCTTTGCGCAAGCGCACCCATTGGCGAAAACAGGCTGCCAGCCAGCAACAGCATAGCGATAAGGAAGCGCATGGTTTTTGCCCCTGCTTTCGGTCTAGAATCGTCACGTACTTGCAAATAAGCCTCCGAATGTGGCAGAATTTTCCCCTCGCTGGCACTTATCCCCTGCACTCATCAGGAGAGCCATTGAGGTGGCAGCTCGGATTCCGTTTTCGAATATCTCAAGACGTTGCCGCATTTGAGATATTCGAAAGTCTTGTCAGGTGAGGACGCACGCGCATCTTCGATGACTTGGTATTAAAGCGTGGTGCGATATTTCAGGATAGCATCTCACGCCCAGATTTTTTATTTTACCGCAAAGCTCTACAGCATCGCGCAGAAAACTGGAATCCACTTTTCCTAAGCCAAATTCTACTGCATAATTTTTCCGAAAAGACAAACGGCAAACAACAGATCAAGAGCCATACAAAAAAGCGATGCAAGCATTCCCACCATTGAACGCAGCAGACTGCCCTGCGCCAATGTTCCAGTCATGAACAGAACTATCCCTTCACTCATGCTTTATTGACGATATCTTTTAAATCCTACTGATTTCAAATAATATAAATGCTAAATTAATAACCGTTACAATATCATATTGCCTAAGATCAAAGCATAACATCAGGTTTTCCCGGCAGAATGTATGGCCAAGTCCAGCGCCTGTGCTGCCAATGCCTCTGAGGTATGTGAGATATCAGAAATTCTTATCAGCCGAAGATGTGTGAGCACCTTCGATGACTCGGTATAATGCGTATGGCAGGATAATGACAGAATTCGCAAATCCCGCCGATCTCCAAATACGCCGTTCCAGCAATGTGGCGATGGCGTTATTGGCCCTGGCGTTTGTCCTGCTGACAAGCCTGCTTGCCTATATCGGTTATCTCAATATCACCGACTACCGCAGCCAATTGCGCGGGCAAGTCCAAGCGGACCTGCAGCGGGTCAGCGGGATGATGACCCAAAGAACCGAGGAGAATTTCTTCGCGCTTCGGCATCTTGTCCATGCATTGTCACCGCTTGAAGGCGCATTGGCCTCGCCGCAAACGGAGGGGCTTGTTCGCGGTATTCTAAGGGAACGTCCGGAATTTCGAGCTTTGGCGCTGGCCCGAGGCACTGTCATAGAACAGGTGTGGACGCAGCAAGGGCTCTCCCCCAAGACCAGCATGACGATCGGTTCGGATTCGGACACGGATATGCTATTGCTGGATGACGGGCAATTGCAACTGGATCTCACCGCCGCCGATGTGACGCCCTCCCCTATCCATGTCCGTGCCATTCTGGATACCGCCAAATTCATCCAGTCTGCTATCGCCGATGGCGCCACCGCTCCGGTCGGCAACGGACCGGCTATCGAGATTGCCGTCATGGTGCAGACCGCATCCGGTACGCGCACTGTTTTTGGTAGCCCGTCGCTCGCGGCTGAGGATTTGACCAGGCCGGATTTGGCCAAGCAGAACATGACCGGGGAAAACCCGGAAATACTGACCATGGCGCTTCAAGGCGGGACGCTGCAAGTGTATGGCCGCCCCCGGGCAGGCTGGCAGCAGAAACCGCAGGATCACAGTAATTTCGTCATGACGCTGGTTGCCGTGGATCTGGCTTTTGCAGCACCGCTTTGCGGCATAGCAATGCTTTTCATCTCCCGCGCCAAACGCCGGCGTGCGCTCCAGCAGATGGAAGACAAGTACCGGGCCTTGACCCGGCGTTTCGAACTGGCAATGGACAGTTCCAATATCGGCATGTGGGAACTTGCAACCGACAATCCGACCCTCCATCAAGACAGCCGTGCCGCACAATTGCATGGATCAGGCAGCGGCGGCGATCTCGATCAGGACATGACCCGCTGGTTGGAAACCGTGCATCCGGAAGACCGCGCCAAGGCGCAAGCCCATGTTATGGCCTGCCAGCAAGGTGAAAACAGCCAGGATTACCGGGTCGTGCTGGAGAGCGGCGTGATCCGCACCTTGCGCTCCGTCGGCAGCCATGCGGATGCCTCCGGGCATAACCGTGTGACGGGTCTCGTCTGGGACATTACTGCCGATGTCGCCATGCAAAATGATCTCCGAGCTGCCAAGGAGAGCTCAGACATCAAGAATGCGGAACTGGAACTGGCCCTGGACGAGTTGTCCATCCGAGAGCAGCAGTTGGAAAGCCTGTCCTATCGGTTTGAACTGGCGCTGGATTCCTATGGCTGCGGCGTGTGGGAACATGATTTTTCCACAGGCCACACCGTCTGGGACGAACGCATGTGCTATCTCTATAATATTCCGGCCACCAGCAGTCATATCACCGACGCATTGTGGCTGAGCAAGATCCATAAAGACGACCACGAAATGTTGATGGAGGCCGCACGCAACGCGGTAAAGCAGCATACGCGCCTCAACACCAGCCAACGGGTATTGTTGGACCAGGGCGGCACACGCTGGGTGCGCTCCGTTGGCCAGGTGCATATCGACCGTAACGGACGCAAAAAGCTGATCGGCATCAGTTTCGATGTGACGGCCGACGTGCTGCTGACCGAAGAATTGCGCACGGCGAAGGCCGAGGCGGAAGCGCGCAATATCGAGCTTGAACTGACCAAGAACCGGATCGAATTCAATGCCTTGCATGATCCACTGACCGGCCTTGCCAATCGTCGCAAGCTGGATATCGCCCTGGATAACCTGACGCGGCAGTCCCAGGCGAACAGAAGCCGCTTCACCATTCTGCATCTCGACCTGGATCGTTTCAAGGAAATCAACGACACGCTGGGCCATGCCGCAGGCGATGCCATGCTGGTCAATGCGGCACGGGTTCTGTCGCGCCACATGAACAGCGGCGATCTGGTAGCGCGGATTGGCGGAGACGAATTCGTGGTTCTGCTGCATGGGCCAATCGATACCAAGGCCGCCGCCGAGCTAGCCGAGCGCATCATCCAGGACATTAACATACCCGTGGATTTCGAGGGCTTCATCTGCCGCTGCGGTGTCTCCATCGGCATTGCCGAGGCCAAGGGACTGCGAACCGATGCCCGCAAGATCCTGATCAATGCCGATCTGGCGCTTTACGAAGCCAAGCGGCAGGGCCGCAACTGTTTCCAATTCTTCACGGACAATCTCCAGGCCAATATTGTCAGTTCGAAGCGCATTGCCGACGAATTGCTGCATGCCCTTGAAAATGACGAGATCACCGCCTGGTACCAGCCGCAATTCTGCGCCAACAGCATGGAACTGGTCGGCGCCGAGGCGCTGGTCCGCTGGCAGCATCCAACCCGCGGCATCCTGCCCAGCAACAGCTTCCTGAAAGTGGCGGAAGACCTGAACGTCATGGCGCGGATCGACCAGATCGTGCTGGAACTGGCGCTGAAGGACAAGATGCGATGGGCCGCCATGGGTGTGAAACTGCCCAAGATTTCCGTCAATGTCTCGTCCCGCCGCCTGCATGATGCCGGGCTGATCGAGACGCTGGAAAGTCTCAGCATTTCGCCCGGTGAAATTTCCTTCGAACTGGTCGAATCGATCTTTCTCGATGAAAGCGAGGATATTGCCACCACCAATATCGAGCGGATCAAGGCGCTGGGCATCGACATCGAGATCGACGACTTCGGCACGGGCCACACGTCAATCATCAGCCTTTTGAAACTGCAACCCAAGCGACTGAAAATTGACCGGCAATTGGTGATGCCCCTGCTCAATTCCAGCCGGGAACGGGCCATGGTGCGCTCGATCATCGACATTGCCCGCTCTCTTGGAGTGGCAACCGTGGCCGAGGGCGTCGAAAGCACCGCCCATGCCCAGATCCTGCGCGAATTGGGCTGCGACCTCTTGCAAGGCTACGCTTTTGCAAAACCGCTGCCCTTCGAGGAGTTCGGCCGTTTCGCCTTGCAGACAGACCGCCAGATGGCGTCATAAGCCCCAACTCACGCAAAGCTTTTCCGGTTTTTGCACCATTGCCGCAAAGAAAGGCTTTTCACGCTCGCGGCTTTTCTACTAAGAGTGGGGCCTTGTAAAAGGCAGGGCTTATCCCCTGGCAAAGCGGACCCGGTTTCAGCATATGTCGCATAATAGTTTCGGTCACCTTTTCCGTGTCACCACCTGGGGCGAAAGCCATGGTCCAGCCCTTGGCGCGGTGGTGGACGGTTGTCCCCCCGGCCTGAAATTCACACTCGAAGACCTGCAAGTCTGGCTCGACAAGCGCAAGCCCGGTCAGTCACGGTTCGTTACCCAGCGGCGCGAGGACGATCTGGTCAAGGTGCTCTCCGGCGTCATGCCGCAGGACGATGGCTCGATGATCACCACCGGCACACCGATTTCGTTGATGATCGAAAATACCGACCAGCGTTCCAAGGATTACGGCGAAATCGCCCAGCAATATCGCCCCGGCCATGCCGATTATACCTACGACCTGAAATATGGCATTCGTGATTATCGCGGTGGCGGGCGCTCTTCGGCGCGTGAAACGGCAGCGCGGGTGGCGGCGGGTGGCATTGCCCGTCTGGTTCTGCCCGGCGTCGCCATTCGCGGCGCGCTGGTGCAGATCGGCATCCACAAGATCGACCGCGCCAATTGGGATTGGGCCGAGGTCGGCAATAATCCGTTCTTTGCGCCGGACCCGAAGATCGTTCCCGTCTGGGAAGAGTATCTGGACGGCATCCGCAAGCAGGGCTCCTCGGTCGGTGCCGTGGTGGAGGTGGTGGCCGAAGGCGTGCCAGCCGGGCTGGGCGCGCCGATCTATGCCAAGCTGGACCAGGATATTACCGCGCTGCTGATGTCGATCAACGCCGTCAAGGGCGTTGAAATCGGCAATGGCTTTGGTGCCGCCGAAATCACCGGCGAGGAAAATGCCGATCAGATGCGGATGGGCAATGACGGGCAGCCGATTTTCCTGTCCAACCATGCCGGCGGCATTCTCGGCGGGATTTCCACCGGCGAGCCCATTGTGGCGCGGTTTGCCATCAAGCCGACCTCGTCCATCCTCACCGAACGCCAGTCGATCGATTCGCAAGGCCGGAATGTCGATATTCGCACCAAGGGCCGCCACGACCCCTGCGTCGGCATCCGGGCCGTGCCGGTTGGCGAGGCGATGGTGGCGTGTGCGCTGGCGGATCATTATCTGCGCGACCGTGGCCAAACCGGTCGTTTGAAGTAAGGAAATCGATCATGACCTATGAGCAGACCCGTGTCGTTGACGCTATCCGGGCTTTTGAGGCTGGCGAAATCGTCATCGTCACCGATGACGACGACCGCGAGAACGAAGGTGACCTGATCGTTGCCGCCGTACATTGCACGTCGGAGAAAATGGCCTTCATCATCCGCCATACGTCAGGCATCGTCTGCACCCCAATGCCGAAGGAGGAAGCCAAGCGGCTGAACCTGTCGGCCATGGTCGCCGAAAACGACAGCGCCCATACGACAGCCTTTACGGTCAGCGTCGATTTCAAGCATGGCACCACGACCGGCATATCCTCTGATGACCGGACGCTGACAGTTCGCAATCTCGCCAATCCCAATGTCGGTCCCGCCGATTTCGTCCGCCCCGGCCATATTTTCCCGCTGGTGGCGCGCGAAGGTGGCGTGTTGATGCGGTCAGGCCATACGGAAGCAGCCGTCGATCTCTGCCGACTGGCCAACCTGCCGCCGATCGGCGTGATCTCGGAAATGGTCAATGACGACGGCACGGTCATGCGCGGCCCGCAGGTCTCAGCCTTTGCCGAAAAGCACAAGCTGAAACAGATCTCGGTCGCCGACCTGATTGCCTATCGCCAGCGCAAGGAAACCCTGATCCAGCTGATGTCAACCTTCGAGATCCAGACAGCTTATGGCCCGGCCAAGGCCCATGCCTATTCCCTACCCTGGGACCCGATGCAGCATCTGGCCGTGGTGTTCGGTGACATCCGCGACGGCGTCGATATTCCGGTGCGTCTGCATCTGGAAAATGTCGGTGCCGATGTGTTCGGCGGTGCCCGCCAGATCGACAGCATGCTGAAACGCATCGCAGAAAAAGGCCGTGGCATTATCGTTTATCTGCGCGAAGGCTCCGTCGGCGTTGGCGCCTCCACGACGGCCAGGGCAGGCCTGCATGACCGCGAGGCCCATCAGGAAGCCCAGACGCGCGAAAGCGAATGGCTGGAAATCGGCCTCGGCGCCCAGATCCTGAAAGATCTCGGCATCACCTCGATCCGGCTGATGGCCTCGCGTGAACGCCATTACGTCGGCCTGGAGGGCTTCGGCATCAAGATTTCGGAAACCGAGATCGCATAATCAGTTGTCGCTGGGACAGCTCCTGACGCATGCCTGCGGGAATGCCATTGACCTTACTTTTCGGGCAAGACATGTTTGAAAGTAATCCCAAAGCCAGAGCCGATATGAAAGCTGGAACCCTCTACGCTATAGCTGGCGGGCAGGAGTGGATTTATTACGGGCAAGTCAATGCGGATAAGGAAATCGCATTTTTTAGTCGCAATGATCGAACGATCACGACAATAAACAACATTATCAGTTCGCCCGTCATGGCGGTGATAACGGTTTTTCCCTCCTCGATAACTCGGGCGCTCCGTTTCGGCGCATGGAAAAAGCTGGGGCGCTTTCCTGTTTCCGAACTGGCTGCTCCAAGGCCTACCGTCCAATGGCCTGCCTTTACCTTGAAGGTCACCGTCTGGCGAGATGGCATTCCAAGCTATGACACGACAATCGATAATCCGGCAATCCAAATGCTAGAGGTGATGGCTGTGTGGGATGCTGAGTATCACATCCCTGCAAGATTGACTGCCGACTTTTACCCGGACGAGGCCTTGTGGCACATTGGAGGGCCTGTTTGGCGGGAACGAAAAGTCAAAGAAGAGACTGCAAAACGTTTTCCAGGAAACCCTCTGCATGCATTGCCGGAAAACTGGATTCTGACCAACAGACAGGACATTCCTGGGGTAGATACAGGACCACGACCGACGACCATGCGCCTTGAAAGCTCTGGATAGGGAGAAAAAGTGCTACCCTTTCGGCGGACTCAGTGAAAGGTAAGAGTCTGGTCAGCGCAAAATTCGCGCGACAACTACAATTCTCCAGGAACCCAATCCATGTCACTGAAGCTTTATCTCGCCGGTCCCGAAGTGTTTCTCGCTGATGCCCGCGAGGTGCTCGATGCCAAGGCGGCGATGACACGGGCCTATGGGTTCGAGCCGATCTGCCCCGGCGATATTTCCATCGAACCGGCCCCGACCTTGCATGAGTTCGGGTTGAAAATCAGTGCCATCGATGAGGATATGATGAACCGGGCCGATGGGGTGATCGCCAATCTCACCCCGTTCCGTGGCATTGCCGCCGATCCCGGCACGGCTTTCGAGCTGGGCTATATGTGCGCGCAGGGCAAGCTCGTCGCTGCCTATACCAATATCATCGACAATCACTATGCCCGCACCGCCGGATTTTATCAGGGCAATGTGACGCTCGGTCCAGATCAGCGCAAGCGCGGGCCGGATGGTCTGTCATTGGAGGATTTCGATATGATCGAAAATCTTATGCTTCATGGGGGAGTTGAACGCCGTGGCGGGCCGATTTTTACCCATCAGGCGCAAGCAGACCAGCTCTATAGCGACCTGACGGCTTTCGAGCTTTGCCTGAAGGCATTGTCGGCGAAGCTTCCCACCGTAGTATAGTTCAAGTCTTTCAGGTCTCGAGCACCGAATATTTGTATAATTCGAACTGATCTTTACAAATTCTAACAAAATTGGCGGGAAATTCGTATTTTCTTCAGTAGAAAATGTTGATAAAACTAGATCTAGTGCAAATGCCTACCGGCTCCACAATTTCTCGAAAAAACCGGATCTGACGCAAGCCTCGCGCAAGCTTCGTTCGTTAATAAAGGGTTAACGAAGCGAACAGAAAGGGCCTGCGATGAGGATCGACAGCAGCCTTGGCAATTCACAGTATCAGAGCCGCTACATTCATGGCGCGTCCAGCGTCGAAGATGTTGCCGTAGAGTCTGCGACCACGCCCCGCTCGCGCTCTGCCGGTGGAAATTCCACCAGCACGCTATTGTCTGCCTCCCTGGCCAACGCGCTCTGGAGCCTGGATTCGACCAAGAAAACAGCTGGTGTGAAAACCGGCGCCTCGGCGGCCATCGACGAGGCAAAAGCAGCATCTCCGATCCAGCAGATCGAAGCGCATTATCTGGAATATATGGATACGGACGAGGAGTAGCCCCGCATCTGCATGGGCTGCGCGAAAGAAGGGTGTGTGGCGGCACACCCTTTTTTGCGTTATCTATCGGTCTGGAACAACTGATAAACGGTTGAGGAAACAATGCCTGTTATCAAAGCTGAAAACGCCGCCTTGGATATTGGCACCGCCGAGGGCATCAACGCTGAACTTGGCCCCTACAGTGCACGGCGCTTAAGCGATGCGGGCGGCCTGACACAATTCGGCGCGCTGCTGGAAACATTGCCACCCGGCTCCCGTTCGTCTCATAAACACTGGCATGAGCAGGAAGATGAGTTCCTCTATCTGCTCAAGGGGACTGCAACCTTGCTTGAGGGCGACGTGGTCACCGAGATGATGCCGGGCGATGCCGCGACGTTCAAGGCCGGTGTTCCCTTGGGCCATTGCCTGGAAAACCGCTCCAATGCGGATTGCGTCTATCTGGTGGTCGGCACCCGCTCTCCCGATGAGATTGTCCATTATGCCGATAAGGACATGATGATGACCAAGGTGAATTTTGTGAAGATCTTCACGGATCGCGCCGGCAAGCCGCTCAAGGACTGAGCCACCCCTCCCCGTAGCTCACCGCCTCCACCCCGGTAAATCTCGCAAGTCTTGCCAAGTCCTGGTCGAGTTTCTCCAACCGTCCGGTCGAGCGCCTGATACCCGGCTCCAACCATAGCCGTTTCACATCCAGCGTACCCGCCTTGCGATTGGCCTTCATATCGATCCGGCCAATCAGCCGGTCACTTTCCAGCAGCGGAAAGACATAATAGCCATATTGCCGTTTCGGCTCTGGCACGAAGACTTCGATCCGGTAGAAGAAGCCGAATAGCCGCTCGGTGCGAGCCCGGTCGCGGATCAGCGGATCGAAAGGGCTGAGGACGCGGATACGGGCGGGTGGCTCTGGTGGAGCGGTCAGTGTTTCCAGCCGATCCGCCAGCGCGAAGGAAGGGCGCGGCTTCCCGCCATCGGCAGGGGCAATCTCGATCTCCTCAAGCTCGGCACGATGGGTTTCCAGCCAGAGTTTTGCCTCCTGCGGGCTGACCAGATTCCAGAAGGCAGCGATTTCACCTGACGTGGCGAAACCCAGCCGGATCAGCGCTTCGCGGCAGGCCCAATCAATGAACGCTTCATGCGTCACCTCGGCCTGCAAATGGTCGGGAAGAATGCAGCGCTCCGTCAGATCGTAGATCTTCTGAAAATTGTCCCGACCGGAAATCGACAGTTTGCCGGTGCGCCACAGAAATTCCAGCGCGGTTTTCGACGGATGCCAGTTCCACCAGCCGCCGGATTTATGGTCGCCTTCCTTCATGTCCCGCGACAAGGCCGGGCCGCCCTCGGTAATCCGCCGGTGGGTTTCTTCGAAAGCATCCTCGAAGCCCGGCTCGCGCCAACTGCGCCAACGCTCCAGAATCCGGCTTTCCTCGCGCCGGAACCGGTGTTTCCAATAGGGGAAAAAAGCGGAAGGCAGGATCGAGGCATCATGGGTCCAATGCTCGAACAGCAGCCGGTCCTGCTCCAGCAATGCCGTCAGATCTTCGCGCCGGTAGGTCTGATTGCGCGAAAACAGGATCTGGTGATGCGCCCGCTCCACCGTGCCGATACTATCCACCTGCACAAAGCCGAGATCGGTAATCAGTGCCAGCAAGCCGTGGCGGCTCAACGCTCGCCCCGGTGGCCGGGAAAGTCCCTGCCGCTCCAGAAAAATCCGCCGTGCCGTGCTGTTGTCTATCCCTATCGCCATGAACAGACGATAGGACATGTTCTCTTTTTGTTCAAGGTGGTTTTCGCCGGAATATAGGCGTTCAACGCCGATCCGCCACCGCTTTCGCCATGACGCAGAGCAGTTCAAACATCATGGTGGCACCGGCCAGCGCCGTCATGCCGCCGACATCGAAGGGTGGCGCGACTTCCACCACATCGGCACCGACAATATTGACGCCCTCCAGCAGCCGCACCATGGCCTGGACTTCGCGTGTCAGGAAGCCGCCGATTTCCGGTGTGCCGGTTCCAGGCGCCATCGATGGGTCAATGCAGTCGATATCGAAGCTGACATAGGTCGGGCCATCACCGGCAATGGCGCGGGCTTCCGCCATCACGTCTGCCACGCTGCGGGCGACGAATTCCTCCATATAAATAATACGGATGCCCTGGTCCTTGGCCCATTGATGCTCGTCAACTTCGTAATTGGAGCTGCGAATGCCAATCTGCACCATGCGTTTCGGATCGAGCAGGCCCTCCTCAATGGCACGGCGAAAGGGCGTGCCGTGGGTAAAGCGCTGGCCGCCGAAATAGCTGTCATTGGTATCGGAATGGGCATCGAAATGAATGAGCCCGACTGGCTGAGATTTCGCCACCGCCCGTAGCACCGGCAGTGTCGTCAAATGATCGCCCCCGGCGCAGAGCGGCAGCGCACCGGCAGCAACAACTGCCGCCACGCCGTCTTCTATCTGTTGAAGCGCCAGCATCAGGTCTATGGGGTTGACGGTCACATCCCCCACATCGGCAATATTGGCCAGGCTGAATGGCTCGATTTTTGAGACGTGATGCACACGGCGCATCAGGCTGGATTGGTTGCGCACCTCGCGCGGCCCATGGCGGGCACCGGCCCGGTTGGTGGTGCCGCCATCCCAGGGAATACCGATCAGCGCGATATCTAGCCCTTCCGCCGAGGTCACGGCAGGCAGACGCATGAAGGTGGCATGTCCGGCAAAACGCGGCACTTCAGCGGCGTCGACAGGCTGGTGAAAGGATGAGGTCACGGGCGGGTCCTTCGGGAATGGGTCGGATAACCCATCCGATCAAATCGCAAGGCGGCTGTAAATGGGAAAAACCCGGATTTGCCTTTGCCGTTCTGCGGGCTATAGAACAGGGCAGCAATGATAGGGTATCGACATCGTGCAGATCCATTTCGATCAGGCCAGCGCCAGTTTCGACGGCCATGTGGCCCTGGAGCCGCTGACCATCACCTTCGGCGAACAGCGGATCGGGGTCATCGGCCTGAATGGATCAGGCAAATCCACCTTTGCCCGGCTGATCAATGGATTGGTCAAGCCGAGTGCTGGCCATGTGACGCTGGATGGGCTGGACACGGTAAAAGACGCCAAGGCCGTGCAGGCACGCACCGGCTTCATCTTCCAGAACCCGGCCAATCAGATCATCCTGCCGCTGATCGGTGAGGATATTGCCATGGGGCCAAAGGCACGTGGGCTGAAAGGCAAGGCACTGGACGAGGCCGTGGACAGCGTTGCGGCAAGGCTCGGCATAACCCATCTGCTACGCCGCCGCCCGCATGAACTGTCCGGCGGCGAGCTGCAATTGGCGGCGCTGGCCGCTGTTCTCGTCACTCGGCCCGATCTGGTGATTTTCGATGAACCGACCAACCAGCTCGATTTGAAAAACCGGGCGCTGGTGGCTGGCACCATAGAGGCGCTGGAGGAACAGGCGCTGGTGATCAGCCACGACCTTGACCTGATCGCCGGGTTTTCGCGGGTGCTGGTGTTTCACCGCGCCAAGCTAGCCTTCGATGGCCCGGCCAGCGACGCCATTGCCCGCTACCGCGAGATCGCCGCATGTTGAGCAGCCTACATGTCGAGGGCGATAGCTGGCTGCACCGGATGCCAGTCGGGGCGAAACTGGCCGTCCTGTTGGTGTTCGGCCTTGGCCTTGCCTTCAGCCTGTCCATGCCGCTCCAGGCCACGGCAGCCTGCGCCACCGGCGCGCTCTATTTCAGCCTGGGGCTTGACGTGCGGGCAGCATTGCGGCGCATCCGCCCGATGCTGGTCAGCATTGCCGCGCTTGGCCTGTTTAACATCTATGCGCTGGATCTTATCACCTCGGCAACGCTGACGCTGAGGCTGCTCGCCATCCTGTTTCTCGCCTCAGCTATTACAGCAACAACCTCGCTTGGTGCCTTCATGGAGACGCTTGACCGGCTGCTGGCCCCGCTCGACCGGCTGGGATTGGTCCGGGCCGCCGATATCAGCCTGGCACTGGGGCTGACCCTGCGCTTCGTGCCTGATATCGCCGACCGCTATGAGGCGCTGAAGGCGGCACATCAGGCGCGTGGCATACCCGTGCGGCTGCACCGGATGCTGGGACCACTGTTTATTCTGGCACTGAAAGAGGCCGATTCCATCGCCGAGGCCATTGACGCCCGCGGCATTCGCCGTCACGAAAAGAGAACAGACTGATGAGGAGATCACCATGACCACGCGAGACCTGGTTCTGATTGCGCTGTTTGCCGCCATCGTTGTTGTCCTCGGGCTTATTCCGCCCGTGCCACTCGGCTTCATTCCAGTGCCGATCACCGCCCAATCGATGGGCGTCATGCTGGCCGGCTGCATTCTCGGCGCCAAGCGCGGAGCCTTGGCCTATGCGCTGTTCGTGTTGCTGGTCGCCATGGGCCTGCCGGTGCTGGCGGGCGGTCACGGCGGCCTGAACGCGCTGTTTGGTGCCACCGGCGGCTATATTTTCGGCTGGATTGTCGGCGCTTTCGTCACCGGCCTTGCCGCCGAGCGTTTTGCCCGCGCCTCGTCCACCGCCAGCGGCCAGACAATCGGCTTCTTTGCCGCCAGCATCCTCGGCGGCATCGGCGTGGTCTATGCCTGCGGCATGCCCTGGTGGAGCTTTGTGGCCGGCACCCCGATCGACAAGGTGTTGATCGGCTCGCTGGCCTTCCTGCCCGGCGACCTGATCAAGGCCGCCATCGCAGCACTCGCCGCCCGCGCCGTGATGGTCGGCTATCCGCTGCTGCCGAAGCGGGCGTAATACGAAGATTCATTGAAAATGACCTTCGTATCCCTTTTGAAAATATCACAAGCCTCTGACGCATTGAAGATAATTTCAGTTTTTCAAGGCGGAGATATGATCCACATCTTCGAGACTTGATAGAAGGTGGATGGTCGTGAATGACAGATTGCAAATTTCCGTAGATCTGGTCCGGCAGTTGGTTGCCGGTCAGTTTCCTCAATTCTCGACACTATCCGTTGTCCCTCTGGTACCGGGTGGATGGGACAATAGAAGCTTTCGCCTGGGTGACAGGATGATCATCCGTTTGCCCAGCGCAGACTGCTATGCGGAGCAGGTTGCCAAGGAGCAGCACTACCTGCCCATTCTCGCTCAATCCCTGCCGCTACCAATCCCTCAGGCCATCGCCATGGGTGTCCCGACCAGGGACTATCCTTTTTCCTGGGGCATTTATGGATGGATCGACGGAGAAACGGCCGTAACTGCGAAGATTGGGGATACCGGCTGCTTTGCAGCAAATCTCGGTGCGTTCCTAAAGACACTTCACAGCCTTGATGGGTCTGGAGGCCCCCTCGCCGGACCGCATAACTTTTACCGTGGCGGATCGCTTGCCATCTATGACAGGGAAACCCGCGACGCAATTCATGAGCTTCGGGCCATAACCGACGTATCGTTAGCAACAGCGCTCTGGGAGGAGGCACTCGCCAGCCCATGGCAAAGGCCACCCGTCTGGCTGCATGGCGATGTCGCACCCGGCAACCTGCTGATCAGCGGCGGACGTCTCACTGCTGTCATTGACTTCGGCTGCTGCGGTACGGGCGACCCGGCTTGCGATCTTGCGATTGCCTGGACATTCCTGGATGAAACGGCCAGCCAAGTCTTTCAAGAGACTGCAGGTCACGAGATGACGACGTGGGCTCGCGCCCGTGGATGGGCTTTATGGAAAACCTTGATCACTCTCGCAGGACAACGTGCAGCAGACGATCCAGCTTCGGAAAAGACTGCAATTACGCTCGCATGCATTCTTCGCAGAAGCCCTCACGGCAACCACTGATACAGCCAATCCCTGAGCGCTTCCGATAGCGCCACCGGTTCGGCACTGTCTTTGTTCACAGCCGTCCAGGTGATCTCGACGTCAGCGGCGCGGGTTTTGCCGCTTTCGACGCCAATGGCAAAGCCGACGGATTTACCGCCGATTTTGTCCACCTGCACGGTGAAGCGCAGTGCGTCGCCCGGTCCCAGGGCTTCATAAAGACGCGCCTCGAATTTGGTGGCGCGAAAGTCCGGCTCCTGCTCTTCTGCGGGCCGGGCCTGCCAGAAGCGGTGGAGCGCTTCTTCGCACAGCGCCAGCAGCGCGCTGTTGTTCAATCGTCCGCTGATGCCGACATCGCGCAGGCCGATCAGCGTTTCGGTGACATCAAGCCGTTCTCTTTTCGCCATTGCCCTTGCCCTCCATGCCGTGATCGCTCATGTAAAGGAAAAGAGATTGGTCGCGCAAGTTTGGCGCGGCAGGAGGATGCGTCATGACAACCCGGCTCTATGAGAACCCGATCTTTCTGGAACACAACACGCCGGAGGGCCATCCTGAAAGGGCAGACCGGCTGCGCTCGCTGAATATCGCTCTGGAGCATCCGAATTTTTCCGCGCTGGAACGGCATCAGGCCCAGCAGGCCAATGAGGATGCTGTCATGCTGGCCCATCCCGAAGAGCATTTCATTGCCGTGATGCGGCAGGTACCGGAGGAAGAAGACCGGATCAACCAGCTGGAGGCCGATACCTATGCCTCGCAGAAAAGCCTGCAATGCGCCCTGACCGCCATCGGTGGGGCGATGGCCGCCGTGGACGACGTGATGACCGGTGCTGCCGACAATGTGTTTGTGGCGGGCCGTCCGCCCGGCCATCATGCGGAAAAAACCAAGGCGATGGGCTTCTGTCTGTTCAACACGGTGGCGATTGCTGCCCGCCATGCCCAGCAGGTCTATGGCGTCGAGCGGGTCGCCATCGTCGATTGGGATGTGCATCATGGCAATGGCACCCAGGATATTTTCTGGGACGATCCATCCGTGCTGTTCTGTTCCACCCACCAGATGCCGCTTTATCCCTGGACGGGCAAGAAGGATGAGGTTGGGCCGCACAATACCATCGTCAACGCACCGCTTTCTGCCAATAGCGGCTCGGACCATTTCCGCGAGGCGTTCAAATCGCGGGTGCTGACGGCGCTCAATGATTTTTCCCCGGATCTCATCCTGATTTCCGCCGGGTTTGATGCCCATCACCGCGACCCGCTGGCGCAGATCAATCTGGTTGGCGAGGATTTTGACTGGGCGACCGGACGGCTGATGGAAGTGGCCGACCGCTTTGCTAAAAACCGGGTCGTCA
The DNA here is from genome assembly GCF_013426735.1 of Agrobacterium vitis. NCBI lineage: Bacteria > Pseudomonadati > Pseudomonadota > Alphaproteobacteria > Hyphomicrobiales > Rhizobiaceae > Gillisella > Gillisella vitis. Next base: position 3,354,977 of record NZ_AP023272.1, read on the forward strand.
GCCTGCTGGAAGGCGGCTATGATCTGGAAGGTCTGGCCGAGTCGGCTGGCATGCATATTTCGAGATTGATGAAGGGTTGAGTATGACCGACGTTGCCGCCACCGATATTGCCGCTTATTCCTTCGAGAAAGCCGTGGCCGAGCTGGAAAGCATCGTGGCCCGGCTGGAGCGCGGCGATGTGGCGCTGGACGAATCCATCTCGATTTACGAGCGCGGCGAATTGCTGAAGAAACATTGCGAGGCGCTGCTGTCGGCGGCTGAAAACCGCATCGAGAAAATCCGGTTGGACCGGGCCGGCAAGCCTGTTGGTGCCGAGCCGCTGGACAAGGACTAGGCCTGATCCTGGCACGCCCACAGCAAGGAAGATGCGTTTGTCCCTTTGCCGAAGGGCATTTAAGTCCTATATGCATCAACAGGGCAGTTTTGCTGGATCTGCCCTATTATTGACCTGAACGTCCTGATTGACAGCGGCGCACTGCGCCTGGGAAACAAACAGGGGTCGCGGGCAAATGACATTGAATACTGTATGATTTCCCCCATTCATGGACCATTCAGGCCGTGCAATGCATTCGGGAGGAAACTTGTGCAGCCGATAGACCGAGTGATGAGAAAAAGAGGCTGAAGCCTGTGACATCGAAGCCAAACACGCCGTTGCTGGATCAGGTCGTGTTTCCGTCCGACCTTCGCAAGATCGAAGACAAGGACATGCCGCAAGTGGCGCGTGAACTGCGCGACGAGATGATCGATGCCGTGTCGGTGACCGGCGGACATCTGGGCGCCGGGCTTGGCGTGGTGGAACTGACGCTCGCCATCCACAAGGTTTTCAACACCCCGGAAGACCGGCTGATTTTCGATGTCGGACACCAATGCTATCCGCACAAGATCCTGACCGGGCGGCGGGAGCGTATCCGCACCCTGCGCCAGGAACATGGGCTTTCCGGCTTCACCAAGCGGGCCGAGAGCGAATACGATCCGTTTGGCGCAGCGCATTCCTCCACATCGATTTCCGCAGGCCTCGGCATGGCTGTCGCGGCAGAACTTGGCCAGACCGACCGCAAGGTCATCGCTGTGATCGGCGACGGGGCGATGTCGGCGGGCATGGCGTTTGAGGCGCTGAACAATGCTGGCGCGCTGGACGCGCGGCTGATCGTCATTCTCAACGACAATGACATGTCGATTGCCCCTCCGACTGGCGCTATGAGCGCCTATCTGGCGCGGCTTGCCTCCGGGCGCACCTATATGGGCATGCGCGAGATCGGCAAGAAACTCACCGCCTATCTCGGCAAGAATATCGACCGAGCCATTACCCGCGCCGTCGAACATGCGCGCGGCTATGTAACCGGCGGCACGATGTTTGAGGAAATGGGCTTTTACCATATCGGCCCGATTGACGGCCACTCCTTCGATCACCTCCTGCCGGTGTTGCGCAATGTGCGCGACAACGCCAAGGGGCCGGTGCTGATCCATGTGGTGACGCAGAAGGGCAAGGGCTATGCGCCCGCCGAGGCCGCTGCCGACAAATATCACGGTGTCAATACCTTCGATGTCATCACCGGCACCCAGGCCAAGGCCAAGCCGAATGCGCCGAGCTATACCGCCGTGTTTGCCGACGCGCTGGTGGAAGAAGCCCGCCACGACGAGAAGATCGTCGGCATTACCGCCGCCATGCCATCAGGCACCGGGCTTGATAAGCTACAAAACCTGTTCCCGGAACGGACCTTCGATGTCGGCATTGCTGAACAGCATGCCGTGACCTTTGCCGCTGGCCTTGCCGCCGAAGGCTACAAGCCGTTCTGTGCGCTTTATTCAACCTTCCTGCAACGCGGCTACGATCAGGTCGTGCATGACGTCGCCATCCAGGGATTGCCAGTGCGCTTTCCCATCGACCGTGCCGGTTTCGTGGGTGCCGATGGGCCAACCCATGCCGGGTCGTTCGATACCGGCTTTCTCGCCAGCCTGCCCGGTTTCGTGGTGATGGCGGCAGCTGATGAAGCGGAACTGAAGCATATGGTGCGCACCGCCGCCGCCTATGATGAGGGTCCGATTTCCTTCCGCTATCCACGCGGCGAAGGCGTTGGCGTGCAGATGCCGGAGCGCGGCGAGATTTTGCCAATCGGCAAGGGCCGGATCATCAAGGAAGGCTCGAAAGTGGCGCTGCTATCGTTTGGCACGCGGCTGGCTGAATGTCTTGTCGCGGCAGAAGATCTCGATGCCGCTGGCCTGCCGACGACTGTGGCCGATGCCCGGTTTGCCAAGCCGCTCGATCTCGACCTGATCCGCCAGCTTGCCCGCCACCATGCCGTTCTGATCACGGTCGAGGAAGGTGCTGTTGGCGGGTTCGGATCTCAGGTCCTGCATATGCTGGCCAATGAGGGCCTGCTTGACCACGGCCTCAAAGTCCGCAGTCTGGTTCTGCCGGATCTGTGGATGGATCAGGCCAAGCCTGACGTCATGTATGAAAAGGCAGGCCTCGACGCCAAAGGCATCGTTTCAACGGTGTTCACGGCGCTGTCGCGTGATGCTTTGGCCCAGGATAGCTTGGCGTAAAGAGAGGCTCGGCAGCCCTTCAGCGGACGACAAACCAAACAGCCTTAAACCGCAAAACGCCGCTGGCTATGAAGCCAGCGGCGTTTTGTTGTCATACTCCCACCAAATATGGTGGATAGTTCGATCAGAATTCCGACCATTCCTGTTTGACGACGGCAGACGATGCACCTCCGCCGAAAGCCTTGCCGATCTTGGAGGCAAGAGCACGGGCGGGTGAGGCAATTGGACGCTGCGATGCGCTGGCAACTGCCGGATGTCCGGCAAATGATGACCTCCGGCCTGCAAGCTGGAACTGGCTGACAAGCGTCTTCAGACGGTTGGCTTCAGTGGCAAGAGCTGCAGCGGCGGCGGTCGATTGCTCGACCATGGCGGCGTTTTGCTGCGTCGTCTGGTCCATCTGGTTGACCGCCGAATTGACTTCGGCAAGACCGGTGGACTGTTCCCTTGCCGATGTGGCGATTGCCTCCATCAACTGGTTGATCTGGACCACGTGATCGCCGATCGATTTCAGGGCAAGACCGGTTTCCCGCACCAGCTTGACGCCGCTATCGACTTCCGAAGAGGAGTTCTGGATCAGACCCTTGATTTCCTTGGCAGCCTGGGCAGACCGTTGCGCCAGTTCACGCACTTCCTGGGCGACAACCGCAAAGCCCTTACCGGCTTCACCGGCACGCGCTGCTTCGACACCGGCATTCAATGCCAGAAGATTGGTCTGGAAAGCGATTTCATCGATCACGCCGATGATGTTGGAAATCTGCTGCGAGCTTTCCTCGATCCGCTTCATGGCGTTTTCGGCTTGATTGACGACTTCCGACGACCGCACGGCGTTCTGGTTGGCGGTAATCGCCACAGAGCGGGCTTCTTCCGTGCGCTGCGAGGAATTGGTCACATTGACGGTGATCTGGTCGAGGGCCGCCGCTGTTTCTTCCAGGGCAGCTGCCTGCTGCTCGGTCCGCTTGGACAGATCATTCGTGCCATCGGCAATTTCACGGGTGCCGTTTTCCATGCCTTCGACGGTCTGGAGCACGGAGCCGAGCGTCGTTCCAAGCTGCTCCAGCGAAGCGTTGAAATCCTGGCGCAGCGATTCATATTCAGCCGCGAAAGCATCGTTGAGCTGGAAGGATACATCGCCCTGTGCCAGGCGTTTCAAGCCTTCGCCAAGGGTCTGCGTTGCAAATCGCAGATTGGCCGCTTCCTGCTCGGCACGCTGTTGATGGGCAGCCTGGGTCTGTGCCGTTTGCTGGCGGTTGACCGTTGCTTGCTCTTCCAACTCGCGATTGGCAATGGCGTTCTTGCGGAACACTTCAACCGCATCCGCCATATGACCAACTTCGTCGCGGCGGCCAATGCCGGGGATGTCGATTGCCGTTTCACCAGTTGCAAGGCTGCGCATTGACGCCGTGATCCGGGTCAACGGCGCAATCATGCCCTTGTTGAGGAGAAGAAGCGACAAACCAATTAGCAAGACAAGTGTACCGCTGCCCAGCAGAATATTGCGGCGGGCATCATAGGCGGCGGCGTCAGCTGCTTTCTGACGCGCGCTGAGAAGCGCGCTTTCTTCATCAGCAATTTCCTTGGCCTTGGCGCGAATGCCATCCATATAGGTCTTGCCCGCACCGGAAATCTCCAACTGGCGGCCCTGATCGCGGCTCGCCGGGTCTTTCGCAAGGGCAAGCTCCTTGGCAACGACTTTCGTCTGCCAATCCTGAACCATCGCATCGAGATCGGCGAGACGCTTCTGCTGGACCTGATTGTCAGATGTCAGGCTGCGAACAGCTGCATAGGCATCAGTATAATTCTTTAAGCCAGCCTTTTGCGGATCGAGAAATTTCTCATCAGCTTCCGACAGAAGATAAGCGCGAATACCGGTTTCCTGATTGACCATCGACGCGACGATGGCATCCATTTTTTGCAGCACTTGATAAGTGTGCTCAGTCCATCCAGACGATTGCTCCTGATTGGAGAGCGAACGCCAGCTGACCGCATTCACAACAAGACTAACAGTAAGCAAGATTACAAATGTCAGTCCAATTTTTGCTACGATCCGTATATTATCCAGAATTTTCATCGTCCAGTTCCCTCATTCGCGAACTTGAAGAGATGAATCCTTTCAAGAGGCGAGCCGTTGCTATCTCAAAACATGATTAATTCGGCGACAGTCCAGCATCATGCCGGGATAAACACAATCCTGGGAACCCCCTCCCTTGATTGCAACTCGTCACTCGGTTTTTTGTTTTATTGTATATGCATTAAAAAATCTATAAGAACATAAATACATTCGCCTTCTCAAGAAGCACAACCTTTAAACATTGAAGAAAATACATATGAATATTCCTAGTATATAATCTACCTAGGCGCGAATAACGGTTTTTGTTTTAATTTTTAAATATGTCGTATTCCTTATACATGAAACATATTTACAGCATCCACAAGTTGAAACACAAAATCTTATTCCCAACGTAATATTTCTTCTCGCTCATTTAGTTGCTTTCGCCTTTTGGTAGGTTTTTGACAAAACGCAATTTTATGCTGCTTGCGTCGATGCGCATTAAGCCACTTACAATTTGCATTTTTGACCAGCAAATAATTGGAATCATTTTAAAAACACGCTGGAAATTGAGAGAGTGATCCTATCCCTGCAAAATTGACGCCTCTCAAAAGAGGCGTGTTACAAGTATCGATGTGAAAAATGCTTACACTCCTGGGTGACAGGCAAAGGCTTTTCATCGTCGAAGCCAAGGAAAAGCCCTTCGCCATCAACTCCCGACTGTAAAATGATAGCGAAGATTTCAAACCTTCAATGCCGGTGATTTTCTCGGTGGCAATTGCGGTGGCTCGACCGCATTGGCTGCGCCGCTCAACGCTGCGTTGAACCAAGCTGAAAGGAGAAAGAGCCGCCGCGTTTCGGGCTTTCCCTCCACCTTCTCATATCAAGGCGCTGACATGCTGACGCATCCTCGCCTTGAAGGCATTGCAAATATCTCAAATGCTTGCACCGCTTGAGATATTTGCAAAAGGAATACGAAGAGTCATCTTCAATGACTCTTCGTATAAGAGTGGCGGGGAGGTTGAACTCGTCATCCTCTGTCTTTTGGGTTCAGTTTGTCTCTTCGGGAAACGTGGGGCCTATTTTTCCTAAGACAAATTCTAGAATTCCGACCATTCCTGTTTGACGGAGGCTGCCGCTGTGCCGCCCCCAAAGGCCTTGCCGAGCTTGGAAACAAGCGAGCGAGCCGGAGAGGAAACCGGACGCTGCGATGCAGCACTCGAGACAGGATGAGCCGGACCCGCCGAGGCGGTATATTGGGCCATGCCCGGGCCATCCTCCAGCTTGAACTGGCGCAACAGATCCATCAGCGCATCGGCCTCCGTGGCGAGCGTATGGCTGGCTGCGGTCTGTTCTTCCACCATGGCGGCGTTTTGCTGTGTGCCCTTGTCCATGTCGGTAACAGCCGTGTTGATCTCCGAGAGGCCAGTTGATTGCTCACGCGAAGCGGTGACGATGGCGGCAATATTTTCGCTGATGTGCTGGACGGCGGTGACGATCTGCTCCAGTTCACGGCCAGTCTCACCGACCAGCGACACGCCTGCCCCCACCTGGGCGGAGGATGCGCTGATCAAAACCTTGATTTCCTTGGCGGCCTTGGCAGAGCGCTCGGCCAGGGCCCGCACTTCCTGTGCTACCACAGCAAATCCCTTACCTGCATCGCCGGCGCGGGCCGCTTCCACTCCGGCATTCAGCGCCAGAAGATTGGTCTGGAAGGCAATATCCTCGATGACGCCGATGATATTGCCGATTTCGCCGGAAGATTTCTCGATCTCGGTCATGGCAGCCACGGCGTTTCTCACCACCTGGCCGGAGCGTTCAGCACCGGTGCGGGTGGTGGCCACCAGCTGGCCGACATCTTCGGCACGCCGTGCGCTGTCTTTCACCGTGCGGGTGACCTGTTCGAGGGCGGCTGCAGTTTCCTCGACAGAGGCCGCCTGTTGCTCGGTCCGCTTGGCCAAATCGTCGGCCGACGCACGGATTTCCGCCGCCCCGGCATTAATCGCCTGGGCATTGGCGCCCACCGTTTTCAGTGCGGCCTGCAACTTGGCAAGGGATTCGTTGAAATTCACCCGCAGCCCATCCAGCCGCTCGACAAAAGGTACCGTAAGACGATGGGCGACATTGCCATTGGCGAGCGCCGAAAGGCCTTCCGCCAATTGCACGACGACGAAGGAAATCTCGTCGGCTTCCTGCTGCTTCTGGGCCTGGGCGGCCTGCTGCTCATCCTCGGAGCGGCGGCGCATGCTATCGGCTTCCTGGGTCAGGCGCAGTTTTTCAATCGCCGCATCCTTGAAGACCAAAACGGCCTTTGCCATCCGGCCAACCTCATCGCCCCGGTTGATGGCGGGGACATCGACGCCGTGGTCGCCGGACGCCAGTTTGCTCATCGCGACAGTCATACCGGTGATCGGGTTGACGATAGAACGCGCCAGAAGCCAGATCAGCAGGACAGCCAAGCCACCGGCCAGCGCGCAGCCGGCCAGCAGCGCCAGTTCAAGACGCGACTGCGCATCGCGCTGGATTCCTCTTTGCTCGTTGCCCATCGCCACCACCACGGTCTTTGCCTTGGCGGCAGCATCGCGAAACGCATCCAACTCGCCTTTCGACGCATAGAGACGGGTGACCTCTTCCACCGTCTTCCCGCCCTTACGGGCTTCCAGCTGCGGCAAGACCAATTGCGTGTGAAATCTGTCAGCCGCCGTCTTGATATCGTCCAGCATGGACTGAACGGCCTGATGACCGACAGCGGCAGCGCGGGCCTCATCCAGGGATTTCAGCATTTTATCGCGGCTGTCGAAGACGGCCTTATAGGTGCTGTCGGACCCCAATAGCAGATAGCCCCGTTGATTGACCGCCTCTTCCAGCATCGCCTGGAGCGTCAAATCCAGCGCATAACCGACCTGTTCGATCTGAGCATGTTCCTCAAGCGCCGCCTTGACCTGCCGACCCTGGAGAAAAACGACAGCAGAAGCAATGAAGCACCCCGCCATGATCGCGACGAAGGTCAGGTAGAGCTTTTTGCTGAGGGACAAATCCTGAAAAGACATGGGGGCCTGCTTCCTATTCTCACTGCATTTGGGCGGCAGCGATTGCCACGCGCCATATGAAAGCCCGATACTCAGGTAGGAAACGTCACAAAGCCGCGAAAAAGCGATCCAAACCCATCTGGCGTGGATGTCACGATCCGGCTATTCGGCGTCGTCCTTGCCAAGACCTTTTCAGGCCTCGGAGACCATCCCTGGCTTTCATTCGAGGCGAGTATTGCCGCAGTGGGTCTAAAAAAGTGTTACAGCTGTACCGTGAATAAGCACATGTACACATTTGACCGCAAATTCCGAACTGCGAGCCTGTGTAGATTTGACGAGTGTCAAAACCACCTGTCCGAAAGTATGAGAGTAAGCCGCCTGCCCCTGTCCGAGCCTTGACCAATTGCCGCAGTTTTCCTCTTATCGGACGCGGAAAGCGATGGCGGCGATCCTACGACCTAGCCTGACAAGGGCAAGAGACTTGCAAGTCGCAGCGGAAACCGTCATTGACGGGGGTATGACCCAATCGCCAAGCCCCCAATCGCCAAGCCCCCAATCGTTGGAACCCCAACGTCTCGACCAGTTGCTGGTTGCTCTCAATCTTTTCGCCAGCCGCTCGCGCGCCCGCGATGCCGTACAGCGTGGCGGTGTCAAGGTGAATGGCCGCACTGTGACCAAGCCAAGCTTGACCTTCTCCCCTGATGTGACGATCGAAATCGACGATCCGGCCCAGGATTACGTGTCACGCGCCGCGCTGAAGCTGGTGGCTGGCCTCGACCACTTCAAGCTCGACCCCAAGGGCCATATCTGTCTTGATGTCGGTGCGTCCACCGGCGGCTTTACCGAAGTGCTGCTGCATCGCGGCGCAGCGCATGTGATTGCCATTGATGTCGGCCATGAACAGTTTCATTCCCGGCTGGAAAGTGATCCCCGCACCACCAATATCGAAGGGCTGAATGCGCGCTATCTGGAGCCGGAGGATATCGGCAATCAGGAATTTACCTTCCTGGTCTCCGACGTGTCGTTCATTTCGCTGAAACTGGCCCTGGTGCCTGCTCTCGAAATGGCCGAGCCCGGCAGCCATTGCCTGCTGCTGGTCAAGCCGCAATTTGAGGCGGGCCGCGAGGCCATCAGCAAGGCAGGTCTCCTCAAGGAGCCGGAAACCGCGCCGCTTGTGGCCGCCGAGCTGGAACGCTGGTTGAGCAAAGACATGGGCTGGACAAGCCTTGGCATGATCCCCTCGCCGATTGCCGGTGGCGATGGCAATGTGGAATTCCTGCTGGCAGGGCGAAAGCCTGAAGAACAGCCTGAGGATGCAGAATGAGCACCGAGACACTGACGATCAACAGCCTCGGCGCCCAGGGCGATGGCATTGCCAATGGCGCAGACGGCCCGGTCTATGTACCCTTTTCCTTGCCCGGCGAGCGGGTGGCGGTCGCCCGCGTCAAGGACCAAGGCACGATCATGTCGATTGCGTCGGCCTCGCCGGAGCGGATCGAGCCGGTCTGTCGGCATTTCGGCCCTGACGGGGTCGGCGGCACCTGCGGCGGCTGTTCGCTCCAGCATATGGAAAAATCCGCCTATAATGAATTCAAGCGCTCGACGCTGATTGCGGCGCTGAAATCCAAGGGCATCGAGACCGAGGTGAACCCTCTGGTCGAAGCCTTTCCCGGCGAACGGCGGCGGCTGGTGTTCACGGCCCGCAAGCGCGAAAAGGGCCTGTTGATCGGCTTCAACCAGGCCGCATCCCGCCATATTGTCGAATTGGAAGAATGTCCCGTCACATCCGCGGGCATTCTTGCCCGGCTGGATGACCTGCGCGCCATCGGAGCGGCGATTGCCACCGGATCGGATCATTTCCGCATGACCGTGACGGAAACCACCACCGGGCTGGACGTGTCGCTTGACGGCGTGCGGGGCGGCCTGCCGGACCGCGAGCGCCGCGCGATTACCGAAGTGGTGTTGAAAATGCGCGGCGTGGCCCGCGTTTCCGTCAATGGCGAAATCGTCATCGAGCCGCATAAACCGATGCTGGATTTCGGCGGGGCGCTGGTCGCCATGCCGCCTGGAACCTTTACCCAGGCGACCCGCCAGGCCGAAGACGCCATGACTGCCCTGGTGCTCGACCATGTCGGCAAAGCCAAGCGGGTGGCGGATCTGTTTTGCGGGATCGGCACGTTTGCCCTGCGATTGGCCCGTCAGGCCCAGGTTCTCGCCGTCGAATCCGATGAAAAGGCGGTGAAAGCGCTGGATCTGGCGGCTCGCAACACCAAGGGTTTAAAACCGATCAAGGCCGAAAAGCGCGATCTGTTCCGCCGCCCGCTGATGGTTTCGGAACTGAAGGGGCTGGATGCCGTGGTCTTCGACCCGCCACGGGCCGGAGCCGAGGAACAGTGCGCGGAACTCGCCCGCTCCCAGGTGAAAACCATCGTTGCCGTCAGCTGCAATGCATTGACGCTGGCCCGCGACCTGTCGATCCTGATGGCTGGCGGCTACCGCATTACGGCTGTGACGCCCATCGACCAATTCCTCTGGTCGCCGCATGTCGAGGTGGTGGTGGCTCTGACGAAGGGCTGACAGTCTTCCTCCGATGAATTCAATACTGCCGCAGCTTGCCGCTGCCAACCACATTGGCGCAGCGGCAGCTCTCCCCGACCCGGCCCGGACTGGCGGGGCAGGAATAGCGACCAGCACCCGCATCGCTGGCCGGTGGCTTGATGATGCACACATAACGCGGCGGACGGACATTGCCACCCTGCTGCGGAAGATTGCGGTTGATCGTATCCGGCTGCGCCTGAGCAAGCTGAATGAGAGGCGGTCCGGAAAGCCGGTCATCGGCAGAGGCTTGCGGAACGGCTATGCCCGTCCCCATCAGCAAAAGGATGGTTACCGCCCGGATTATCATTGCGAAACGCATTGTCTTTATCCTTCCCACATCCATATCGATGACCTTTTATACGAAGGTCGTTGAAAATGCGTTGATGCAGGCGGGGTTCCCGACAATCACTTGCGCGCCAGAAATGCCTCGAACGCCGCCCGTGCCTCGGCGCTTTTCAGTTGGGCAGCAAAATGGGCCAGTTCTTCGTCCAGGCGGGCCAGAACTAGGCTGCGGTCGCCGCGCAGCAGGTCTCTGGCTATTTTCAGGGCCTGAGGCGGCTTTTTGGCAAGGTTTGCGGCGAGCGCCAGGGTTTCGCGCTCGACTGCATCCGGCTCAACCACTTTCCAGATCAACCCGGCCTCGCGCGCTTGCTCGGCTGAAAACCCTTCCCCCAGCGCCAGAAGCGCGAAAGCGCGCTGGTGGCCCATGGCAAGTGGCGCAAGCAGGCTGGAAGCCGCTTCCGGCACCAGCGCCAGATCGACGAACGGCGTCTTGAACAGGCTGCGGCTGGAGGCAATCGTCAGGTCGCAATGCATGTTGAGGGTGGTGCCGATGCCGATGGCCAGACCATCGACGCCGGATACCAGCGGCTTTTCCGTCGCCACCAAAGCCCGCAGCACGAGAGCGGCCGCCGGAAGTTTGCTTCCGTCCGACAGGGCATAGGCTAGGAAATCCCCCATGTCATTGCCTGCGGTAAAACAGCCTTCGGTTCCAAGAAACGCGACGACACGCACCGTGTCATCGGCCTGCGCCTCATTCAGGGCGGCGGTGATGCTGTGATACATCGCCTCGGTAATGGCATTTTTCTTATCCGGTCGATTGAAGCGGATGACCAGCACGCCGGGATGGGTTTCGGGCCGCTCGACAAGGATATGCTCGCTCATGATTTAGGCCTCCAGCACAGCGCGGGCAGCGACAAGACTAGCCCCACCGCCGACCACCGCCTGTTTCAGGCCGGAACTCTCGCCCAAGAGGTTTTCGGCCACGAACCGGCAAAGCGCCACGCGCTTGTCGTCTTCCCCCTGCGCCAACGCCCCCTTGGCCAGATAGGCGCCGGTCAGGGTCAGGCCAAACAGCCGCTGATAGGGCGTTGCGCCAGCAAGGGCTTCGGCTTGCGCGCCTTCGCCTAACCGGGCCAACAGGTATTCCGTCGCATCTTCGAGATCGCGGATCGCGGCAAGCAGCCGGGTCGCCGTTTCGCCGAATCCGGGCCGGTTGCTGGCGTCCACAGCAACGGCAAGGGCTTTCAACTCGCTGAGGAAGCCACGCACATGCGCGCCCTCGGCCAGCGGCAGCTTGCGCACCACGAGATCGATGGCCTGAATGCCGTTGGTGCCTTCGTAGATCGGGGCGATGCGGGCGTCACGCAGCAGACGGGCAGCGCCCGTTTCCTCGATAAAGCCCATGCCGCCATGCACCTGAATGCCCATCGAGGCGACATCGACGCCGATATCGGTGGCAAAGCTCTTGGCAATCGGCGTCAAAAACGCAGCACGCGCCTGCCAGTGGCGGGCCTCATCGCCTTCGCTATGATGGCTCATGTCGATGGCATGGGCGCAGGAATAGCAGATGGCCCGCGCCCCTTGGGTCAGCGCCTTCATGGTCAAAAGCGTGCGGGCCACATCCGGGTGCTCGATGATCGGGCTCATGCCCGCACCGGTCCAGCCCGGCGCCTTGCCCTGGGTGCGCTCCCGCGCATAAGCGGTGGCAAGCTGGGTGGCGGCTTCGGCAATCGCCACGCCCTGCATGCCGACGGCCAGCCGCGCATTGTTCATCATCGTGAACATGCAGGCCAGACCCTTGTTTTCCTCACCAATCACATAGCCAATCGCGCCCGGATCATCGCCAAACCGGCCATCGCCAAAAATCATCGTGCAGGTGGGAGAGCCGTGAATGCCCAGCTTATGCTCCAGCGAATGGCAAAACAGGTCATTGCGCGCACCAAGCGAGCCATCGTCATTCACCAGGAATTTCGGCACCAGAAACAGCGAGATGCCGCGCGTACCCGCAGGCGCATCGGGAAGCCGTGCCAGAACCAGATGGATGATATTGTCTGTAGCGTCGTGTTCGCCCCAGGTGATGTAAATCTTCTGACCGAAAATCCGATAGGTGCCATCGTCTTGGCGCTCGGCGCGGGTTTTCATCACACCCAGATCAGAGCCTGCATGGGGTTCGGTGAGATTCATGCTGGCCATCCATTCACCGGAGACCATTCTGTGCAGGAATTTTTCCTTCAATGCCTCGCTGCCATGGGCCGTTAATGCCTCTGAAGCGCCCATGGTCAGGACTGGCCCCAGTGCAAAGCCCATGGAGCCGGAATTCCACATTTCCAGTGCTGCGACATTGAGCAGATGTGGCAGGCCCTGGCCGCCATAGCGCTCCTCGGCCACCAGCCCGTTCCAACCACCTTCGGCCCAGCGACGATAGAGATCCGCCCAGCCATCCGGCAAGTGCACCTTGCCATCCACCAGTTTCGTGCCCTGCCGGTCGCCATTTGCGGCCAGCGGTGCGATCTCATTGGCGGCAAACCGGCCAGCCTCTTCCAGAATGGCATCGGTCAAATCCTCGGAAAGGTCGCCGAACCGGCCCTCTTCCAACGCCTGCGCCATGCCGGCAACCTGTTTCAAGGTAAAGGCAATCTCCTCCACGGGGGCCTTGTACATCGCGTTCTCCTCCGTCAAATCCCGGCTTGCAGCGGGCCACTCCCGACCCGGATAGTTCCTGATACTTCAGCTAATTGATTTTTACGTAAACGTCAATAAATCGCAAGCTCATTCGGGCCATGCGCGCTGTTGATCCGGGCGTCACAATCGGCGCATATAGCGTAGGCACAGCCGGTGGCCAAAAGTGTATGAGACGCGATGCGAGGAAGTTCGGTACCATGCTGACAGCGACGAGCCCTATTCCCGGTCTGGTTTGGGCCTATCATATCGACGCTCGCCACCAGAGCGCCACCCGCCTACCGATGGATGCGACGCTGACGGGCCTGATGCCGGAACAAGGGTTTCTCTGGCTGCACCTCAATCTTGCCGACGTGCGGGTGCCCGGCTTTATCGAACAGTTTCCGGGCCTGAGCGAAGCAGCCCGCGCCGCCCTGATCAATCACGAACATCACGCGGCACTCTCGGTGGACGAGCAGCTGATCTATGGGACGCTGGTGGATTTTCAGCGCGAATTTGCCGCCGACACCCGGGACATCGGCTGGCTACATTTTGCGCTTTCGGATCGGTTCATCATCACCACACGGCTACAACCGATCCGCTCGGTGGATATTCTGCGCGGTGCCATTGAGAAAAACCCGGCGAAATTCGCCTCCCCCATGCAGGTCTATGAAGTGCTGGTGGCGGAGTTTCAGCGCGGTATCATGGCGCTGGTGCTGGAACTGATGGAAGAGATCAACCGCATCGAAGACGTCGTCTATGATGAGGACATGCGCGACGAGCGCACCCAGCTTGCGCCGCTACGCCGGGTGATCGTGCGACTGCATCGGCATTTGCGGGGCATGCTGAGTATGATGCGGCGCGCCAATGCCGTGGACGAGGACGAAATGCCCGCCGGTTTCGAAGATGTGGCGAGCCGTCTGACCAACCGGCTGGAAGCCGCCGACCACGATGTCTATGCCCTGCATGAGCGCGCCCGGCTATTGCATGAAGAAATCGATAGCAAGCTCTCCTCCGAGACCAACCGTCATCTCTACATCCTGTCACTGATGACGGCCTTTCTGCTGCCGCCCTCGCTGGTCACAGGCTTTTTCGGGATGAACACCTCGCATTTGCCCTTTACCAGCGGGCCAGAAGGATCGGCCTATGCGATTGCCTTCATCCTCGGATCAATTTTCCTCGCCTGGTTTATTCTGAAACGCGCCAGAATTCTCTGAAACGCAAGAGGCCCGGCGCAACCAGCACCGGGCGTTTTATCAGTGAAGAATTTCGCTTAATAGTAAGGCGAATAGCACTGCTGGCGCACGCCGCTATAGGTCACGAACGTATTGCTGTAGGGATCATAGCTGCGGTAGCGACCGGCACACCAATCGTAATGGCGCGGATTGACGCCATTGCTATAGGCCGGTGCAACAGGCGCCGGGCGTGGCTGCGAGGCGATAGCGCCACCAATCAGCGCACCCGCGGCAAAGGCTGCTAGTGGATACCAATGACCGTCATGATGACGGCGATAGCCGGGGCGCGGGCCATCGTAACCCCGGTAGCCACGGTAATAGCCCGGACCTGGACGATAGTCATCGTCATAGCCGCGCCATTGAACCTGTTCCACCGGCACCGCAGATTGCACCACTGGCTGCAAAGTGTTCAGAGGCATGGCATCTGCGGATATAAAAGATGTTGCCAGAACAGCCAATACCGTACCGGCCACTGCAATTCGCTTGATGAAGGTCATGATCGTCGTCTCCATATGATCAATAGAGATAGGGAGGAGAAGCTCGCCTGTCCAGATCACGCCTCATCACACTTGTTGGACACATGACACGGAACGGCAATACTTGCCCTTATTGCCCTCACCCTAGCCAGGTGCGGATGAACCGGCGATTAATACATCTGCCACTCGCCTGTCCGCTGCCAGACAAGCCTCGCGAAACGCAGCCGGCCTAAAGCTTGGGAAAGTTTCTTTTAACAAGCATCCGGTAATTTACTTGTATCCGGTCATTCACTTGGACGACAGCCAATGCGGCAGCTCGTCATCCTTTGTGTGGAGAGTGCGTTCGATGTCCAAACTGCGATATTATGCGGCCCCAAAAACTCCGGCTCTCGAAAACAAGCGGCCCAAGGCCGCCCACAGCGAATTTCTGCGGACCGGCAAGATCATCCGCGACGAGGATGACTGGCTGGCCGACGAAAAGCGCTATCTGACCCACGAGGAAGTGGCAGTGCGCACGGCCAAGCGGCTGGAAGCGGCAGCAGAGACCACCCATCAGCGCATCAACGGCTTTCACAAGTCTATCCGCTTTCCCAAATTGCTATTCCATCAGACACTTCAGGATATTCCGCATCTGGGTTACTGTCATGTCACGGCATCACGGTCGAATTTCGCCCAATATGCCGATGTGAAATGGGCTTTCTACTTCGCCAATTTCAATGCCGAGGTCGGCGGCGAGGATAGTTTCTTCCGCAAAATCACGCCGCAATATGGTCGGATGTATTTTGCCGTGGCGCTGAAACCCGACAAGGCCAAACGCGAAATGACCGTGGATCGCTCGATCCGCGAAGACGGCCTGTTGTTTCGCACCAGCGATCCGAAAGTGGCGCTGAAAAACGTGCTGCTCTTGGGCGCTCGCACCTCGGCACTGCGCAAGATCATCGCCAGCATGTAACAGTCTATCCAATAATCGCCGCTGGCCGTCTGCAAATTGCAATTTCTGCGCTTCCGGTACTCACGTACCTTAAGTACGCTCCGTTCCGGTTCTCGAAATCACCATTTTCGCCGGGCCAGCAGCAATTCTTGAACAGACTGTAAGACAAGCGAGGACCGATCCTTCGGATCAGACCTCGATTTCAATATCGCCTGTCGGGCGCGAACAGCAGGCGAGGATATAGCCTTCCTCGATTTCGTCATCGAGAATGCCGCCATTGTGGTTCATTTCCACCTCACCCGACAACTTCATCACCCGGCAGGTGCCGCACAGGCCGGATTCGCAGGCGGCGCCGATGCGCACGCCGATGGAGCGGGCGGCTTGCAGCACGGTAAAGCCCGGCTCGCACAGCGCTTCCTTGCCAGCCAGCGTGAAGGCGACCTTATGCGGCTTCACCTCGCCTGTGGGATCGGCCACCACGACCATCGGCTCGGGCGCCACCGGCTGGAAGGTTTCCTCGTGGTAACGGCTCATGTCGAACCCGGCACCGGCCAGCGATTCCCGGACTGTTGCCATGAACGGTTCCGGCCCGCAGCAAAACACCGTGCGGTCCAGAAAATCCGGTGCCAACAGGCCGATTTTCGCCTTGTCGATAAAGCCGCGCAGACCCGACCAGAGCTGTGAGCGCTGCAATTGCTCAACAATGAAGCCAAGCTGGAAGAAGGGCAGATAACGGGCCTTATATTCCAGTTCCCAGCGGAAAATAATGTCGTCAGGCGAGCGGGCGCAGTGGATGAAGGCGATGTCGCTATCGGGCTGGCGGTCGGCCATGTCGCGGATCATCGACATCATCGGGGTAATGCCGGAGCCTGCCGAGATGAACAGATATTTCTCGCCTGGATGCTTCACATAGGAGAAATCGCCGAGCGGGCCGAAGGCCTTGATCTTCATGCCCGGCTTGAGATTTTCAAACATCCAGCGGGTGCCGATACTGTCCTTCTGCGCCTTGACCGTCACAGCCACCGTATAGGGCCGCGACGGGCTGGAGGATAGCGTATAGGTGCGCATCACAGGCTCTGGACCGACAGGCAGCTCCAGCGTCACGAACTGACCGGGCAGGTAGCGGAACCAATGGCCCGGCCTATCCGATTTGAAGGTGAAGGTCATCACGTCAGGCGCTTCCGGCGTCCAGGCGACGCATTCCAGCAGATGCTCCCGGTCCGACCAGGGCCGCATCTCATCGACATGCCGATAGATCTTGTCCACCGCCATGATCAGGCCACGACCGACAGGGGGGATTTCCGCGAGGCAGTTTCGCCATCGAGACGGTCCACCATGAAATTCGCATACCATTCGACGAACTGCATGACGCCGCCCTCATGATCCGGCGAATAGGGACCGGGCTCGTAAGCGGGAGAGCGGATGCCGAAGGCATTTTCCTCGACAATCGAGCGGTCCTGGTCATTGGTCATGTTCCAGACATGGGTGAGGTCGTGGAGATTGTAATCCACGCCCTCCACCGCATCCTTATGCACCAGCCAGGTGGTGGTGACGGCGGTTTCCTCGGCGCTCAGCGGCAGCACCCGGAAGGTGATGGCGTGGTCGCCAAGCAGATGGTTCCAGGTGGTCGGATAGTGGAACATCAGCATCGTGCCGATATGGGAAATGGTGACATCATCCGACAACGGACGCTTGACGGCCCGCTTGCCGTCCATCGTATAGCTTTCGGCATCCTGAACCAGCGGCATGCGGGCCACACGAAACTGGCCGCTCTGATGCATGGTGAAGGCGCTGGGCAGGTTTGCCGCCTCGCAGCGCTGCCAGTGCTCAGTAATCACAGGATCATCGCCCGCGCCTTGCACGCCGGTAGCGCTTGGCGCTTCCGGATAGGTGCGGCACAGTTCCGGGTGATTGCCAGCGCAATGGTAGCATTCCCGGTTGTTTTCCCAGACCAACTTCCAATTGCCCTTTTCAATGATCGTATTGCGATGGGCAATCTTGGCTTCGGTAAGCCGGTGCGGCTGAAGATAGGGCAAGGCTGTGGTGCGGAAGCTGGCGAAATCCTCCGGCACCTCTGCCAGACAGATGAAGATATAGCCGCCAAAGCTTTCGCAGGCGACCGGCTTCATGCCATGCTGGCTCTTGTCGAAATCCTCGCCCATCTGGCGGGCAAACACCAGCGAGCCATCCAGATCATAGGTCCACTGGTGATAGGGACAGACGAGCTTTGCCGACGCGCCGCGCTCCTGCGTGCAGACCCGGTGGCCGCGATGGCGACAGGTATTGTGGAAAGCACGGATCAAACCGTCGCGCCCGCGCACGACCACGACAGGATAATCGCCAATCTGCACGGTAAAATAATTACCGGCGCGCGGAATTTCGCAATCATGGCCCATGAACAGCCAGTCACGATACCAGATCAATTCCATATCGAGCTTGAAGTAATCTTTGTCGATATAGAAGGGCTGTTCCAGACTATAGCCTTCGCGGCGATTTTTCAGCTGGCGCAGAACGGTGCTGTGAATATCCATGATACCCTCGTTTTCCAACCGGCGCGGGAGCATCGAAAGAAAGGGGAGATACCCGCCTACCTGCGACAGCACAGCGCGACCTAT
Organism: Agrobacterium vitis; assembly: GCF_013426735.1. Lineage (NCBI taxonomy): Bacteria > Pseudomonadati > Pseudomonadota > Alphaproteobacteria > Hyphomicrobiales > Rhizobiaceae > Gillisella > Gillisella vitis. The sequence continues at coordinate 3,373,395 of NZ_AP023272.1, forward strand.
GCCTCATAACCCGCCCATACCTTCAAACCTCGATTCTAAACCATCATTCGGATCAGAACCATTGTTTTTCAGAGTATTTGAGCTTTTCCCATCTAGCCACAAGCGCGCCACCTACGCCGCCTTGGCCTACGACATCGCAGATATGGATTGCGACATGGGGTGATTTGGGTGCTAGCGATTGCGTGGTTGTTCATCAGACTGCAAAACACGGGATCATGAGATTGCGGCCGCCGTAACATCCGCAGGATAGACATCACGAGACCGGCAAATATCAGCAGGCTATCCGCAACGACAAGACCCGCCAATCCGATAGCATCGGATGGCGGGTCAATTGTTGCCATTTCTGGTAACGTCATCAGCGCATTATAACCGCATCAAAAAACGCCCCGACGTTTCCGCCCTTCACACGACCTTCACGCCGCATAGGACATGCTGGAATTCCCGGCACTCCGGCCAATCTGGAACTGTCCCAGCAATTGGCGAAGCTTGTTCACCTCGCCTGCCAGCGAGGCGCTGGCGGCGGTGGTTTCTTCGACCATGGCGGCGTTTTGTTGGGTCATCTGGTCCATGTGGTTGACGGCGCTGTTGACCTGGGTGAGGCCCACGGATTGTTCCTGCGCCGAGGTTGCGATGGCGTCCATATGACCGTTGGCGGTGGAGACGTAGTCTTCGATGGTTTTAAGGACATTGCCCGTATCACGCACGAGGGTAACACCGTTGCCCACTTCGTCGGAGGAATTGCGGATCAGTTCCTTGATTTCCTTGGCGGCCTGCGCCGAGCGTTGCGCCAGTTCGCGCACTTCCTGGGCCACCACTGCAAAGCCCTTGCCCGCTTCGCCTGCACGGGCGGCTTCGACACCAGCGTTCAGGGCCAGAAGGTTGGTCTGGAAGGCAATTTCGTCGATCACCCCGATGATGTTGGAGATCTGGCTGGAAGATGCCTCGATGCGCTGCATGGCATCGACGGCGTTGGCCACCACCTGGCCAGATTGGCGGGCTGCCTTGTTGGCCTCAATCACCACGGCGCGGGCTTCCTGGGTGCGTTTGGCCGAGTTGGAGACATTCACGGTGATTTCATCCAGCGCGGCGGAGGTTTCTTCAAGGGCTGCCGCCTGCTGCTCCGTGCGTTTAGAGAGATCACCCGCGCCAGACGCAATCTCCGTGGAACCGTTATTGATGTTGCTGACAGAGTCGAGGATAGCGCCCATGGTTTCACCCAGCGTGCGCACCGATTGATTAAAGTCCTGCCGCAGGCTTTCAAACTCTTCTGAAAAGGCTTCGCGCAGCTCAACCGTCAGATCGCCACTGGCCAAGCGCCGCAGACCTGCGGCCAGACCTGAGGTTGCAATCATCAGGCGTTCGCGGGCGTCTTCCTCAGCCTTCAGCTGCGTCTGGATACGCTCCTGTTCAGCACGGCGGCGGTTGGTTTCGGCCTCTGCCTCCAGCTGGCGCTTGGCAACGGCATCTTCGCGGAAAACCTCAACGGCATCGCACATCAGGCCAATTTCATCGCCCCGTGGGCCAAAATCTGCCCTACGGCTTGTATCGCCCGAGGAGAGCCTGTTCATGGCTTCAACCAGCAATTTGATCGGTATCACCACGGTGCTGCGCAGCACGAAAGCCGTTGCAATCAGCACCAGCACAATCAGGATCTGGATCGTGCCGTTGATGGTCTCGGAGCGTGCTTCCGTCGCCTGAAGAGAGCTGCGGGCATCCGTCGTGACCTTGCGGGACGCCGCAACCGCGCTTTGAATGGACTCGTTGAGTTTTGAGGTAATCGGTCTGGTATATTGATCACGGCGGGCAGTCAGCGCAACGAGGTCCTGACTTTGTTGCGCCCGCTGCTCTTTGACGAAATCCTTGATCTTGATGGAAGCCGTTGCATAATCACCGAGGCCTGTCGAAATAGCCTGCAAGGCATCCGCATTTACCGCAACGCGCATCGCCTCTTTCAGACTGTTTTGACCGTTGAGGGCTGATTTATTCACCGCGGCCAGCTCGGCATCAACCTCCCCGACGGTGGGCGCGAGCATGATGTTGCGCACGCCGCTCTTCATCTCTACGAATGCTTTTTCGCTGGCACTAATACCATCGAGAATTGTCTGTTCACGCGCGACAATATCCTGCGCTGCCTTGATCGTGCTGTTCGTCCATTGCTGGTTGGCAACCATGCCCACAACCATGGCCACGCCAAGCCCCGAGGCAATGTAGATCTTCTTTGCGATGGTGATATTTGATAAAAACGACATTGTCTTTCCCCGTATAGGGCTGACCGCCCCCACCCATGATGACAAAAGCTAGCCCCGCGACTGCGACCACAGACGAACGGTGCGATGTGTGAAAGACCCGCAAAATCAGAAAATCACAGCATAGATATATCCGCTGGCCCCCAGCCAAACGGATCATCAAACGCAGATGATGGTTCAAGGCCGATAGAGCCTCTTTGCCGATTTGCCGTTGCGGGCTGGCTCTCATTCCATCCGGACAACAGGGTGCCTGCATTGTCATAAAGCAGACCACTCAATTTCAAGAAACGCTCAAAACGTGCAGATGCATCTGCAACAACCCAATATTGGAAACATTAACTTAAGCATCTCTTAATTTAATGCACTCAAAACAGGAGATGCTAAATTATTTTGCACTTATAGCGTTATTTGCTGCGGGAGCGGTGCGCAGCAAACTGAATACCCTCTGAAATGAGGACGTATCGCGATACAGAAGAAACAAGCCGCAAATATGCGGGCCAATAGAGTTTCGCCGGGAAAAATTGGCAACCGGTCTTCTCGAAAAGACAACCGAAAACAAAGAAACCTAAAGTCTGTCTGGTTCAATCTGTACCTGACAGACTTTAGGTTGGCACATCGACTTTTCAGCCTGATGCTATAGGCAATTGCTCTGTCACCCGCCGTTTAAGCGGGGGTTTTACAGTCTGTTCAAGAATTGCTGCTGGCCTGGCGAAAATGGTGATTTTGAGAACCGGAACGGAGCGTACTTAATGTACGTGAGTACAAGCATTCCAGGAAAAGTGCGAAGCGGTTTTCCGTTTGGAAATGCGAATGAAGCAGTCAAGCGGAGAAATTGCCATTTGCAGACGGCGAGCGGCGATTATTGGATAGACTGTTACATCACACCACATGCGGCTTGTAGATCAGCCAATCCTTCGGCACATAGCTGTTTTCTGTCACGCCATAGAGGGTCACGGTATCGCCGCCGGAGGATTTGGAGGCCGTGAGGGCACGTTCGGAATAGCTCATCAAGTCGAAAGCGTTGGGGGCCTGTTCGGAAAGGCAGATGCCGAAGGACATGGTGAGTGCGGCGAGTGAGCCGTTAGAGCCGGCATTGACCACAGCGGTGGCCTTCAGCTTGACACGCACGGCGTTGACGATGCGGCTGATTTCGTCCTGGTCGGACGTGTAGAACAACAGGCCGAAGCGGCTGCCATCGAAGCGGCAGGCGAGGTCGTCCTTGCCAGCCACGGCCTTCACCACCTTGGCGATCTGCTTGATGAAGCGTTCGGTGACGGTTGGGCCGAGATGATCAGCAAGCTTGGCGAAATCGTCGATTTCACCGACCGCCAGACCGCACAGCGTCGGCAGGGCCGGATTGGCATAGACCTTTGCCAAGGCTTTATTAAAGGCACGGCGGCTGCCCATGCCGGTCAGCGGATCGACGAATTTCGCCTGTTCCACCTGATCGGCCTCGCGCTGCACATCGGCGAGCTGCTCGGTCTTTTCCACCACGGTTTTGACGACATTGCTGTTTTCAGCAACGCGCTGGTCGGTGGCGGCCTTCAGCGCCTGAATGGAGCGGCTGAGTTCCGGATTGCCGAGATCGGTGTCGGTCAGGATGCCCTTGGTGGCGTCGCCGATCAGGCGGCCATAATCGGTCAGCGACAGTTTTTCCTGGTTGAGCAGGCTGATGAAGCTGCTCATTTCGGCACGTACCTTGTTATTATGACGGGCCAGAAGACCGTCTTCATGGTGATGGGGCAGATATTTGCGACCGAGTGCGTCCAGCGCATCCTGGGTCTTGACCTTGCCGAGCGCAATGAACTCGCGCACCAGATCCGGATTGCTACCGGAATAGGCCTCATAGACCAGTTCGTAATTGCGCGGCAGACCCTCGATCCCCATCTGATGCATGGCAGTCGCAACACGCAGTGCAATGCTGGAGGCCGGATTTTTCATAGGCTGCATCGGATGCTTCCCCACATCGAATCATTGATTGAACGCAGAGTAGCGCGACACTTCTTTCTTTCGGTTACAGCTGTATTTAAAATTTTATGGATTGGTGAAGAGACTGTGAAAAGCAGGCCTGCAAGATGGAGGCGCGTTCATAAAAGTCATTTGCTCCGGGGGCCGGGTCAGGCTATTTCACCGGGGAAACAGCGATAATTAGGCAGGCATGGCACAGCGTCTCTCCGTCATCACATCCCCCGAACCGGCCATCCGTGCCGCCCTGCCCCTGCTAGGGGCCGGGGAAGTGATCGCCATGCCGACAGAAACCGTCTATGGGCTGGCGGCGGATGCCACCAATCCGCAGGCCATCACCCGGATTTACGAGACCAAGGGCCGCCCGCAGTTCAATCCGCTGATCTGCCACGTCGCCGACCTCGCCATGGCCGAGCGCTACGGGGTTTTCGATCCCTTGTCGCGGCAATTGGCGGAGCGGTTTTGGCCGGGGCCGCTAACACTGATCGTGCCGCTAGCCCCACACTGCGCCATTCATCCGCTGGCAACTGCCGGGCTGGACACGGTTGGCCTGCGCATGCCCCTGGGCTTTGCTGCCACGTTGATCGCCGCCTTCGGCAAGCCGCTGGCCGCCCCAAGCGCCAATACGTCGGGCAAGATCAGCCCGACGACAGCTGCCCATGTTGAGGAGGATCTGGGGGCGAAAATCCCGCTGATCCTCGATGCCGAAGCGGCGGGTGTCGGGGTCGAATCCACCATTCTGAAGGTAGAAGACGGCCAGATCCGGCTGCTGCGGCCCGGCGGGCTTTCGGTTGAGGCGGTGGAAGACGCAACGGGGTTGCGGGTGATCCGCCCGCAAAAGGCAGGCGCGATCATCGAGGCGCCGGGCATGCTGGCCTCCCATTATGCCCCGGAGGCTGCCGTGCGGCTGAATGTAACCTCGGTTTTTGCCGATGAGGCGGTGATCACTTTTGGCTCCGCCGTCCCGCAAGGGCTTGAAAAGGCTGCCCTCGTGCTCAATTTGAGTGCAGATGGCGACCTCACTGAAGCCGCCGCCAATCTGTTCAGCTTCATGAAGCGGGCCGATGCCAGCGGCGCTGCCCGCATTGCCTTCGCCGCCATTCCCACCCATGGGCTGGGAGATGCAATCAATGACCGGCTGGAGCGGGCCGCTGCACCACGATGATGGCTGCACCACGTGATGATGGTGTGCGGCGATAGAATAACAAGGACGAGATGCCATGACTGACATGCCCCTTTCCGCCGCCCTGCTCGAGCGGTTCATCGCCATTGTCGGCCCCACAAATGCCTTGACCGATCAGGCTGATATCACCCCCTATCTCACCGAAAATCGTGGCCTTTACCATGGTGCCTCGCCGCTGGTGCTAAAGCCCGGCTCCACCGAAGAAGTCTCCAGGATCCTGGCACTGGCCAGCGAGACGAAAAGCCCGATCGTGCCGGTCAGTGGCGGCACCGGTCTGGTCGGCGGACAGGTGCCACGCGACAATTCCAGCGATATTCTTCTGTCGCTGGAGCGGATGAACACGGTGCGCGAGGTCGATCCGGTCGGCAATGTGATCGTCGCCGATGCGGGCTGCATTCTGGCCGACATCCAGAAGGCAGCCGCCGACGTCAACCGGCTGTTTCCGCTGTCGCTCGGTTCGGAAGGCTCCTGCCGGATCGGCGGCAATCTCGCCACCAATGCTGGCGGCACCGCCGTGCTGGTCTATGGCAATATGCGCCAACTATGCCTGGGCCTCGAAGTGGTGCTGCCGACCGGCGAGATATGGAATGGCTTGCGGCGGTTGAAAAAGGACAATAGCGGCTATGACCTGCGCGACCTGTTTATCGGCGCAGAAGGCACGCTGGGGGTGATTACCGGAGCCGTGCTGAAACTCTATCCGCAGCCGCTTGGTCATGAAGTCGCCTTCGTCGGGCTGAAATCACCGGTGGAAGCCTTGGCGCTGTTTGAAAAGGCCAGCGCGCTCTGCGGGCCAGCCCTGACCGGTTTCGAGCTGATGCCGCGCATCGGCGTCGATTTCACCAGCCGCCACATTCCCAATGTCCGTGATCCGCTGGCCTCCGTTCATGACTGGTATGTGCTGGTCGATATTGCCACATCCGATGCGGCGGAGACGGCGAAAACCATGCTGCATGACGTGCTGGAACAGGGCGTAGAGGCCGGGCTGATTGAAGATGCCGTGGTCGCCGGTTCGGTGGCGCAGCAAAAGGCGCTCTGGCACATGCGTGAAAGCATGTCGGATGCGCAAAAGCCGGAAGGCGGCTCGATCAAGCACGATATTTCCGTGCCAATTGCCCAGGTTCCAGCCTTCATGCGGCAAGCGGAAGCAGCCGTGCTCGCCGCCATGCCCGGCGCGCGGGTTTGCGCGTTCGGCCACCTGGGCGATGGCAATATCCATTATAACATCAGCCAGCCGATCGGCGCTGACAAGGCGCAGTTCATTGGCCGCTGGCGCGAAATCAATAAGGTCGTGCATGATATCGTCCGCGCCCATGGCGGCTCGATTTCGGCCGAACACGGCGTCGGCCAGCTGAAACGCCAGGAATTGGCGCAGACAAGACCGGACATCGAAACCGTGCTGATGACCCGCATCAAGCAGGCCTTCGACCCGGCTGGCATCATGAACCCGGGCAAGGTGGTGCCCGGCTGATGGCGGACACAGTGCCTTCCCACGACGATCCGCGCCCGGCATCAGACAAGGTGCTGTTTAGGATCGATCTGGCCAATGGCGCGCGGCTAGGGCCGGGCAAGGTGCAATTGCTGCGGCTGATTGGCCAGCATGGCTCGATCCGCGCGGCGGGCGCTGCCATGGGCATGTCCTACCGCCGCGCCTGGCTTTTGGCCGACGAAATCAACCGGATGTTCAGGGAGCCGTCCATCGCCACCCGCCACGGCGGCAAAAGCGGCGGCGGCGCTGCTCTCACACCCTTTGGCGAGGCGTTGCTGGCGCGGGCGCTAGCTATGGATGCCACTATCCGCAACACACTGGCCGAGGATCTCGCCTGGCTGGAGGCGATGGCGGCGAAGCCTATGCCAACGTCCGGGTGATGGAGACGCATACCGCTATCGGTCATTGCCATTTTATACCGAACAACAAATCTACCGTAGGTAAAGTCTAATTTTTCGTCAACAACCTCAGCCAACTTATCCAATATCTATTCTATAGTCGTTCTTTTCATTTAAATACAATTGATTATATGTTATAACTATACTTAAATTATCCAAAACCTCACTTCACCTCGACCCATTCGAATGATAAATCCTCGGACAACAGAGGGGGATTGTAATGGGCTTGCTGAGAACACTGACTGGAAAACTCCGCGATACCGAAAATATTGAAACTATCTCCCAATCGCTTCGCGATGCCGGGCGCGAGGACGAAATTAACTTTTGGCGCGAGTTTTGCCGAAGCGAGAGGTTCATCGATAACTTTTGCGTCCGTGAACCTAACCCTGAAATTGATGCGGATGTAGAGCTGTTCATCAAAGGATACGCGGTTGCACAGAATGTGCACGGCCTTGTGCCGAAGGTGCTCGACATCGGGTCAGGTCCAGTGAGCATGTTCTCGCGTAGCTTTGCCGGAGAGAAGGTCGAGTTGCACGCGGCAGACCCTCTCGCAGATGATTATATCACGCTATGGGACCCGACCAAATATACGGGGCTCGTTCTGCCGGTGGCGTGTCCTGTCGAGGAACTCAGTCAGACGTTCGGCGCTGATGAGTTCGACGTCACGCATATTCGCAATGCGCTCGATCACGTCGCCAATCCTCTGGTTGGATTGGATGAAATGCTTAAGGTGACCAAGCCCGGAGGCTTCCTGATTGTCCATGGCTTCGCCGACGAGGCCGTCGCCGAGAAATGGCAGGGCTTCCATCAGTGGAACCTGTGCTGGGCGGAAGGCAACGACTTTACGGTAAGCGGGAAAGGCGGCGTCACCTATAGCCTTAAACAGTTCTTTGGCGAACGGACCCGGATCATGCGCCCATGGATGCGTTTCCCGAGAGAGGGTAAGGCGTGGTGTGGCTTTATCGCCCAAAAGGCTGCGAGCTGAAGAACAAGCGTCAGGCAAAGCAAGCCAAGCCAAGCCAAGCCAGTGAAAATCGCTGATGAGCCACAGAGGGACAAGATCGCTTCACGTCAGCGATCATCTCACTGTGTCGCCTCACGATAAACACCTCCGGCCTCCACCGAGACCGCCTTGAACAGCACCGAAACCGGCTTGCCGGGTGCCAGATCCAGAGCGTTCAGCGAGCGGCGGGTGATTTCGGCGTCGATGACCTGGCCGGAGCAATCGACCCTGATGACGATGCCGGGGCCAGCCTCGAAAATCGCCTGTACCCGGCCTGACAAACGATTGAGGGTGGAGAGCTGGCCTGTCTCGCCGGTTGCCAGCACCAAATCGCTGGCGGCGACGAACAGGCGGATCGGGGTGCCAATGGGTAGATCGGCATATTTCAGGTAGAGCGGACCCGCAGGGCTTGTCGCCAGCGTCAGGCCTTCTTCGCGGGCGTGGCCGCAGACATGGGCATGCAGAAAGCTACCGGGGCGGCTGTCGCCGAGCCTTGGCAGATGAAGCAAAGCCCCCTCGCCCGCGTCCACCCTTGCTGCGCGGCCTTTGCTCATCGTGACCACCCGGCTGGCCAGCCGGGTGACTTCCTCAACCGCATGGCTGACATAGAGGATCGGCACCCCTGCCTCATCGCGAATCCGCTCGATATAAGGCAGGATCTGTGCCTTGAGGGCGGCGTCCAGCGCCGAGAGCGGTTCGTCCATCAGCAGAAGTTTCGGGCTCGCCATCAGGGCGCGGGCAATGGCCACCCGCTGCTTTTCTCCACCCGACAGCCCATTAGGTACACGGTCCAGCAAATCGGTGATCCCGAGCAGATCGCAGATCCGGGACAAGTCTTCGCGCCGTTCGGCTTTCGGGGTGAAATACCGGCCATAGGTGAGATTGGCCCGCACGCTCAAGTGTGGGAAAAGCCGCGCCTCCTGGAAGACATAGCCGATCCGGCGGCGATGCGGTGGCAGGAAAATGCCGCTCTGCGCATCGCTCCAGACCCTACCGTCGAAGGTGATCCGACCACGGTCGGGGCGGATCAACCCGGCGACGGCATTGATCATCGTGGTCTTGCCCGATCCGGATGGGCCAAACAGCGCCGTCAACCCCGGCCCCAGTTGAAGATCGGCTTCAAGATCAAACATTCCCTGCCGGTGGCGGATATTAATTTCCAGCATCAGCCCGCCATTCGCACGGTCAGCCGCCGGGTCAGCAGCTCGGAGGCAAGCAGCGCCAGCAGCGAAAGGACGATGGAAACCAGCGTCAAACGCAGCGCGCCAGCATCGCCGCCCGGCACCTGGGTATAGGTATAGATGGCGGCGGACAAGGTCTGGGTTTCGCCGGGAATATTCGACACGAAGGTAATCGTCGCGCCAAACTCACCCATCGCCTTGGCAAAGGCCAGCACGGCACCGGCAGCGATACCGGGCAGGATCAGCGGCAGGGTAACGGTGAAGAACACCATGATCGGCGATGCGCCGAGCGTGGCTGCTGCCGTTTCCAGCTTGCGGTCCACCCCGTCCAATGACAGGCGGATAGCGCGCACCATCAAGGGAAAACCCATAATGCCGGAGGCGAGCGCCGCCCCTGTCCAGCGAAAGGAAAACACCAGCCCGAACCATTGATCCAGAAAGGCGCCGACCGCGCCGCGCCGCCCGAAGGTGATCAGCAGCAGATAGCCGGTGACCACAGGCGGCAGGATCAACGGCAGATGCACCACACCGTCCAGCAGGCTGCGGCCTAGGAAAGAGGTGCGCGACAACACCCAGGCCATGCCGATGCCAAGCGGCAGCGAGACCGCAACCGCCGTCAGCGCCACTTTCAGGCTCAGCAGGATCGCGGTGATTTCGTCAGCGGAGAGCGCGTCAATCATGGCTCTACGGGCCACACGTTGACAGGATTTGTCAATTGATCTTCGCCAACACCGTAAACCCGGCAGTCCTGAACACATCCGCAGCTTTCACCTGTTGCAGATAGGCGAGAAACGCCTTGGCATCGAGATTGGTGGAGGCCTTCAGCACCGCTGCCGGATAGACGATGGCGGGATGGGAATTTTCCGGGAACCGGTCAAGGATCTTCACGCCTGGATCAACCCTGGCATCTGTTTCATAGACGATGCCGAGCGGCGCTTCCTGACGCGACACCAGCAGCAATGCGGCGCGGACATTATCGGCCTGTGCAACCTTGTCCTTGACACTCGCCCACACCCCGAGATTTTCCAGCGCCGCCTTGCCGTAGACCCCGGCTGGCACAGAGGAAACATTGCCCATGGCCAGCCGCTCACCCCCCAAAAGCCCAGCCAGATCGAAACCAGGGGCAATTTTTGTCGTGACCGTGGACGACGATGCCGCTACCAGCACGATCCGGTTGCCCAGCAGGTTGACACGGCTGCCCGGCACAAGTTCGCCGCCCTGGTCGAGATGGTCCATCCAGTTGAGGTCGGCGGAGATGAACAGGTCGGCGGGGGCGCCTTCATCAATCTGCTTTGCCAATGCCGAGGAGGCGGCGAAGGACAGCTTGACCTCCCGGCCGGTCTCAGCCTTCCAATCATCGGCAATCTTGCTCATCGTTTCTTTCAGGCTGGCGGCGGCGAATACCGTCAGGCTACGGTCGGCGGCAACCGCCTGGGGGGCGACGAAGAGGCTCAAGGCCATCAGGATCGCCAGCAGCCGATCCCTGATTGTCGTTCTGGCTTTGGCCAACATTTTCCAACCTGCCTTCATCCCATATTCCCTTTTGGATCGATGTATCCGACCAGATATATCGATTACCACAGATAGGGGCAAGCGGGAACGACCGTGTAGATTTTACAGGCTGTTGACCGATTCGAGCAGGCTGGCGCTGATGCCGCTGGTCGAGGAGCTGCCACCGAGAATGGTTAGCGCGGCATTGGCCGAGGAGCCGGTATTATTTTCTAGGTCATACATGGCCGTAAAGCGTTGCAGGAATTTCTTCTGCTTTTCAGGATCACTCAGATCCTTCAGGTCCATTTTCTTCTCAATGACCTTTTTCTGCTGCTCGATATCCATATTGCTCATGTCGCTGGGCAGGCTATAGGCGGTGCGGAACACTTCCAGCAGCGCTGTATCGCCGAGAATGTCATAGGCCGAGGTAATGGTCGACGACATGCGATCCCAGTAAAGGGCAAGGCGCACACCCTGGTCGCTTTCGCCCTGTTCGTTTTCAAGGGTCTGGTGCAGATAGAGATTTTCGGTGTTAAAGGTCTCACTGCGGTTCTGCACACCATCGGCATTTTCCTGGGAAATCTTGCCGCTACTATCGAAATTATAGGAGGCGACGAATTTCGCATAGCCTTCGTCGGCCTGGGTGTTAGCAAAGCTTTTAGGATCGGTGAGATCAGATGAAAACAACTGCTTGAGCATGTCGTCGCTGACATCTTTCGGGTCGAGCCCCTGCGCAGTCAGGCCAAAATCCACCAGTTTACGATCCTTGAGCAAATCGGTGACGGATGTGACCTTGACGATATTTTCCTGGTAATATTTGGAATCCGCCTCCGCCGCGGTCTTGGCGTCGGTCTGTTCCTTGCCCTCCAGAAAGCGAGTTTTCTGGACGATATAGTCCTTGGCCACCTCGGTAATGGTGCGCTCCGATTGGGCCAGAAGCGGCACATCAGCCGTCCCATCCTCCTTGAAATTGAAGGCGGACGCCAGGCTGATCAGCCGCTCGTCCCTGGTCTTGTTGGCATAGCTCTTGGGATCGTTCATATCGCTGGTCAGAACCTTTTTCAGGTCCGCCTTGGAAAACTCGTCCGTTTCGATACCATAGGCCTTCATGACCATATTGTAGATTTTCTCATTGCCGAGCAGGTCGTCAACCTTGGTAATGGATTTCATCTGGGTGGAATAATAGGTGGTTAGGCTGCTGAGATCCGCTTGGTCCTGATCATCGTAATTGGTCATATAGCCGCTGGCGGTCTGGGCCAGCTGGGTCTCGCTCTGGGCGTTTCCAGCCGTGGCATTACCGCTGGTGTCGAAGTTGAACATGGCAGCGATCTTCGCATACTCTCCCTTCACCTTGCCCTGGGTATTGGCATAGCTGTTGGCGTCGTTGAGATCGCTGGTGACGATATTCTCAAAGGTGGATTTCAGCGTGTTCTTGTCCATGCCCAGCGCTGTCTTCACATAGCTGAACAGCCGCGAATCCCCTGTTATATCCGAGGCCTTGGTGACAGTGGCGATCTTTTCCTTGTAGTAAGCGGCTTCGCGCTCGGCCCGGTAGGCGGTCTCGGTGCTGGGAACCTCCTCCAGATAGAGATCTTCCATCTCCGTTTTCTGCTCGGAGGTCTGGGCCGTCGCGTTCTTCAGCGAGCCATCGGTATTAAACGAGAAGGCGTTGGCGATTTTCAGGTAATCAGACTTGTTGGTGGTCAGCGTGTTGACGTAGCTGGTGCTGTCGCTGACATCGCTGGTCAGGATCTTTTTCAAATGGTCGGTGGAATAATATTTGGTGTCGAGCCCATAGGATTCCAGCACGAATTTGGTCAGGCGACTGTTCTTCAAGAGGTCATCGACATTGGTGACCTTGTCGATAGCGGAATCGTAATATTGCACCTCTTCCTTGGCATCGTCGCCTTCGGTGACAAGCGATTGCTTGTAAAGGCCAATCACATCCTCTTCCTGCTTGTCGGTCTGGATATCGGCGGTCTCGGCGGAAAAATTGAAGGACCGGGCAAAATCGCGGTAACGGTCGTCGGCCAGTTTGTTGGCATAGCTGTTTTCGTCGGACAGATCGCTTTCCAGCACCTTTTTCATGAAGGCCTTGGCATAGGTCATGTCTTCCAGGCCGTTGGCCTTCATCGTATATTGGTAGAGCCGGTCGTCGTTCATGAAGTCGTCGACGGTTTTGACCTTGCCGATATTCTCCTGGTAATATTTCTGCTCGCGGGCCACCTCAGGCTCCTGAGACACACGCTTCAGGCTCGCTTTCATATCGCGATTGACAAGATCATAGCCGACATAAGTAGACACCATGGCACTGCGTTCCTCGATAAGCTCCAAAAGCGCCGCCCGCCACGTCCCTGGCTGCAACGCCCTCAATCACCGCATGACCCTGCCCCCACAGCGCCGTGCGTCATATATGGCGCACAAAGCTCGCTGTAGCTTTTATATCTGCTGCATAATTTTCCCTTTAAACCGATTCCCGTTTAAAGAATTATGCCGTGGCCACCCCTGGCCGGTTGCGTCATGCGGATGTCGGGTAACCCATCATGGCCTACCTGCCTTGCTCCTGGCTTTTGCCGCAAGGCAGAATGGCGTCAAGCAAGAGATACTCACAAGAGATACTCACATGCCTGGCGCCCGCCGCATTCCATTCGCGGCATTCAAACTACAACCTGCCAAACACAACCCGAAAGCAATTTTACGGCAGTTCTACACGTATCGTAACATTCACCTATCATACCAATAAAGGTTGGTGACCGACGCAGGTTGTCGTAGCATTATCATTCAAACATAGTAGAATACTCTTAACTAATCCTTCACAATTTTACAAAAGCCGTTCACCAAATCGAAACCGTTAGCGCTGGCAATTCGATAACCATCTGGAACGGCAAAGTTTTCTTAACCGCGATTTTTAAGCGGTCCGGAACCCGGCAAGGCTATCTTTGGCCTCAGAGGACGAAAAGTCCCAGTGAAAAGAGCAGATGCAATAACGGCTCTCAGGTAAAACAAGGGTAGTAAGATGACGAACACGGTTATGAAGCCCGTATGGGCTGGAGCAACGTTTCGACTGGAACCATCACGGTTTCCGCAACATGTGACTTATACGTTGCGCGATGCTTCCGGCCCTGGTGCTTCCGGAAATGTCTCCGTTACACTCGACGAGCGCGGTGCCGTGCTGCGCAAGATCCTGCCGGCCAGCGGCTTGCCGATGTCATTTGCCCTTCCGGCCCGGGCTTTCAAAGGGATTGCTGCCCGCGCCATCGACCATGGCAATGGCGAAGTGACCGTGACGCTGGAACTGCATCATGCTGATCCGGACCTGTGCATTCCGCTGCTGGTTGCCCATGATCTCTGTGACATTGCCGCCGACTGGCGCAGCTGGGCCGAAACCTTCCGCATTCCGATGCTGATGGTCGAGGCTGATGGGGTTGCCCGGCCGCTGGAAGAGCATCTGGGCGAATTGCGCGCCGAACCGCCGCGCAGCCGCCGCCGCCATTCCTATTTCGCAGAGCGCCGTCCGCGCTTCCTGGTCCGCCGCACAACCGGTTCGCTGGGTGTTGCGATGAAAATTTCCGGCAAGGAAATCATCGCCCGCCGTTAACAGAGCGGTTGTCGATACGCGAATATTTTAACATGGCTCACCGGAAAAGGCGGGCCATGTTTCGTTTTGAGGCGACGCACCCCGGAAAATGTCTTGCCCCATGTCTGAACGTTGGCGGCAATTATGCTGCCTCGGCGCGCTCAACCTCGACAGTCACATGCGACAAAGCGGCAATCTGGGACAATTTTTCGCGGTACCAGGCAGGAGAGTGCGGCTCGCGCGCCACCAGCGAAACGATCGCACCGTGATGACCGGGCCCCAATTGCCAAACGTGAAGATCGGCAATATCGGCCCCTTCCGCTTCGATCACCCGGCGGATAGTGCCGGAGAGGTCTTCGCCATCCGAGACATGATCGAGCAGGACCATGCCGCTATCGCGCATCAGGCCGAAGGCCCAACTGCCGATGACCAGCGCACCGACAACGCCGATCAGCGGATCGAGCCAGAGCCAGCCGAAAAAACTGCCAAGCAGCAAGGCGGCAATCGCCATCACCGATGTCAGCGCATCCGCAAGCACATGGATATAGGCAGCCCGCAAGTTGCGGTCGCTACCGCCATGGCTGCCGGACGCGTCCGAATGGGCGTGATGGCCGTGCTCGTGATGCCCATGGTCATGTTTATGCCCATGTCCATGCCCGTGATGATGGTCTTCCTGAAGCAGCAGGGCGCAGACCAGGTTGACCGCTAAACCGATACTGGCGATGACGATGGCCTCGGTAAAGTTAATGGCGACCGGCTGAAACACCCGCCAGAGGCTTTCCCAGGCAATGATAACAGCCACGAGGCCGAGAAAGATCGCACTGGAAAAGGCAGCCAGATCACCGAATTTGCCGGTTCCGAAGGTAAAGCCACTATTGCCCGCATGACGCCGCGCCAGGCTATAGGCCAGCGCCGACACAAAAATCGCCCCCGCATGGGTGGCCATATGCCAGCCATCCGCCGTCAGCGCCATGGAGCCGAACAGATTACCCGCGACAATTTCCACCACCATCATCACTG
This sequence comes from Agrobacterium vitis, assembly GCF_013426735.1. NCBI lineage: Bacteria > Pseudomonadati > Pseudomonadota > Alphaproteobacteria > Hyphomicrobiales > Rhizobiaceae > Gillisella > Gillisella vitis. The sequence continues at coordinate 3,388,945 of NZ_AP023272.1, forward strand.
TGGTGACGCCAATCACCGCCCAGGTGCGGCGCTCGTTGCGCTGATGGTTCCGCCCAAGGAAGACATGGCTGTGGCAATTGCCCGGCCCATGCGGATGCGGGTGGGCATGATCGCCTTGCCCATGCGGATGGTGCTCATGAGGGTGATGCTGATGAGAATCGTGGCCGTGAGACGTCGGGTCCAGGGTCATTTCAGGTAGCTCCTGATCACGTCAATGAGTTCGTCGGCACCGTGATGACGCTCGGATGCATCGAGATTTTCGGCAACGATATGCTCGCGGATATGCTCCTCGACCAGTTCGGTCATCAGCCCGGTCAGGGCTCCCCGCACCGAGGCCGTCAGGTTCATGATATCGCTGCACGGCTTTTCCGCCAGAAGCGCGGTTTCGATGGCCTCCATCTGTCCCTTCATCCGGCGGATGCGGGCGAGAAGCTTGGCCTGGTGTTTGATTGTATGGCTCATAATATAGGGGGGTACCCTATTTTGAGACGAAACACAAGAATATTCTTATATTCCGCAGCTGTCGGGCCGAGTGATCAGGCGAAGGGAATAGAAGCAACCAGACCGATGAACAGAATCAGCCCAACCTTGCCATTCAGCTTGAACAGCGCCAGACACTGAACCGGATTATGGATATCCAGCACTTTGATCTGGTAGCCGAGCAGAACGAGCGCCACCAGCAGTCCGAGATAGGCGGGGAAACCGGCACCGGCCAGCACGAAGGACAGGGCCAGCAACAGGCCCATCGCGCCGTAAAATCCGGTCAGCCAGATCTTGGTGTCCTCGGCAAACAGCCTTGCGGTGGAGCGCACGCCAATCAGGGCGTCGTCCTCCTTGTCCTGATGGGCATAGATCGTGTCATAGCCAATGGTCCAGACCACGGCAGCGATATAGAGCAGCACGGCGGCGATAGACATCGACCCGGTCAACCCGGCCCAGCCCATCAACCCACCCCAGGAAAAAGCCAGACCAAGGAAAAACTGCGGCCAATCGGTAAACCGCTTGGCGAAGGGATAGATCACCACGATGGCCAGCGACGCCAGGCCAAGCAGGATGGAAAAGCCGTTGAAGCAGAATAGCACGGCAGCGCCCACCACCAACTGCGCGACGATGAACAGCTTGGCTTGGCCCCGCGTCACCCGCCCCGAAGGCAAGGGGCGCGAACGGGTGCGGGCCACTTCCATATCGATCGTCTCATCGACCAGATCATTATAGGTGCAGCCAGCACCGCGCATGACAACGGCGCCAACAAAGAACAGCAGGAGGTGGGCGATGAAGGTCCAGACCAGCAGCGCGTCCCTGGAGGCAAGAAAATTGGCTGCCAGCGCCGATGACCAGAAGCACGGCCACATCAGCAATTCCCAGCCGATTGGCCGGTCCCAGCGCGCCAGCTGCGCATAGGGCCAGACCGCCCGTGGCAGCAGGCGGTAGACCCAATTATCGGAAAGCGCGTCCTGGACGCGGGCGGTGGTGTCGCTGGCGGTGCTCATGTCTGACGTGATAGCCCAAATTCGCGACCAAGAAAACTATCCTTAAGCCTTGGCCAACAGACACCAGCTCGTTCAGAACAGCACTTTTTCCAAGGGTGCGCGCAACGTTTCCGCCGCCTTCAGCGCCTCTTCACGTGCGGCGATATAGTCGCGATTGTCAGGTACGCTTATCCGCTTCTTGGTGATTTGCAGCTGGAAAATGAAAAAATCCTCATGGGTGAAGGCCATTTCGGAGCCTGCGAGGTAAAATTCCCACATCCGCACGAAGCGCTCGTCATAAAGCCGCGCCGCCTCATCGCGGCGTGCCATGAACCGGTTTCGCCAATGGCGCAGCGTATGGGCGTAATGCATCGGCAGAATTTCGCAATCGGCCACCAGCAGGCCGGATTTTTCGATGGCCGGAAGGACTTCGGCAAGCGAGGGAATATAGCCGCCGGGAAAGATATATTTCTCGAAAAACGGATTGTTGTAGAGCGCCGGATACGGCTGGCCGATGGAATGCAGGATCATCACCCCATCATCCTGCATCAGCTCGTGGACCTTGCGGAAATAATGCCGGTAATGGGTTGGGCCGACATGCTCGAACATGCCAACCGACACCAGCCGATCAAAAGGCTGAGACTTCAGTGTGCGGTAATCCTGCAAGTCGAAACGCAGCCTGTCACCGAGACCGCGCTTGCGCGCCCGTTCGCGCGACACCTTCAACTGTTCTTCGCTAAGCGTGATACCGCTGACATCGACCCCGCAGGTTTCCGCCAGATAGATCGCCATGCCGCCCCAACCGGAGCCGATTTCCAACACCCGCTGGCCAGGCTCTGCCATCAGCTTTGCGGCAATATGGCGTTTCTTCGCCAATTGCGCCTCCTCCAGCGAAATGCCCGGCGGATTGAAATAGGCGCAGGAATATTGCCAGTCTTCGTCTAGAAACAGGTCGAACAGCTTGGCGCTGAGATCGTAATGGTGGGCCACATTGCGCTGATTGCGATTAACCGGCAAAGCTCCCCGCGCTTTCGCCGCCACCACCCGCAGCAGGCCGCGCCAGAGCATCGGAAAGGTCAGGTCGGAGACCAGCGTATTGGTTTTCACCAGCGCCAACAGATCGTAAATATCGCCTTTTTCGAAGGCCATCCGGCCCTGCATGTAGATCTCACCCAGCTTCAGCTGCGCATCGCGGTAAATCTCGTCTTCCGCCTCGTCATCGAAAAAATGGATCGCAATCGGCGGTCCCGAACCATCACCGAAACGCTGCACCTGGCCATCGGCCCCGATGACCTCCAGCGTGCCTTTTCGGATGATTCTCATCAACATGCCACGAAGAGACGATGCCATTGACACCTCCTGAAAGGAAAGAGATTGCCTGTCCGCTAATGGCAACCCTATCCTCTCCAATCGCGCTGACAAGTATGCTTTTGTCACATAATTTTCAAAAATCCAGGGAACTTTTCCGAAAAGCAAAACACGCACTCACCTCAGGATGTGCGCGTGCTTTGTGTTCCCGCAATAGTTTACGGTCCATCGGATCGAAAAACGGACATCGGTTTGCGGGCTAATACTGGTGAGGCGTTATTTCTTACGCATCGCCTCGGCCAGTGCCGCACCCAAGCCACCCATCGCGGGCTTTTCATCACGGGCCGGTTTCGGATTGACATTGCGCATCACCGCCGGGCCACGATTGTCACGAGCCGATGGTGGTGGGGCTTCGCCACCATCCTTGCGCATGGTCAGCGCAATGCGCTTGCGCTTCACATCCACTTCCACCACCCGGACTTTCACCACATCACCGGCTTTCACCACTTCATGCGGGTCCTTGACGAATTTGTCGGCCAATTGCGACACATGCACCAAGCCATCCTGATGCACGCCAATATCGACAAAGGCCCCGAAGGCCGCGACATTGGTGACCGTGCCTTCCAGCAACATGCCGGGTTTCAGGTCGGTGATTTCCTCCACCCCATCGGCAAAGGTGGCAGTCTTGAAGCTGGGGCGTGGGTCACGGCCCGGCTTTTCCAGCTCAGCCAGAATGTCCTTCACCGTGGGCAGACCGAATTGCTCATCAACGAACTGGCGCGGGTCCAACCCTTTCAACAGGCTGCTGTCGCCCATCAACGTGCGTAGATCTCGCCCGCAGGCCGCAACGATTTTCTTGGCGACGCCGTAAGCTTCCGGGTGAACAGACGAAGCATCCAGCGGCTCCTTGCCATCGGGAATGCGCAGGAATCCGGCGCATTGCTCAAACGTGCGCGCACCCAGCCGGGCCACTTTCAGCAATTCCTTGCGGCTGGAAAACGGCCCGGTCTGGTCACGATGCGCGACAATCGCCTCGGCTATTGAGCCGCCGAGACCCGAAACCCGCGCCAGCAGCGGAGCCGATGCGGTGTTGAGATCGACACCCACCGCATTCACCGCATCTTCAACCACGGCATCCAGCGAACGGCCTAGACGGCCCTGATCAACATCATGCTGATACTGGCCAACACCGATGGATTTTGGGTCGATCTTCACCAGTTCCGCCAACGGGTCCTGCAAGCGGCGGGCAATGGACACGGCCCCACGCAAGGAGACATCGAGATTGGGGAATTCCTTGGCAGCCAGTTCCGACGCCGAATAGACCGAGGCGCCTGCTTCCGAGACGATCACCTTGGTGGGCTTTTTGCCGGTCGCGGGCAATTGCGTCAGCATATCGGCCACCAGCTTTTCCGTCTCACGGCTGCCGGTGCCATTGCCGATGGAGATCAGATCAACGCCATGCTTGCGGATCAAGCCCGCCAGTTCGGCCTGCGTGCCGCGAATGTCATTCTTGGGTGGGAAAGGATAGACGGTCGTCGTCTCCAGCACCTTGCCAGTGCCATCGACCACAGCGACTTTCACGCCGGTGCGGATACCCGGATCAAGCCCCATGGTGGGCCGCGAACCAGCAGGGGCTGCCAACAGCAAATCCTTGAGATTGCGAGCAAAAACGTGGATCGCCTCTTCCTCGGCCCGCTCCCGCAGATCACGCATCAAGTCCAGTGACAGTGACATGGAGAGCTTCACCCGCCAAGTCCAGCCCGCCACCTCCATCAGCCATTGGTCGGCGGGGCCTTTTTGGCCGATCTGATAGGCTGACGCAATCATCCGATGGGTGGGCTTGATCAGTGAAGTGTCGTCCTTGTCCGCCTCGATGGTCAGCGTCAGAATTTCTTCGTTCCAGCCGCGCAGCATAGCCAAGGCCCGATGGCCCGGCACGGTGGCCCAGCGCTCGAAATGGTCGAAATAATCGGCAAATTTCTCGCCAGACGCCTGTTTGCCATCGACCACCTTGGCATAGAGAATGGCCTTGTCTTTCAGGTAAGTGCGCAGGCTCTTCAACAGGTCGGCATTTTCCGCCATGGCTTCGGCCACGATATCGCGCGCGCCTTCCAGTGCCGCTTTGACGTCAGCCACTTCGCCCTTCACATAGGCCTCTGCCAGCCTGACCGGATCGCTGGTCCGGTCTTCCCAAATGGCATTGGCCAGCGGCTCCAGCCCTTTTTCGCGGGCGATTTCAGCGCGGGTGCGGCGCTTGGGCTTGTAGGGCAGATAGATGTCTTCCAGCTCGGCCTTGGTGGTGGTGCGGGCAATCTTGATGGCCAGTTCATCGGTCATCTTGTCTTGCGAGGTGATGCTATCGACAATCGCCTTGCGGCGCGCACCAAGCTCGCGCAGATAGGTCAAGCGCTCGGCCAGATTGCGCAATTGCGTATCATCCAGCCCACCGGTGACTTCTTTGCGGTAGCGGGCGATGAAGGGAACGGTGGCACCACCATCCAACAAATCCACCGCGGAGATCACCTGATCGGCTCGGGCATTGATCTCGCTCGCAATCAGTGCGGCAATGGATTTGATATCGTCGGCCATGAAACTTCCTTCTCAATCGTGCGGCGCGCACTGTAGCCAGCCAATCGGGCAACACAACAGCCAAGCGACGCGACTCCACAGGAAAGCCGCCAGAAGATCAACCTGTGGGTTAACCATTCCGTTAGGAAAACACACACCGAACAGGGTTAACCATTTATGACCATTCACTTTTTCTCCGCTGCCCCTATAGTTCGAAATGGAGCAGGCGCACCCTGCCAGGAACAGGTCAGCGATGAATAAAAGCCAATATATCCAAAGCCTTGACGGATTGCGCGGCCTTGCGGCCTTTGCCGTGGTGCTCTCGCATATGCCCTTGCTGCTTGGCATCAGCCTTCCAGCCCTGCTGGTCGGCGACCCCTCGGTGGCACTGTTCTTTTCGCTCAGCGGCTTCCTGATGGCCCATCTCTACGGCGCAAAGCCCTTCACCCGCGCCAGCGTGGCCGATTATCTCGTGCATCGCTTCGTGCGGATCTATCCGGTCTATCTGGTCGCTGTCCTGCTGGTCACCCTGTTGTCGGCCATTCCGGCGCTGCACTATATCCAGCCGGTTACAGACCTGGTGGAGATCTTCCGCCATATCGCCATGCTCGGCTCCAGCGGCGTGTTCTGGTCGGTGCCACCGGAAATTCAGTTCTATCTGTTTTTCCTGCTGCTCTGGCTGTGTTTCGAAAATCCGGCCAAGCGCCCCGGCCTTTGCGCGGCCATCGCTGGCGGGTTTGCAATCGCCATGTATCTCGGCTTCCCCGGCCCCGGCATCGTGCTGCTGTCGAAAATTCCCTATTTTCTGTTCGGCGCGTTGGCAGGCAGAGTGTTTTCCGCCGGTTATTGTCGGCCCGCAACGGCGCTTTCCGGTCTCGTGGTCCTTGCCTTGATCGCCCTGTTCTTTCTCGGCCAAAGCTATTATGCCGCCGCCAATGCCTTCTGGGGCACGTCAACGGCGCTGATCGCCACCATCATCGTCTATCTCGCCGCCTGTGAAGCGCCGCTCTCCAAAGCGGTGCTGGCCTCGGCTCCGCTGCGCTTTACGGGGCGGATCAGCTTTTCACTCTATCTCTTCCACATGCCGGTCAGTTTCCTGACAATCACGGTGCTGCGCACTGCGTTTGGCCCCACCCTGCCCGGCTGGCTTACCGCCCTTGTGATGATTTTCGCCAGCCTTGCAGTGGCAACGCTCAGCTATAGCGTGATTGAAAAGCCCTCCCGCCGCCTCTTTCTCGGCCTGTGGAAGGCCCGCTTTCCAGCCTTGTCCTCCGCAACCGGCAAACCGGCCATTCCAACAGCAACGCACCTTTCCTCTTGACCTTTTCGGCTGCCCGCCTTAACCGCCGGGCAGGTTTTCCAGAGGGCTGTGCCATGAATATTCTGCTGATCGGTTCGGGTGGACGTGAACATGCGCTGGCCTGGAAGCTTGCCCAATCGCCGCTGATCGGCGCGTTCTACGCCGCGCCCGGCAATCCCGGCATTGCCGAACATGCCGAACTGGTCAACGTCAATATCGATGATCACAGCGCCGTCATCGCCTTCTGCAAGGACAAGTCGATAGATTTCGTCGTGGTCGGGCCTGAAGCGCCGCTGGTGGCAGGCCTTGCCGATGCGCTGCGCGCCGCGGGCCTCACCGTTTTCGGCCCATCGGCGGCAGCCGCGCAACTGGAAGGCTCCAAGGGCTTTACCAAGGATGTCTGCGCCCGCTTCAACATTCCGACCGGCGCTTACCAGCGCTTCAACAATGCCCCGAAAGCCAAAGCCTATGTGCGCCAGCAGGGCGCGCCGATCGTCATCAAGGCCGATGGCCTGGCGGCTGGCAAGGGCGTGACCGTGGCAATGACGCTGGACGAGGCGCTGTCGGCCATTGACGATTGTTTCGAAGGCGCGTTTGGGGCCGCAGGCGCCGAGGTGGTGGTAGAAGCGTTTCTGGATGGCGAGGAAGCCAGCTTCTTCTGCCTTTGCGATGGCAAGACGCTGTTGCCGCTGGCCACCGCCCAGGACCATAAGCGGGTCGGCGATGGCGATACCGGCCCCAATACCGGCGGCATGGGTGCCTATTCGCCTGCCCCTGTGATGACGCCTGACATGGTGGAGCGCACCTTGCGCGAGATCATCGAGCCGACCATGCGCGGCATGGCGGAACTGGGCATGCCGTTTTCCGGCGTGTTTTTCGCAGGCCTGATGATCACCGAAAAAGGCCCCGAGCTGATCGAATACAATGTCCGCTTTGGCGATCCGGAATGCCAGGTGCTGATGATGCGGCTGAAAAGCGATCTGCTGCCACTGCTACATGCCTGCGCGTCAGGCACGCTAGACCAGGTCTCCGCCGAATGGCACGACGATCCGGCGCTGACCGTGGTCCTGGCCTCCAAAGGTTATCCGGGCAGCTTCACCAAGAACACCCCGATTGCCGCCGTCCCTGCCGCAAGCGATGAGGCAAAGGTTTTCCATGCCGGCACCGCGCTGAAGGACGGCCAATTGATTGCCACCGGCGGACGGGTGCTGAACGTTACGGCCCGGGGCAAGACGGTGGCTGACGCCCAGGCCAAGGCCTATGCGCTGGCCAATCAGGTGGAGTGGGACAATGGATTTAGCCGCAGCGATATCGGCTGGCAGGCGATTGCCCGCGAAAAGCCGTCGGAATCCTGATCCAAAACGAGCAATCGATAAAATTTGAACATTCCAGATTACGGCGTGACAACATCCTTTGGCTAATCTCTCCCTATGAATTTGAGGAGCCAGCCGTTGAGGAGCCAGTCAATGCGGGCCGTGATCGCCACTCTTGCCACCCTGTTGCTGTCACAGACGGCGCAAGCCTCATCCATCGAAATAATCGGTGGCGGCGACGTGGCGACACCCAGCATTTCGGCTATGGCCTGCACAACCTGCCCGCCCAGCGTCCCGATAAAAGCGCCGGAACAGACCCAGGAAATCCTAGCGGAAGGCACCCAGCGGATCGAGCTTCGCGATAGCAACGGCCATAAACAGCTGGTACGCACCGAAGCCTGGCTGGGCGGCTCGCCCGTCACCTTCGTTCAAAAGGCGGATGGCTGGCTGGACCATGACAATCAATTGGTGGGGCTGGCCGGAGACGGACTCGACACGGCAACGACCACCGCAGCCGTTGGCGATGATCATCACTCTCTCGATGCAGATAGAATGCAACTGCGCCTGAAATAATCCCTCCGCTACCGGCCCCGTGGTGTTGATGAGGCGACAATCTGAGACTGTGACGTTGCGTTTGCCATTTGCGACATAACGCAGACACACAACCCACTCGTCAGCCACTGATAAAATACAACCAAAAAACTGCCAAGCGACTGTCTTTAGGCTTTTTTTAGCAAATTTCACTATACTCCTTGAAAATTGATCGAGGCTGGAAGACACCCATGAAAAATCTCAGGATTTCGCTGCAACTGTTCCTGTTGGTCGGCGGATTGATGGCGGCTTTCGCAATTGCGACATTCTTCCAGATCCGCTCCTCAGAGCAAACCATCTATACCCAACGCTATGAAATGCTGCGCACCGAGGTGGAAACCGCCATTTCGGTGATGAAGCTTTACAATGCCAAGGAAGTGGCAGGCACCCTGTCGCGGGCCGATGCGCAAAAGCAGGCCTATGAGACGATTAATGCGCTGAAATTCGATCCGGACGGCTATTTCTTCGGCTACGACTATGATGTGAACATGCTGTTTCATCCCGATCCGAAGCGGGTCGGGCAGAACTTTAAAGGCAAAGCCGACAGCAAGGGGTTTGCGTACCGCGACGAACTGGTCAAGCTTGGCCGCGAAGGCGGCGGGCGCACCGACTTCTATGGTCCAAAGCCTGGCCTGGAGGGTAATGATTTCCGCAAGAGTTCCTATGCCAAGGCCTTTGAGCCCTGGAGCGTCGTGGTTGTGACCGGCCTCTACATGGACGATCTCGATGCGGAGGTGAATGCGGCAATCTTCAAGGCCATTTCCATGGGCCTGATCGTCTTCGTCATCGGTCTTGCCGCCGCTTATGTGGTGATTCGTGGCATTTCGCGACCGCTGACGGCCATTCACGATGCGCTGCGGGCCGTGGCCGATGAAAATGTCACGCTGACCATTCCCCATACCAATATGAGCAATGAAGTCGGCATGATGGCCAAGGCCACCAAATCCTTGCAGGAAAAGGTGCGGGAACGCCATGCCATGGTGGCCCGCCAGGAGGAACAGCAGCGCGAACTGGACAGCGAGCGTCAGCAGAATGCGGACCGGCAGGCTGAAGAGGCCCGCGCCCAGGCGCATGTGGTCGCCACCATTGGCGCCTCGCTGGAAAAGTTGGCAACCGGCGATCTGACCGTGCGCTGCGCCGATCTCGGCGCCAAATACGAGGATCTGCGCCATAATTTCAACGATGCCCTGACCCGGCTGGAGCAGGCGATGGCCCGCGTCAACCTGAAGGGCAACGATATCAGCGTCAGCAAGGAAGAAATCCGCCGCGCCTCCGGCGAGCTTGCGACCCGCACCGAGCGCCAGGCCGCCAATCTGGAGGAAACCTCGGCAGCGCTGGACGAATTGACCGTGGCAATCCGCCAGACCGCCGATGGCGCCCGCGAGGCGGCAAGCCGGGTGAAATCGGTCAGCCAGGAAGCCCAGCAGAGCGACGGCATCGTCGGCCACGCCATCGAGGCGATGAGTGGCATCGAAAAATCCTCTGAGGAAATCACCAAGATCATCGGGGTGATCGACGAAATCGCCTTCCAGACCAACCTTCTCGCCCTGAATGCCGGTGTGGAAGCCGCGCGTGCCGGCGAGAGCGGCAAGGGGTTTGCGGTCGTCGCCCAGGAAGTGCGCGAACTGGCACAACGCTCGGCGGCAGCCGCCAAGGAAATCAAGGCACAGATCGCCCGCTCGTCGGCCCAGGTCAATGAAGGCGTGCAGCTGGTGGGACGCACCGGCGAAGCCCTGAAGCGGATCTCCACCCAGATCACCGAGGCCAACGAGGTGGTGGCGCGGATTGCCGCCAGTGCCCAGGAACAGGATACCACGCTCCGCTCGATCTCTTCCGCGCTCAACGTGCTCGACACCACCACCCAGCAGAATGCCGCCATGGCCGAGGAAACCACCGCCTCAGCCGAGGTTCTCGCCAATGACACCGGCGACCTTCTCAACCTGATCCAGGGTTTTCGCGTCAACCAACAGGGTGATGGCGCGGCTCTTGGTGGCATGGCCCAGCAGATGCGCCGGGCTGGCTGAAACAGATCACTCCCGAGACGAAAGCCGCTGGAGCAATCCGGCGGCTTTTTGCGTCAGGGCCTGTCTGCCATCACTGCCTCCAGCGCGTCGATCTCCCTACCTGAAAACACCGCAACACCCGCCTCTTTCAACAGTGCCGCTGTCACGCCGAAACCCGGATGGCGGGTGCCTGAAAACGAGCCGTCATAGATAAAGCCGGAGCCGCAGGAAGGGCTGCCGTCAATCAACAGCGCATAGCGGCAGCCCTGTTCCAAGGCCACATCCACAGCCTTGCGGCCACCGGCGATGAACTCCGCGGTAACATCGCCGCCGGTCACTTCCAGCACCCGGGCGCGGCCATGCAGCACATCTGCGCCGGTGCCGCCCTGCTCGATTTCCGCAAGCGGACGCGGCGTCGGCAAGCCACCGGCCTGTTCGGGGCAAAACACCACCAGCCGCCCCTCGTCTTGCCAGCGGGCAATAGCGGGATGATGCAGGGGCTTGCCCTTGCCATCATAGCGCACCGGGCGGCCCATCAGGCAGGCGCTGATCAGGATTTTATCCATGTCTGCGCCTGCTTTCCTTACCCGGCGATCTTGGAGAAATCCGCCACCGTGCCGGTTGCCTCGCGGATGGCTTTCAACAGCGCCAGGCGATTGGCGCGGATAGCGGCGTCCTCGTCATTGACCAGCACATCCTCGAAGAACCTATCGACGGGGGCGCGCAGGGTGGAAAGCGCCTGCATGGCGGAGCGGAAATCTTCCTTGGCCACAGCCTCGGCTGCGGATTGGGTGGCTTGCACGACGGCGACATAAAGCGCCTTTTCGGCGTCGAGTGTCAGCAGTGCCTCGGACACGCCATCGGCCACTACCGTTCCCTTCTTTTCCTCCGCGGCCAACAGCTGCGTGGCGCGCTTGGTGCCGGCCAGCAGGTTCTTGCCGTCTTCGGAGGTGATGAAGGCGGTGAGTGCTTCGGCGCGGCGGGCGACCATCAGCAGGTCGTCGGCCTCAGGCGTCAGCACGGCGTCGATAATGTCATGGCGGGCGCCTTGATCGCGCAGATAGACTTTCAGACGGTCGTGGAAGAAGGAGAGGAGAGACCCGCCCAAGAATACCGACGCAAACTCCTGCGAGTACTTTGAAGAAGTACTGTCTTTGGGCGCTCCACCCGCAACACTTTCGTAAATAGCGGCATCAATAATTCGCTCAATCTCCTCGCTCGCAAGTGAACGGCCTAGCAACGAATGAGCAAAAACATCAAGCAAGGACAGACGTATATTCTTCTCAAGCAAAATACGGACATCGCCCAACGCCGCCCGCCGCAGCGCAAACGGGTCCTTCGACCCTGTCGGCTTCTCATCAATCGCCCAAAATCCAACCAGCGTATCCAGCTTGTCGGCCAGCGCCACCGTAATCGCCACCTTGTCTTCCGGCAGACGATCCGATGGGCCTTGCGGCTTGTAATGATCCTCGATGGCGGCGGCGACGCTTTCGTACTCGCCTTGTAGCGTCGCATATTTGCGGCCCATCAGGCCTTGCAGTTCGGGGAATTCGCCGACGGCTTCGGTGCGCAGGTCGGCCTTGGCCAGCACCACGGCGCGGTCCACCAAAGCTTCATCTGCACCGACGATGGGGGCGAGAACCTTGGCCAAAGCGCGGATGCGGGCCACACGCTCACCCTGGCTTCCCAACTTGGCGTGGAAGGTCACGTTCAGCGCATCCAGCTTGGCCATCCGCTGGTCGAGCGGCTTTTTCAGGTCGAGGTCGAATTTTGCGGCAGAGGCTTCAAGCGTTTCCAGATCCGGCAGATTGCCCTGGTCGCGCTTCCAGAAATGCAGGGCGTCGGATAGGCGGGCGCGGACCACCTTGCCATTGCCGTGGATGATTTCCGCGCCGCCATCATGGGCGGCGATGTTGGAGATCAGGATGAAATGGTTGGAGAGCTTTTCACTCTCGCCAATTGGCCGGGTGACAAAGCACTTCTGGTTGGTCTTGATGGTCAGCCTGATGATTTCCGAGGGGATCGACAGGTAATCGGCCTCAAACGTGCCAAGCAGGACCTGCGGATATTCCACCAGGCCGGACACTTCTTCCAGCAGGCCCTCGTCTTCCACCAGATCCAGCCCGTTGGCAAAGGCGATGTCGCGGGCGTCGTGCAGGATGATGTCCTTGCGCCGCTCGGCATCGAGGATCACCTTGGCCTTTTCCAGGCTCGACACATAATCGTCGAAGCGCCGCACGGTGATGGCATCCGGCGCGTGGAAGCGGTGGCCATAGGTCACGTTGGAAGCGGTGATCCCGTCGATTTCGAAGGGAATGATCGCCACTTCGTCATGCTCGGAGCCGAAAGTACAGAGAATGGATTGCAGCGGCCGCACCCAGCGCAGGCTTTCCGACCCCTTGCCTTCGATGCCGCCATAGCGTGAACCCTTTGGCATGGACGCCGCACCTGATCGCATGGACTTCGGCCACGGAAAACTGCGGATAATGCCCGGCATCGCCTCGGTGATGATCTCTTCGGCTGACCGGCCCGGCTTGTCGATCATCGCGACGTAGAAATCGCCCTTCTTGGGATCGGTCTTGACCACGGCCTGATCGATGGAGGCAAGCCCCGCGCCGCGCAAAAAGCCCTCGATGGCCTTTTCCGGCGCCGAAACGCTTGGCCCCTTCTTTTCTTCCTTCACATCGGCGGACCGGGCCGTCAGGCCGCGAATGTCCAGCACCAGCCGACGTGGTGTCCAATATTCCCGAGCACCCTCATAGGTCAGGCCCGCATCAACAAGTGCATCCGTGACCAGCTTTTTCAGATCACCCGCCGCTTTCCTTTGCATACGTGCAGGGATTTCCTCGGAGCGAAGTTCAAGCAGAAGATCAGGCATATTGACTTTCCTTGCCTCAGCAGGACGAGGCCAGTGGTTTTACAGGTAAACACCTGCTAGCAAAATTTTCCGGGGGCTTACAATGGCAAACTGCCATCTTAAGCGGATCAGTCGTTCTGATAGTCCACCCCAAGCGAGGCCAGCGCGTCCCAATAGCCGGGATAGGTTTTCGCCACGCAGCCGGGATCAAGGATGGTGATGCCGGAGATTTTCAGGCCAGCCAGCGCAAAGCTCATAGCAATGCGGTGGTCGGCGAAGGTGTCGATCTTTGCGGGCAGGGTCTGACCGGCAAGCGCCGGATCGGCGGCGATGATCAGGTCGTCGCCCTCTTCCGTGGCAAGGCCGGGGCGGATGGCGTTGAGGCCGGTCGAGAGCGCCCGGATACGGTCGCACTCCTTGACACGCAGATTGGCGATGCCGACGAAACGCACCGGCGTTTCGTTAAAGGCCGCCAGCACGGCGATGGTCGGGATGGCGTCCTGCATCTGGCTGCCGTCGATCACAGCGGGCATGGTCGGGAAGGCAGAAATGACAGCATGGGCCTTGGCATCGGGCTGGGTAAACTGCCCGGCGGGCGTGCCGATATCAACCTTGCCACCGGTCAACACTTCCGCAGCCCAGAGATAGGTGGCGGCGGAGGCATCCGGCTCGATGTGGAAATCGCTTGCCTTGTAGCCGGTCGGCTCGACCCGCCAGATTGTCTGGGACGGTTGCTCAATGCGGGCGCCGAAGGCGCGCATGGCAGCAAGTGTCAGGTCGATATAGCCCCGCGCGCCGATCTCGCTACCGGCCAGTTCCACCTCGAATGCCTGACCTGCCATCGGGGCCGCCATCAGCAGGGCTGAGACATATTGGCTGGAGAGACCGGCATCGATCACCACCCGGTTTTTCGTAAAAGCGCCCTTGGCATCGATGGCAACCGGCGGGCAGCCGCTTGGGGCGGCAATCGCCACGCCCAGCGATTGCAGCGCATCGACCAGCGGCTGGATCGGCCGTTTGCGCATATGCTCGTCGCCATCGATAGTGAACCGGCCATTGGCCAGTGCCACCGCCGCCGTCAGGAAGCGGGTCGCCGTACCGGCATTGCCGAGAAACAACGCCTCCTCAGGGGCGCGCCACAGGCCCGTGCCGGTCACGACGAAGGTGGTCTCATCCGGCTCTTCAACGGTGACGCCCATGGTTCTCAGCGCATCCGCCATATAGCGGGTGTCATCGCTTTTCAGCGCGCCGGTCAACCGGCTGGTGCCATTGGCCAGACCCGCCAACAGCAGAACCCGGTTGGTAATCGACTTTGAGCCGGGCGGGCTGACATGGCCGGTTAGCGGCTTTGCAGGCGGCAGGATGGTGAGGGCGTCGGCGGTCTTGGCGGTAAGGGTCATGAGCATGTCCGTGGGTTAACCGGGCTTTTGCCTGCTGCATAAGTCCTTAAATCGTTTCCGGCTTAAGGGCTTATGCAAGTAGCGCGCGGCCGTTTCCATTGCAATCTTCAATGTGCCAACCTTCAAGGTGCAGAAAGGTCGCGATCAAGGAACAACCGTGCCAGCCGGGTTTCCTGGGCTTTCGCCATCGTACGGACATAGGCATCCATTGCCAAAAGCGACAACAGGGTCGCAACACCACCGGCAGCGGCAAGATGCAGGATGTGTTGACTATGGGCCGAGAACTGCAACCGGTCAGCCACAGCCTGCGATACGACATTCATCACCGTCAGGCTCACCAGATTGCAGACCAGAATGGATGGGGCGAGCCAGTACAAGTCTCGAACGTTCAGAACTGGCAGATCATGATCCGGCACTTGTCCTTCCGGCGGAGCGTGGTCATCGCGCATGGTGATGCGGGCAATTTCCATCATCACCACCTGGGGAAATATATATTTGATGATCGGCACGAACCAACAGATCACCGAGACCCATGGGCCGAGTCGTGGCGGCGCATCAGGTGAAAGACGGATGGCGAAGTGAACGGCAAGCCACAGCCAGGCCAACCAGAAACAGGCGCTGGCAACCCGAAAGACGAAAGCGGCAATCTCGATAAAAGCCGCCCAGCGACCAACACCCTGCGCCAGCCAGCTGGTGACGCCGGTATAGGTCGCAAAGCCGGTGGCCGCCACCACATATTGAACCCAGGCGGTGTAGAGAAAAAACGGCACCAGAATGAAATAAAGCACCCCGCAGAGAGCTGCGAGAATCAGCCAGCCGCGCCGCATCCATGTCATTCGCCGGAGAAGGGTGTCCAGCGTCATGCCCTTGCCCTCTCCCCAGCCGTTTCCAAGCTCTTACGCGGCCTTGCCGAAATTCGCGCCACCGGCATCGGTCTGCAAAAAGGCCTCGCCGCAGGCCTTGGCCAGCGTGCGCACCCGCAGGATATAGCTCTGGCGCTCGGTGACGGAAATCACCCCGCGCGCGTCCAGCAGATTGAAGACGTGGCTTGCCTTGATACATTGGTCATAGGCCGGAAACACGCACTTGTGCAGAACCTGATTGGCGCTTTCGCCCGGCGCACCAGCATCCAGCAGCGCCTGGCATTCCTTCTCTGCATCAGTGAAATGCCGCAGCAGCATTTCGGTATTGGCATATTCGAAATTATGGCGGGAATATTCCTGCTCGGCTTGCAGGAAAACATCGCCATAGGAGATCTTCTCTTCGCCGTCGCGGCCATTGAAGTTCAGGTCATAGACATTATCGACGCCCTGTACATACATGGCCAGACGCTCCAGACCATAGGTCAGCTCGCCGGCCACCGGCGAGCATTCGATGCCGCAGACCTGCTGGAAATAGGTGAATTGCGAGACTTCCATGCCGTCGCACCAGCATTCCCAGCCAAGACCCCAGGCGCCCAGCGTCGGGCTTTCCCAATCGTCTTCCACAAAGCGTACGTCATGCAGCAGCGGATCGAGACCGATGGCCTTCAACGAGCCGAGATAAAGCTCCTGCAGGTTGGAGGGGTTCGGCTTCAGGATCACCTGATATTGGTAGTAATGCTGCAAGCGATTGGGATTTTCGCCATAGCGGCCATCGGACGGACGGCGCGAGGGCTGGACGTAAGCAGCCTTCCAGGGCTTAGGGCCAAGCGCGCGCAGCGTCGTTGCCGGGTGAAACGTACCAGCACCGACTTCCATATCATAGGGTTGCAGCACGGCGCAGCCCTTGTCGGCCCAGTAAGTGTGCAGCGTCAGGATCAGCGCCTGAAAGGAGCGCTTCGGGTCCATATGCGGGGCGGAAGCCGAAGGAGCGAGAGGAAGCGTCATGGGAACCTGCATGTATCATCGAAGTCAAAGGGTCAGTCTGACCTGCCATGCGCGGCCTTTGCGGTCAAGAGTGGCGTTGTGCGGCACGGTTGCTCTGGTGCAACGATCGGTCAGTGTCCAGTGACCTGGTCCAATTGCCCGCGCAGCAGAAACACCACGCCTTCAGGCGCAAAATCAATCTTCGCCTCGCCGCGAAACAGATCCGCCACGACGCGCTCGGTCAGCTTGGAGCCGAAGCCACGACGCTCCGGCTCAGACACCGGCGGCCCGCCGCGCTCGCTCCAGCGCAGGAAGAAACGGCCATCGTCATCCTTGCCCCATTCCACTCGCACCTGACCCTCCGTCACCGACAGCGATCCATATTTTGTGGCATTTGTGGCAAGCTCATGCAGGGCCAGCGACAGGCCAAGCGCCTGACGCGAAGACGCTTGTAAAGACGGTCCAACAGCCTGAAAACGG
This sequence comes from Agrobacterium vitis, assembly GCF_013426735.1. Lineage (NCBI taxonomy): Bacteria > Pseudomonadati > Pseudomonadota > Alphaproteobacteria > Hyphomicrobiales > Rhizobiaceae > Gillisella > Gillisella vitis. The sequence continues at coordinate 3,406,081 of NZ_AP023272.1, forward strand.
TCAGGCCTGTCACGATGCGGCTCGATGGCATTTTCGACCACTTCGGCGATATCCGCCGAGGCCACGCTTTTGCCGGTCAACAGGTCCTGCGCCTTGGACAAGGCCTGAATGCGGGCCGAAACCAGGCTCGCCGCCTGCGGCAGCGATTGCGCGCCGCGCATGGTCTGGCCGACTATGGATTGCACCATGGCCAGCATATTTTTCACGCGGTGCGCGAGTTCGCCGTTCAGCAGGCGCAATTCCTGCTCAAAGGCTTCTTTTTGCCGAAGATGCTGGCGGGTTTCCTCATGGCTCGTCTCCAGCGCCTGGCGGTCAAGCACGGCCTGCGTGGTCTCCGTGACAATATTCAGCAGCCCATGCACAGCGCCATCATCGCCGTAAAGCGGGCTATAGGAAAATGTCCAATAGGTCTGTTCGGCAAAACCGTTGCGGGTCATCACCAGCGGCATATTTTCTTCCCATGTCGCCTTGCCGGCCAGGGCACTGCGCACATACGGCAGGACCCCTTCCCAGACATCCGCCCAGATTTCGGTAAAAGGCACGCCCAGGGCCTTGTCCTTGCGCAGGCCGAGCATTGGCTCATAGGCATCGTTGTAGAATTGCAGCAGGTCCGGCCCCCACCAGAAGCACATGGGCTGACGTGAGGCTAACACCATTCGCATGGTGATTTTCAGCGATAGCGGCCAGGTGTTAATCGGACCGAGCGAGGTGGCTGCCCAGTCGAAATGGCGGATCATCTCGCCGATTTTACCGCCGCCAGCCAGAAAATCATCGGTGCTGATAGAGACATGAGAGGATGGCCAGGCGTGTTTCGCCTCCGGAAAAGACAATGCCAAGTTCCCCCAGGTTCAAAGTATTACATCATAGGATTACAGTGCCGAGCGCTCTTCGGGCGCATTCCGGTTCACTGTAACAGTTTATAGGCTTTATATAATCCCTGTCCTGACCTACAGGGGATCAGGCAGACGTACCGGCAAGGCAGTGAAACAGGTTTCACCAGCAGGTTGTTCCCGATTATAAAATCATAATTTCTGCATGATGCAAGCAGAGCTGCACAACCGACCTGGTTTTGGCACACTTTATCTTGCTCGAAAGTGTCCCTGCACCAAGGTCGCCGTCAACGCACCATGTATACAGGCTGGCATTTCATACCGATGCCCGAATAGAAGGGTCACCTTCGACCCTTCTGATCAGTCGTCCTGCTTCACCCGGTATTCGCCGGTCTTCGGATCCTTGACCAGAGTGGTGACCGCATCGCTGTCGCGCCCACTCCGGCGATGGGCATTAACCGCCTTGCGTTGCGCCACCGACGCCGTCCAGCGCCGATAATACCATACGGCAAGGCCGATCAGAATGATAAAAAAGAGAATGCGCGTCATGCTGCCTGCTCGCCCACGGATTACCACGTCCGTTGGAAAACCGACAGGACATCACTCTCCTTTATCAGGTCACCCGCATGTCCGAAAGCCCCGGTTCTCCCAAAAGACAAAGGACATCAAGGATATCTAAAGCCCATAGCGCGCCCAGAGCGCACGGTCTTCCAGCGTCTCCACAAGGCCTGCGGCAGCGGCGCTGCCGATATCACTGGGAGCAGAAAGCGCCGTGTCAACTCCCGGCAGACGTCGGCCGAACAGGCCACGCGCGCCGGAGATCAATTCCAGCCGGGCTGTCTTGCCATAACGCGCCTTGATCTCCTCGCGCATACTACCAAGGCCGTCCACCAGACCGAGCTCGAAACCCTTGCGCCCCGTCCAGAACAGGCCGGAAAACAGCTCCGGATTGTCGTTAAGCCGGATGCCGCGCCGTGTCTTGACCATGTCGATGAAAACATCGTGAATATCCAGCTGAAGGGTCTTCAGATAGTCGATATCGCTTTGTTTTTCCGGTTGAAACGGATCGAGCATCACCTTGTTTTCGCCCGCCGTATAAACGCGCCGCTCGACGCCGATCTTCTTCAGCAACTCGGGAAAGCCGAAACCGCCGGAGACGACGCCGATCGAGCCGACAATCGAGGTCGGGTCGGCAATGATTTCGTCGCCTGCAAGGGCGATCATATAGCCCCCGGAGGCTGCCACATCTTCCACGAACACCAGCACGGTCTTGCTGTGTTCATCGGCCAGTGTCCGGATGCGCTGAAAGATCATCCGCGATTGCACCGGCGAGCCGCCCGGCGAATTGAGCGACAGCACTACAGCCGGACTGTCCTTCAACTTGAAGGCTTTTTCCAGAAGTGGTGCGATAGCGGCGAGGTTCAGCGCCGGGCGAAACCGGCTGCCGCCGCTCATGATCGCGCCATGCAGCCGCACGACGGGAATGACGATTTCCTGCTTGCGAAACCGCTTCGGCACCCACCGCTTCCATAGACCCGCCATGCGTCACATCCTTTGCTGTTCCAAACCGAACAGTCATGTAAGTCTTGAAGGCGTAAACGCAATGGCAGGGCTCATTTTTGCCTGATGACCCAGCCGCAGCAACCTATCAGATCGTCTTGATGTCCAGCCTCGGATAGCCCCCCCGACCGTTGTTGAGCGCATCGACCTGAGGCAGGAAGGCGTGGCCTTCAGGCCCATGCATGATCAGCGGGCTTCGGAAGGTGAGCCGGGCGCGCGAGCCTTTAATCGCCGTCAGCAGCAGGCGGATCGCACTTTCGCCCTCCCTTGGATGGATGAGGGTGATCTCGATACCGCCAAAGCGTTTGCCGCAGGCGGCGATGATCTCGGCCACCGATTGCGGCCGGGCAATCAGCGACAATTGCCCGCCGGGTTTCATGATCGCACCAGCGGTGCGCAGCCAGCGTTCAAACAGATCCCCGTCCATTGCATGCGCCTCGGCCTTCAGGCTGTCAGGCGTCATACGATCGCGCCCGTCATTGAAGGGCGGGTTCATGATCACATGATCGAAAGCGTCGTCCGGCAATCCCGCCGCCCGGCGCGCCCGTCCCGTCAGCGTCACATCCGCCGCGACCAGGTTTACCCGGTCGGCCAGATGGGCATTTTCGGCCAGACCGAGGGTCTTTTGCGCATAGGACAACATGTCAGGGGAACGCTCAACCAGCGTCACCGTGGCCATCGGGAGACGCGAGGCAACAGCCAAACCCGCGCCACCGGCGCCAGCGCCCAGATCTGCAACCGTGCCACCCTCCCCCACCAACGCTGCCAAGAGCATGGCATCCATGCCAGCGCGATGACCACGGCCTTTTGGTTGCACGAGGAAAAAGCCGCCGCGATGAAAGGCATCGACGGTTTCGTTGATGATATCGGAGGCAGTCACCTCAAAAGCCATGGCCTTCTGTCCCGATCTCGCTTATGCCGCGCCGTCGCGCAATTCTGCGCCAAGACCGGCATCGATCAGGATGCGCCGCGCTTCCTCTGCCCGGCCCGGCTCGACCAGGAAACGGCGTGGCAAAAGCCCGAGCGATCCTTCCAGAATGCTCATCGACTGGTCGGCAATCAGGCTCTCGATACCGGCATCCTTCATCAGGCTCTGGGCAAAGGACAGTAAAACGGCGTCATTGGTGCGAATGAGTTCATGCATGCGATGATGAGTCCTATCAAATCTGCGGGATAGAGAAATTCCGCTCTTGCCGGGTCGCCAACCGCTTTTTATGTTTGTTTGAGCATTATGTCTCGAATTTTCGCGCAAACACCGCTTGATGACGCGACAGTCAGGCAAAAAAACCGTAAGTTGGGTCGAAGCGACGACAATTGCCCGATCCGGTTAGGCCAAATCCGGTTGGGCTAGGCCCGGTTGGGATTGAGATGACATTGAGCCTTGGATATAAGGGGCCAACGCGGTCTTGTGGTGTGTTAATCCACACGCTATCGCAGTCCTGATACAGGAATAAACAGGAGTCCGGACAGTTGGGCGCAGTGATACCGCTTGGTGACAAGAAAAACAAACAGGCCTCGGTGCAACCTCTGGTGGACCTGACCCGCAACGGCATGGAGCGGGTCAATCAACTGATCCTGTCCAAGGCCGGATCCGATGTCCAGATGATCCCGGAAGTCGCCAATCACCTGATTTCCTCTGGTGGTAAGCGCCTGCGCCCGATGCTGACGCTGGCCTCCGCCGCGATGTTCGGCTATGAAGGCGAAGGCCATATCAAGCTCGCCACCAGCGTCGAATTCATGCACACTGCCACGCTGCTGCATGACGATGTGGTGGATGAGAGCGACCTCAGGCGCGGCAAATCCACCGCCCGGATGATCTGGGGCAACCAGGCCAGTGTTTTGGTCGGCGATTTCCTGCTTGGCCAGGCATTTCGAATGATGGTCGAAGTCGGCTCGCTGGAAGCGCTGGATGTCTTGTCAACGGCGGCCTCGGTGATTGCCGAGGGCGAAGTGCTTCAGCTTTCGGTCGCCAAGAACATGGAAACCACCGAGGACGATTATCAGGCGGTCATTCGTGCCAAGACGGCGGCGCTGTTTGCCGCCGCCGCCGAAGTCGGTCCTATCGTCGCCGGAACGGACAAAGGTGCGCGCAACGCGCTCAAATCCTACGGCATGAATTTGGGCCTGGCCTTCCAGCTGGTCGATGATGCCCTGGATTACGGCGGCAAGGTCGCGGATCTCGGCAAGAATACCGGAGACGATTTCCGCGAGGGCAAGATCACCCTGCCAGTCATTCTCGCCTACCGGCGTGGCAACGAGGCCGAGCGGGGCTTCTGGCGCGAAGCGCTGGAAGGCGGCAGGCATGACGATGCCAATCTGGAAAAGGCCATGGGGCTGATTACCAAATATAACGGTCTTTCCGATACAGTGGCGCGGGCCATTCACTATGGCGACGTCGCCCGCGATGCCTTGGCGCCGGTGCCTGACGGCGTCTGGAAAGATGCCTTGATGGACGTCATCGATTTCTGCATCGAACGGGTCAGTTAAAACATTTCCAGCCAGACCATGTTGCGGTTTGGCATCTGGAAATACATCCACCAAAGACACCCGGTTTTCTTGAAACGCTGAAATGCTCCGACGTTCCTCCGGAAAACCGGGAGCCATTGCCGCTAACACGTTCCGGGAGGTTTTTATGTCACTTACGCAAAAAAGCCATTCTGTTGCCATCACATTGACTGGTCACGTGGGGGCAAGGCTCTTACATATCATGTTCCGGTCTCAGCGACCTGGCTGGCAGCGAGCCTCGCAGCCTTCTGATTCGCTGGCCTGATGTTGAATTTTCCGATCCGGCCAGAATGGCCGGTGACCCTGGTTGCCCGATCCGGTCGAATGACCGGTGATCTTGGTTGAAAGGCTTCTTCATGCGGCAGATCTTTGCCAAACGCTTCCTCTCGGGCACAGCGCTCCTGCTTCTGGTGTCCTTCAGCGGGGGCGTCCTCCCGTCCTTCCTGGCTCCGCCGGTAGCGATGGCGGCAGAAACGGCAAAACAGCCGGTCGATGGCTTCGATCTCGATGAGGTCGATACTCTGTCCGGCGCGTATCTGGCGGCCCGCACGGCCAACACCGACCGCGATTTCACGACCGCCGTGACCCTTTACGAGAAGGCGCTGCGTTTCGAACCGCAGGACCTGGAAATCCGCGAAAGCCTGATGCTGTCGCTGCTGATGGCTGGCCGCTTCGAGGAAGGCGCGAAATACGCCAACGAGCTGCGCAAGGATCAGGCCGTTGAGCGCATTACCGCTATTGTCCGCGGGCTGGAGGCTATCAAAGGCAAGAAATACCGCACGGCGGAAAAAGTCCTTGCCTATAAGGGGCCGAACGATCTCGACCGGCTGACCAATGCGCTGCTGACCGCTTGGGCGAAAATGGGCGCCGGGCGTGGCAAGGAAGCCCTTGCCGATCTCGACAAGATGAAAGGCCCGGACTGGTACGGCATTTTCAAGAATTACAATGCGGGCGTGATGGCTGCCGCGATTGGCGACGAGACCAAGGCCCGCAGCTATCTGAGCGGCGTTATCACTGACCGCGAGGGCGGCGCGACCGCGCCCGACACGTTCCTGCGTGCCGTCATGGCGCTGGCGACGCTGGAAGCCAAGACCGGCAACAAGCAGAAGGCACTCGATGCGCTGGCGGCTGGCGATGAAGTGTTGAACAATTATCCGCCCTTCAAGGCGATGCGCGAGCGGATCGAAAAGGGCGAGGTTCCCAAGCCGCAGGTGGCCACCGCTGATGAAGGGGCAGCCTCAGTGCTGTTTTCGATCGGTGGCGCTCTGAACCGCCAGGGAACCCAGGACACCGTTGCGCTGTATCTGCAATTGTCGCGGGCGCTCGATCCCGACAGCGCCGATACGCTGATCATGCTGGGTGGCATTGCCGAGGGCAACAAACAGACAGATCTGGCTATTTCCTTCTACAAGCAGGTGCCGGCCGAATCGCCGATGCGGCGGATTTCCGAAATGCAGCTGGGTCTGGCGCTGGCCGAAACCGGCAAGGTCGAGGAATCCAAGGCCCATCTGAAATCGCTGATCGCCTCGGATCCGCAGGATATCCGCTCCTATCTGGCCTATGGCAGCGTGTTGTCGGATGCCAAGGACTACACCGAAATGGCCGCCAATTACGACAAGGCAGCGGAGATTCTTGGTTCGGCCCCCGGAAAGAACCAGTGGCCGGTGTTTTTCCAGCGCGGCATTGCCTATGAACGCCTGAAGAAATGGGATCAGGCCGAGCCGAACTTCCGCAAGGCGCTGGAGCTTAATCCCCAGCAGCCACAGGTTCTCAACTATCTCGGCTATTCCTGGGTGGATATGAACCGCAATCTCCAGGAGGGCCTGGAGATGATCAAGAAAGCCGTCGAGCTGAAGCCTGATGATGGCTATATCGTTGATTCGCTCGGCTGGGCCTATTATCGGCTGGGCCGATATGACGAGGCGGTCGAGGAACTGGAGCGTGCCGTGCAGTTGAAGGCCGGTGACGCGACGATCAACGACCATCTGGGCGACGCCTATTGGCGGGTTGGCCGCAAACTGGAAGCCACCTTCCAGTGGCGACAGGTCCTGGCGTTCAAGCCGGAACCCGAACTGATCGCTACGGTGCAGGAAAAGCTGGAAAAGGGATTGCCGGACCTGCCTGCTGGGCCTGGGGCAGCCGAAGCCACACCGCCGGTCGCCCCGGCGCCCGCACCTGCCCCGCAGACGCCGGATCAACCTGAAAAGAAGTCCTGAGCATCGTTGATGCCTTGGTTTTCAAACAGGGCGAGGCAGGAAGCCGAATGACCGAATTTCGTGAAATTGCAGCGGCAAAGATCAATCTTGCCCTGCATGTCACGGGCAGGCGGAATGATGGCTACCACCTGCTCGATACACTCGTGTCATTTGCCGAACATGGCGACGTGATTACGGTTAAAACGGCCCGACAGGACGAATTTACCCTGTCAGGGCGGTTTGCCGGCCCGCTTCAGTCGGAAGATCCGGCTGGAAACCTGGTTATCCGGGCGCGGGATCTGTTGCGGACAGCCACGCTGGCTAAGGGCCTTACCGCCCCGCCCGTTGCCATCACCCTCCACAAAAATCTGCCGATTGCATCCGGCATCGGCGGCGGCTCAGCCGATGCCGCAGCCACGCTGAGGGCTTTACAGCACCTCTGGGACAGCCATCTTGAGCCAGCGGCCCTGGAGGATCTGGCCCTAAAGCTGGGAGCAGATGTGCCGATGTGCCTTGCCAGCACATCCTTGCGCGCCACAGGCATTGGCGAAGACCTGACACCCCTGCCAGCCTTGCCACGCTTTGGCCTCCTGCTCGGCAATCCGTTGCAGGCGGTCTCGACACCGGCGATCTTCAAGGCGATGACCAGGCGCGATAATCCACCGATTGGCCCGCTGCCACCTTTAGCTGAGCAAGCCCTATGGACAGAGACGCTCCGCCGATTGCGCAATGATCTGCAACCCGCCGCCGAAACCTTGTGTCCGCACATTGCCCAGCTTTCCCGGATGATCGAAGCAACCGGCGCGCTTGTCACCCGGATGTCAGGCTCCGGGGCCACCTGTTTCGGCCTTTATCCTACCTATGAAGCAGCTGTCGCCGCTGAAAAATTGCTTATCACGGAGAAGCCTGATTGGTATTTTCAGGCGAGCCAGACTCTATAAACTATCGCGTGGTTCGGAATTGACCGGACATGCTGTATCGGAGACCCGACATGCCCGGACTGGACGAAACACGCACTTTTATTCCCCTCGGCTTCGCCGTTCTGACGGTGTCGGACAGCAGGACATTGACCGATGACCGCTCTGGCGATGTGCTGGTCGAGCGGATCGAGACGGCTGGGCATCAGCTCATCGACCGCGCCATCGTCACCGACGATGCCGATCGGATCGCCAACCAAGTGCGCGCCTGGAGCCAATCGCAGGATGTCGACGTGATCATCACCACCGGTGGCACCGGTTTTACCGGTCGGGATGTGACGCCGGAGGCGGTGGAGCCGCTGTTCGACAAGCGGATGGACGGATTTTCCGCCGTGTTTCACCGAATTTCCTATGATAAGATTGGCACCTCGACCATCCAGTCGCGCGCCACAGCCGGGCTTGCCAATGGCACGTTCGTTTTCGTCCTGCCCGGCTCTCCCGGTGCCTGCAAGGACGGTTGGGATGGCATTCTCGCGCAACAGTTGGACTATCGCTACCGGCCCTGCAATTTCGTGGAAATCATGCCACGGCTGGCCGAGCATCTGAAGCGGGACAAGGTGTAAAACAAAAACACTGGCTGGGCCGATATGGGGGCAAGCCCAGCAAGCCTGGGGCCCTTAAGAGGCAAAGTTAAGCCCGTGCCTGGCGGACCACCCAAGCTGGCACCATTTCACTCGACAGCGCCCTCCCCCTCAGCCCAGCGACCAGATCAGCGAGCTTCATGCCCGTCTTGACCAGGGATTGAGCTTGGCTCTTTTGCAGCAGAAATCCTTGTTCCAACGGCGGGCCGCGCCGGGTGAAGCGCCGAAAAAACGGACGCTTATGATGCCTTGAGGGTGAAAACCGGGCTGGCGCGCTGTTCAGCGCCACATATTCCGCCACTTCCTCGATCCATCCAGAGGATGGCCGGGCGCCTGGCTCGACCAGCAGCAACCACTCGCCCCTGGCTGCCGCAACCACATCTCGCAAATCCCAAATCATATGAAATCGGCAGCCCGCTGCATCGGCCAACCGCGACGTCCCATCGCTGGACCCATGATCCAGAACAACCACATCACAAATAATACCCTGCACCGCCCCGGCGACAAGGGTGGTCAAGGTTTGCGCCAATTCGCTTTCCTGATCGTGGCATTCGATAATAACAGTCAACATCCGTTACTCATACCGCAATGCATCATGCTTTACCACGGGTGAACCGTGCTTGACTGGAATTTGATCGAGGACAGATCCGCAAGTGGAGGGAGCAGGACATGCTGCTTTTTACTTCTCATTGCGACGATTGAATATATTTTTTGGTGTATTTTTGATTTTACGCAATCCATGATTACGTTTTCGAGAGCAGCATTTTGTTCTTGCATTGTTCTCTTTTTAGAGCTAAATCTGAGCTCATGAAAGGGCCGGTTGGCCCGTCAGGAGTTCCAAATGACCGTACTGTCTGATGTCAGGCAGGCTGCCTTTCAGCCTGCCAATACGGCGGATATTGCCGACGTGCTACTGGTCGCCTCAGGGCTTCGGGTGGATGGCGCACGCAGGCGTGGACGCGGCGCGGGGCTCAATCCCTCCGGGCGTTTCGAGACGCTGGAGCGGCAGTTGGAAGACGATGGCTGGGCAAGCCTCGAAGACATGCCGCCTTTCCGCACCGAAGTCCAGGTGGAACGGCCAAAGACCGTGATTACCCGCAATGATTCGCCGGACATTCCCTTTGATCGGTCGGTCAATCCCTATCGCGGCTGTGAGCATGGTTGCATCTATTGTTTTGCCAGGCCGAGCCACAGTTATATGGGCCTGTCTCCAGGGCTTGATTTTGAAGCCCGGCTGTTTGCCAAGCCGGATGCGCCGAAACTATTGGAGCGCGAACTGTCCAAGCCCGGCTACAAGCCCCGCACCATCGCCATCGGTACCAATACCGATCCTTATCAGCCCATCGAGCGGGAATGGCGGATCATGCGGCAATTGCTTGAGGTGCTGAAAGAGGCCAGTCATCCGGTTGCCATCGTCACCAAGTCGGCAATGGTGCTACGCGACATCGATATTCTGGCCGATATGGCCGAAAAGGGCCTGGCCAAGGTCGGTATTTCAGTCACCACGCTGGACCGCAAGCTGGCCCGGACCATGGAGCCGCGCGCCTCGACCCCAAGCCGTCGGCTGGAGGCGATCAAGGCCCTGAGCGAGGCTGGCATCTCGACCAGCGTATTGGTGTCGCCGATCATTCCCGCCCTCAATGATCATGAAATTGAGCGTATCCTCGATGCTGCCAAGGCAGCCGGAGCCTCGGAGGCGAGCTATGTCCTGTTGCGCCTGCCATTGGAGGTCAGCCCGCTGTTTCGTGACTGGCTTCTGCAACATTATCCCGACCGCTATCGCCATGTCATGTCACTGGTGCGCTCTATGCGCGACGGCAAGGATTACGATGCGGAATTCGGCAAGCGGATGAAGGGCACCGGCCCCTATGCCTGGCAGATCAGCCGCCGTTTCGAGATAGCCACCAAACGCCTCGGCATGGGCCGTCGGAGCATGCAATTGCGCGACGATCTGTTCATCCCGCCTATGGGCAATGGTGTGCAGCTATCGCTGCTGTAACGAACCATTGTTCGGCTTGGCAGCGTGGGCGCAAGAGAGTGAAAGCTTTGGCGCCTCCGCCCCGGACCTCGGACTATCCATCCAACCCGGCACCACGCACATAAATTTCAACCTTCTCTTTCCGAGGCCACACCGCCTACCGCAAGGGCGGCCCTCGGAAATGCCGGAAGCGGTTTCCTTGACCGCTTGTCCGGCGCGGCGTCGCGTCTCGGGTAGAAGGATCGACCCCTTTCGATCCATCTGCATCAAGGCGACGCCGAAGCCTTTTACCAACAGCCACTAACAGTGGCTGTTGGTATTCTGCCGTCTTGTCCATTTGAGATAATCTTACTGGCCGCCAAAGCAGGGATGCATGAGGTTCTTCCAACATTGGCAGTTGTCATAGCCTGACCCTACCTATGCTTGTTACGATCTCGGTCCGATGCAATAATGTCGCCATGGCAGGCATGGCTGTCACACTAAGACATGCCGCTGTAGCTCTTTATGCCTGTTGCATAATTCTTTCAGCCGATTCTGGTTTAAAGAATTACGCAACAGGCTTGCAAGCCGGGCGGGTGATGTGCGAGGTCTGCGGCATGCCAAAACGTTCTCCATCCGACATGCACGATCTTTTCACCCTGCCCCAGACCGGGCCGGATTTTTCGATAGAAGAAAGTTTCCGAGCCACGGGTTGCTGGCCAGTGGCGGGCACGGATGAGGCCGGACGCGGCCCCCTGGCGGGGCCGGTGGTGGCCGCAGCGGTCATTCTTGACCCCGACGCCATTCCTGACGGTCTCAACGATTCGAAGAAACTTACGGCGGCCAGACGCGAGGCGCTTTTCATTCAGATCCTGGCAACGGCAACGGTCTCCATCGCCTCTTCAGGCTCCGACCATATCGACCGGCGGGATATTCGCAAAGCCAGCCTCGACGCCATGCGCCGGGCCGCAGCCGGGCTTTCACTCGCCCCCGCCCATCTGCTTTGCGATGGCCGGGACGTTCCCCCAGGGCTGATCTGTGACGGCACTGCCGTCATCAAAGGCGACGCAAGATCGCTCTCCATTGCCGCCGCATCGATTGTCGCCAAGGTCATGCGAGATCGGATGATGACGCGAGCCGCCTTGGTCTTCCCTCAATACGGCTTTGATGCCCATGCGGGCTACGGCACCAAGGTCCACCAGAAAGCCATTGCCGACCATGGTCCCTGCCCTCTTCACCGGATGAGTTTTAGTCCTCTGCGCCTATCGGATGAACCGTGACAAAATGAGAATATAGTCGGTACAGATTGCAACAGAGATATTTTTATTTTTTTCGAAAAACGGGTTCGATTGTCGTCTGACTAACACTGCCAACACCCAGACATGAAAAAGCCGGGCTGAACCCGGCTTTCAATTCATCCTCGATGATCAATCTCAGTTCAGGCGGTTTTTTACTTCGCTTACAGACGAATTAAACAGGCCTGACTGCAACTGCCCATCGACTTTCTGCTTCAACAGGGTCTCTGCAGCCGAGATTGCAAGATCGACAGCAGCTGAGCGAACCGCATTGATGGCGTCGGTTTCAGCCTGCTTGATCTTCTGTTCCGACAGCGCATTGCGGCGCTGAACGAATTCCTCTGTCTTCTGACGGGCTTCTTCCGTCAGGGCGGCGGCTTCGCGCTCGGCAGCTTCAACGATGGCCTGGGCTTCCGCTTCAGCCTGTTTGCGCTTGGCCCGATATTCCTCCAGCAATTGCTGGGCTTCTTCTCGCAGGCGCTTGGCTTCCGCCAATTCGTCACGGATATTGTCTGCCCGCGCATCCAGCGACTTCGCCATCATGCCCGGGACTTTGAGATAGGCAATCAGTGCCAGAAACAGCACCAGGCCAACAAAGGCGAAGAAAGTTGCATCATATTGCATCGGTTCAGCCCCTCTTGCCGGCGGCAACAGCCGATTGCGCATCTGCTACGGTGACATTTGCACCGGTCAGCTGCTCAACGATGGCGGCAACGGTTTCTGTGGCAATCGTATCGACCTCGGCAAAAGCCTTGGTCTTGATTGCTGCAATGCTGGCTTCCGCAGCAGCAACCTTGCTGGACAGCTCGGCCTCAACAGCAGCGCGGTCGGCGGCAGCCTTGGCCTTGGCGGCGTCCCGCGCGGCAGAGGCAATCTGGTTGCCCTTCGCCTTGGCGGCGGTCAATTCTTTTTCATAGGTTTCGACTTCGGCATCCGCTTCCGCCTTCAGGCGGCTGGCCTCATCGATATCCTTGGCGATACGGTCGTGACGATTTTCGAGGATACCGCCGACGCGTGGCACGATGACCCGCTGCATCAGAATGTAGAACAGGCCAAAAGTGATGACCAGCCACAAGAGCTGCGATGGGAAGGTAGAATGGTCGAAGGGCGGAAATACGCCTCGTCCATGTCCGGCTTCCGCGGGAACGCCGGTTTCCGTGTGGGTCTCAGCCGCTGCCGGGACTTCCTCGGCATAGGCGGGGGTAACGAACATACTCGCCTCCAGTATCCTGCTAATACAAAAGATCACGGCCGACATCGAAGGCCGGCCGTGATCCTGAACTGCGCTGAAATCAGACAGCGAACAGGAGCAGGAGGGCTACGAGCAGCGAGAAGATGCCCAGAGCTTCCGTAACGGCGAAGCCGAATACCAGACGGCCAAACTGGCTGTCAGCGGCAGACGGATTGCGCAGTGCGCCCGACAGATAGCTGCCGAAAATGTTGCCAAGGCCGAGAGCCGTGCCGGCCATGCCAAAGCAAGCCAGACCTGCGCCGATGAACTTTGCTGCTTCCGCTTCCATGAGAGTACTCCTTTGAAATGGTTATTGCGGCGAATGACTGACGCTTGTTACGCCAATGTCGATATCCTTAGTGCCCACCGGGATGGATTGCGTCGTTCAGGTACATGCAAGTCAGTACCGCGAAGACGTAAGCCTGAAGGAAGGCAACCAGGAACTCCAGACCGGTCAGTGCGACGGTCATAGCGAGAGGAAGGAGCGCGCCACCGACGCCAAGGGCGCCAAGGCTGCCAAGCGAGGCAACGAAGCCCGCAAACACCTTCAATGTGATGTGGCCTGCCAGCATATTGGCAAACAACCGGATCGACAGAGAAATCGGGCGCGACAGGAACGAGATCACCTCGATCGGCACCACGAGTAACAAGAGAGCGCCAGGGACGCCAGAGGGCACGAACAAATTGAGGAAGCCAAGGCCGTGCTTGTAGAAACCATAGACCAACACCGTGCCGATCACAAAAATCGCCAACGCAAAGGTGACGACGATCTGGCTGGTGATGGTGAAGAAATAGGGCATCATGCCGAGAAGGTTCGCGGTCAACACGAACATGAACAGCGAGAACACCATGGGGAAGAATTTCATCCCGTGGCTGCCCGCCCCTTCCCGCAGCATCGACGCCACGAATTCATAGGACATTTCCGCGACCGACTGCGCCCGACCGGGAATCAGACCGCGATTGGATGTGGCGAAATAGAGGAAGCCAGCTGCGCAGGCCACCGTCGCCACCATGAACAGCGAGGCGTTGGTGAACGAAAAATCAATGCCACCAATCTCGATCGGAACAATCTTGTGGATCTGGAACTGATGGGTCGGATCGTTTGACACCTGGTGATCTCTCTCGCTTTTGCCACCCTCAGGCAGCGTTCCTTACCTCGTCCGCCGGATGCCAGGCATCCGCCGTGTTATTTCCCTTTGCCGTCCGAACTGCGATCCGCAGGATGGGGCGAAGCCACCTTTCCCGCCGCACGCAGCACGTTCAGCACACCGGCGCAAAACCCCAGCAACAGGAGGACGATAAGTCCCCAAGGCGAGGTTCCGGCAAAATGATCGATCAGGAAGCCCAGAATGATACCGACGATGATGGCGGAAAGGAATTCGCTGGAGAGTTTCATGGCCTGGGCATAACCTTTTCGGCTTGCCTGCGCCCGCTCGTCCTGTGCGGCCTCTTCCCCCGTCCGCAGATCCTTCGCAGCCAGCTTGGCTCCGAGATGGCTGCGACGCCGTTCCAATTCTCTTTCCTGATCGTCCATGCGCCCTCCCCGTCCGATCCCGGTCCGGCTGCTAAAGCCTTGTCCGAGTATGCAAACAGCTCGGATTTACACATGGTCCGACCGGTTCTGAATTTGGCCGCACCATAATTTTGCGAGCTTTGATAGTCAAGGCATTGCCAAGGGTTGTTTCACGACAAATTAACCGAATAAAATCAATTTGTTAGTCGAAATTTTCGAATTCCCCACAGAAAGTGGCATGAAAAAGCCGCGTTCCGGGCGGTGAATTCCCGGAATCGCCTCCGGACTTGACATGGCTTTGTGGCGATGCCCTTCGCGCGAAACATCGCCACAAATAACCCTCAGATGATCACATGCGAGCCAAGTTCGACGACGCGATTGGCCGGAAGCCGGAAGTAATCCGAGGGGTCGGTTGCCGAATTGGCAAGCGCGATGAACAGCCTGTCCTGCCAGTTTGGCATGCCTGCCTTGGCATCCGGCACGAGCTTGCGGCGGCCGAGATAGAAGGAGGTGGACATGATGTCGAATTTCAGCCCGCCCTTGCGCAGCTTGGCCAGCGCCTGCGACACATTCTGCTGTTCCATATAGCCGAAGCGGATCTCCACCCGGCTGAACCGTTCCGACAGGCTTTCGGCCACGAAGCGTTCCGCTTCGCTGGCGCGGGGCCGGTTGACGGTCTTGATGGTCAGGATGATGTTTTTCTCATGCAAAACGTGGTTGTGCTTGAGATTATGCAGCAGCGCCGCAGGCGCCGTTTCCGGGTCGCTGGTCAGGAAAATTGCCGTCCCCGGCACACAGACCGGCGCATGCTCACTCTTGCGCTCCACCGAGGAAATGAACGAGGACAGCGGAATATCAGCATGGCGGGTCTTGGCAAACAGGATGGCCGTGCCGCGCCGCCACGTCCACATGACGATGGTGAAGCCAGCCGCAAACAGCACTGGGATATAGCCGCCATCGTGGATCTTCAGCAGATTGGCACCGAGGAAAACCGTTTCCAGCGCCAGAAGCGGTACGATAACCAGAAGCGCCACGAAAACCGACCATTTCCACTTCTTGCGCACGAATTCGAACGCCATGATGGTCGTGACGACCATGGCGCCGGTGACGGAAATACCATAGGCGGTGGCCAGCGCGTCAGAGCTTTCAAACAACAGCACCAGACTGAGAACGCCGAGCAGCAGTAGCGTGTTGACGGCAGGAAGATAGATCTGTCCGGTATTGGTTTCCGAGGTGAACAGGATTTCCATGCGCGGCAGGAAGCCGAGATGGATGGCCTGACGCACCATGGAAAACGCCCCTGTTATCACCGCCTGGCTGGCGATAACCGTGGCCGCCGTCGCCAGGATGATGACCGGCAGGATGGCCCAGCTTGGAAACATCAGATAGAAAGGGTCCGATGCCATGGCCGGGTCCTTCAGCACCAGCGCGCCCTGGCCGAGATAGTTCAGCACCAAGGCCGGAAACACCAGCACGAACCACGCCCACTGGATCGGACGACGGCCAAAGTGGCCAAGGTCGGCATAGAGTGCTTCGGCGCCGGTGACGGTCAGGAAAACCGCGCCCAGCACGACGAAGCCGAGAAATTTCTCCTGAAACAGGAAGGTCACGGCATGAATCGGATTGAAGGCCCGGAAAATCGCCGGATCGTCGAAAATATGGCCGATACCGCCTGCCGCCATCACCAGGAACCAGACCACGGTGATCGGCCCGAAGAAATTGGCGACCGCGCCCGTACCGCGCGACTGCACGGCAAACAGCACGATCAGGATCACCACCGAGATCGGCACGATAAAGCCGGAGGATTGCGGCGCCACCAGTTTCAAGCCTTCCACCGCCGACAGAACCGACAGCGCAGGCGTGATCATGGCATCGCCCAGAAACAGCGCTGCGCCAACCAGGCCCAGCACCATCAGCACAACGGTATGACGCCCGGCCGATTTGCTGAGCAGGGCCAGCAGCGACAGGGTGCCGCCTTCGCCGTCATTGTCGGCGCGCAGCAGAAACAGCACATATTTCAGCGTGACGATGATCGTCAGCGTCCAGACGATCAGCGAGGTCAGCCCGATCACCTCGAAACGGGTAATGCCGTCATGGGCAATCGGCTTCAGGGCCTCGCGAAATGCATAGAGCGGGCTGGTGCCGATATCGCCGTAGACGACGCCGACCGAACCGAGCGCCAGCAGCATCAGACTGCGCACGTCTTTCTTTTCGGCCGGTGCTGCGTGGGTGTTTTCCTGGGACATCAATCTTACAGGCTCTCAGAGCCAGCCTTTCGAGCGGAAGAACAGGAAGGGAATGATCGCGGACAGAACCATGACGATCAGAGCAAATGGGTAGCCAAGCAGCCACGTCAACTCCGGCATGACCTGAAAGTTCATTCCATAGATGGAAGCGACCAGCGTCGGTGGCAAAAATACCACCGATGCAATCGAGAAAATCTTGATGATCGAATTCTGTTCGACATTGATCAGGCCAAGCGAGGCATCGAGCATGAAACTGATATTGCTGGCGATGAAACCGGCATGTTCGGACAGGGATTGAATATCGTGGGCGACGACCTGACAGAGGTCGCGGGCTTGCGCATTGGACTTGACCGGTTCCACCGACAGCAGGAAGGACGACAGCCGCGACAGGGATGCCAGGCTGTCGCGCGTCTTGCTGACCCGCCGATGATGGCTGGCAATATCGAACAGCCGGTCTTCCAGAAAGCGCGCCGCCCGGCGCTTGGTCCGACTGCGATCAACGAATACATCGCCGGACAGCGCATCGACCCGCATACCGGCAATTTCCAGAATTTCGGCGGTGCGGTCGACGACCGTTTCCAAAAGACGCGCCAGCATGACCGCGTTGGAGGTGCAATGGGCCTGATTGCGGCTGAGGGCTGCGGTAAACAGGCCAAAAGCGCGGGGTTCGGCATAGCGCACGGTGACCAGACGCCCCCCGCCCAGAATGAAGGCGACATCGGCCAGATGCGGCAGGTCCGATTCGGCCTTACAGATCAGCGATGCGGTCATGTAAACGCCATGATCGTCCATATACAATCGGCTGGAGGGCTCGATATCCTTGAGGTCGTCACGGGTGGGAAGCGGCAGGCCCAGCAAGCGTTCGGCCAAAGCCTCCTCTGTCCTGTCAGGATTGAGAAGATCGAGCCATAGAACATCTTTGTCCAGCACCGCTGGCGCATCGCTGGGCAGGATCATATCTGCCGTCCCGTCACACCTGTAAGCTTTGATCAAACGTTCGACACCTTTGCCCGATGACGGACAGTGCCGTCAGCCACAGTATTCCCATGGACATCCATGAAAACCTGCGATGATTTACCCTTGCCGATACTCATGAGGATCAGTCACCGCCGCCGGAAGACTGCCGCCGCTCATGGTCCATGCTCAACGGGCAAGCAATATCACCTGCCGTCAGGATGGCAAGGATAATTGCGCGCCCGCAATTGATCCTGATCAATGCAACCTGAGGAAAGATCTTTTACACAGCATCCGCCAGGGTAGCGAGATCCTGTTGCATTTCCGCCGGAACCCTACAACCGTGCGGTCCGCCGTTGCAGTATCAATCTGCAACGGCGGCTCTATTCTGTGCTGATCTCATTCAAAAGTAATCGTCGGCGCCTGTCGTGTTGAATGCCGCTCGACCTCGCGCCAGACGCGGGTGGCGATCTCGCGGTAGACAAGCGCCTGGGGGCTCTCCGGCTCGGCAACCACCACCGGGGTGCCAGCATCGGAATGTTCACGGATGGAAATCGTCAACGGCACTTCGCCCAGGAATGGCGCACCAATGGCTTCGGCTTCGGCTTTGGCGCCACCATGACCGAAAATATCGTAACGGGCGCCGGTATCGGGAGCGATGAAATAGCTCATGTTCTCGATGACGCCGAGCACCGGCACTTCGACCTTCTTGAACATGTTGATACCCTTGCGGGCATCGATCAGCGCCAGGTCCTGCGGGGTGGAGACGATCACCGCACCGCTCAACGGCACTTGCTGGGCCATGGTCAATTGCGCATCGCCCGTGCCTGGCGGCATGTCCACGACCAGCACGTCCAGCTCACCCCAAGCCACTTCGCGCAACATCTGCATAAGTGCCGATTGTACCATCGGGCCACGCCAGATCATCGCGGTGCCCTCATCCACCAAAAAGCCGATGGACATCGCCTTCAGGCCATAATTTTCCATAGGCACGATAATGCGCCCGTCGATCTGCTGCGGTCGCCCGGAAATGCCAAGCAGGCGCGGCATCGAAGGACCATAGACATCGGCATCGAGAATGCCGACCTTCAAGCCATTGGCCAGCAAAGCCAGAGCCAGATTGACCGCCGTGGTGGATTTGCCGACGCCCCCCTTGCCGGAAGCCACCGCGATGATCGCGCCGATACCGGGAATGCCAGCCTTGGCCGGGCGGGCCGGCTGGCTTGGGGCCGGTGCATGAGAATGCCCGTGTGAATGGGAATGCGAGTGGGAAGGATTGGGTGCTGAGGGTGCAGGCGGCGTCGATGGCGATCCGGCCTTGCGCTCGGCTGTCAGGCTGACAAGCACTCCCTTGACGCCGGCAAGCGCCTTGACACTGCGCTCCGCCGCCTGGCGCAAAGGCTCAAGCTCCCGGGCGCGCTCCGCCGGAACATTAATGGAGAGATAGACCTTGGCGTCGGAAATGAACACGTCCGATACCATGCCGAGATCGACAATATTGCCCTCGAGATCGGGGCCGCGCACGGTCTTCAGAGCTTCAAGAACAGTGTTTTTATCGAGCGTCATGGATCCGCTTCCTTGGTGAAGGCCGGGACACTCGACTGGAAATTGTCCGCGCCCGACGAAACGTGTGAGTGACGCTCAAATAAGGTTTTATCGCCTGCAACGGAAGAGCCAAAAACAAACGCCGCCAAAACCATTGCCCTGAAGCACGGTTAAGGCGGCGTTTTGTGAGGGCGATTTCCAGACCGCCCTTCTCCAAGTCCCCTCTGGACCCTGTTGCTATATTTGAAGCACAAACCGTGCCAGTTCGAAGAATTGGGCTTTTCATCCGGTAAACCCTGTCAAATCACCGGAGACGCCGCCAATTAGCTGAAGAAATCACCACAATCCAGCCGCGCCATTCCGGCAACTGCTTAAAAAACAGCCGCGCCACCGCTTTGAGCGCTCACGTCATAGGGTTTCTGTGCTGCAATCTTAATTTCTCGGAACCGCTAGTGGTCCGATTCCGACATTTGCATCCGTTTGCAGCACCCTCGAGAGCAAATGTCGGAATCTTCAGGACCACTAGCAAGTCTCTGTTTCTAGTGGAATTTAAGAATTTGACATTTGATCCTCGAGGGTGCCGCAAGGGGGGTATCAAATGTCAAATTCATTCCACTAGCGAAGCGGCAAGATAATCATCAAGCCGGTCAGGGTCGAAGACACGTCCATCGAAAAATCCGTCCGGCCCAAGCAGCAAACGGCCATTGCTGGCGCCGACATAATCGGCTGCTGCCATCGCCCCCTCCACCTTGATATTGGCGCCTGGCATGGCGGCGAAGACCGGCCTGAGGGCGCGGCGATAAAGATCAGGCCGATAGGTTTCGAGCACCATGGCAATCCGCTCTCGGGCATGGGCGACATGACCGCAAAGCACCATCTGGCTATAAAACCACAGGGCATGGCTGGCCCAGGGGAAATTGGCGGCCTTGCGCTCCAGCACCAGAAAATCCTCAAGCGGCTGAACCTCTCCCGGCGCGGTTACCAGATCGCCGGTCAGGCCGGGTAACAAAAGCCGGCCTTCGACACCGAGATAGCGGGGTGCCGCCATGATACCGGCCAGTTCCTCGGTATTGCCGGGATTGCCGCACCATTGCGCGGCGCGGTAAAGCGCTCGGATCAGCGCATCGAGCCCGGCAGGATTGTTCTCGCCCCATCGCCTGCCAATGCCCAGAACCTTGTCCGGACCGCCGCGCCAGATAGCAGCGGTCGCAGCAACAATGCCTCCGACCTGCCGGTCCACCGCAACACTATTCCACGGTTCCGCCGCACAAAATCCGTCGAGCACGCCCGCACTAAGCCCATCCGCCATCAGCGGCGATGGCAATGAGACCATTTCGACCTCAATGCCGCAGTCCAGATGACAGGCAGCAAGCCAGTAGCGCAGATAATAGGCCTGGCTGGAATGGGTATCGCCGACGGCAATCCTCAAAGGCGGCAGGGACTTAGCGCGACGTTTCTCCACCACTCGTTTCAGTGCGGCGCCCGCCGCCATCGGCTCCAGAAGGTGGCTTTCCCAGCCTGCCTGTTGCATGGCTGTTGCAAGCGCACTCGACACAGTAAGCGCGCCGCCACCCAAATTGAGGGCCATGGGGACCAGCAGAGCGGGGGCCAGCGGCGAAAAACCGAGATTGGCGGCCAGCGCAAAGGGGCCAGGCAGATGCGCGCCATCGAAATGACCGACCGTCAGGCGGTCGCGGATCTGGGTCCAGGAGGTTTCGCGCACCAGGCGCAGGGTCAGGCCTTCGTCGGAGGCAAAGCCTTTTTCCACCGCCGCAACCAGTGGGGCGCTATCGAGACATGGCATGTAGCCAAGAGTGACATGCAAAGAGATGTGCTGGCCCATTGCAGCATACATGCCGCAAACCGCGGCCTCAGGCAAGTTGCACCTGCCGGAGAAGGTCGTCCTTCGGATGCATTATATCAAGACATCGAAGATGTCTCACGCGTTCCTATTTGATCAGGCTTAACCGCAAAGCCTTCGCGACTGCCTGGGTCCGGTTCACGGTATCCAGCTTGCGGGTGGCGCGGTTGAGATAATGATTGATCGTATGTTCTGACAGGCCCATGATCTCAGCGATTTCAACAGAGGTCTTGCCCGCGGCCGTCCAGGTCAGACATTCGATCTCGCGCTCCGTCAGCGTTTCGGTGACCCGTGCATCCAGTTCGCGAATTTCGGCAAGTCGGTTGAACACATGCCCGGCCAGATAGTGCAGCAGCACCATGTCAACGAAGGAAAAGGCTGGCATTTCACCGCAAATATTGACAGCGCCCCGGTTGCCATGGGCATCATGAACCGGAAAACAGGCGCCGCGCGGCATGCCGAACCGCAAAAACAGGTCCGTCGCCAGCTCGACAGTCTTGGGATCGCGTTCACGGGCGACCACATGCACATCGAAAACAACGGGTATTGAGGTGTTGCGCAACCGGTTGAACATCGGGCTGGACGACAGCAGGGACGCCATGTCGTACTCGCTGAGAAAATCAGCAGGCCAGTTGGTGATGACCGAGCTGCCGGTCAAAGTTTTTGCACCAGCCGAAGGCACATTCATGACCATGAAACCCTTGGCGCCGAAAAAGTCAGTCAACCGCTTCATCAGCCTGAAAACGTCAAACTGGGTCTTATAGCCGCTCAATTCGCGCACATAGCGTTCCGCCGTCGCAAATTTCGAGGCCGCATCTTCGGCAACCATTGCCATATGGACCAGATCGTCACCCATCGATAAAAAGCCTTGTTCTCTTTACATATCGCGACCGCGTCGCAACCCGTTGCAGACCTGCTATAGCCGGACACTGCGAAAATTGAATGCCGACTGCATTCCGGCAGTTACAGCCAAAAACATTGATAACTAAAAAAGCCAGTCCTGAATAATTTAACGAAGCCCTCTATCCATTCACTTATCTTCCGGTCATTTATTTATTTTCCGGTCATTTATTTAAGTCCTGCCGCAACAGAAAAGGGCTCCCGGTCTTATCGTTCGGCGATAACGATACCCATCCGAACGCAATGCCCATCCTATAGATCGACCATCCTGCCAATACCAAGGGCTGAAACCAGGTTTTTAGAAAATTCTATCGTCTAATACGAAGAGTCGTTGAAAACGACACTTCGTATTCCTTTTTCGAACATCTCAAGCCCTTGATGCATTTGAGATATTCGAAATCTTTTCAAGGCGAGGATGCGTCAGCATCTTCGATGCCTTGATATAAGCCGCGAAATAGGCCAACGCCACAAAACAGGTTCGCACATCAAGTATTCCCTGTTTTGCTTGCGCGACGTTGACCAATACGACGGCCATGCCGGCCTGGATGTGAAACCGCCGCCATCGCAGGCAATTTATTTTGCCTGGCACTGCCATTCGTGCCAAATCGGCTATCGTGGAACCATCCGAGCGGCTCGAATCGCGTTCTCTGCGGTCGAGATGAAACGCGATTGGCAAAACCGGTTTCCACTTTCCCTGGAAGGCACTACAGCGCCGTGCGCCCTATATGGCGACCAGAGTACACGACGCAAACGCTTCCATTCGAGGTTACCCCCCCTCTGCCTTGCCAGGCATCTCCCCCTCAAGGAGGGAGATCGACTCGAAACGAGCGTGTCGCTTCACATTTACAGTTCAAAATGCCGGAAATCACGGGATATCCGATAAAATGGGCGGTAAAGTCTATCTGATCTCCCTCCTTGAGGGGGAGATGTCCGGCAGGACAGAGGGGGGTAAGCGGCACATAAATTCGTTTGCGTCGTGTACTCTATATGGCGACAAAGGTTCGCTGTAGTGCTTTATATCCGCTGCATAATTTCTCCTTAAATCGATACCGATTTCAGGAATTATGCAGTAGACAAGAGAGCCACAGCGATTGGATGAAGGAGACCATCTTGCAAACAGCGTATTCCGGCACCGTCCTGGTCGATACCCGCCTGCATCTGGGTGAAGGCCCGACCTATGACGTCGCGCGTGACACCGCCTGGTGGTTCGACATTCTCGGCAAGGGGCTTATCGAGCATCGGTTTGCCACGGGCGAGACGATCCGCCACGATCTGCCGATGATGGCCAGTGCGTTGGCAACAATCGATGCGGAGCGCCAGATGCTGGCGACAGAACAGGGTATTTTCATTCGCACCATTGCCAGCGGCGAACTGACCTTGCTGACCGCGCTGGAACCGGAACTGATCGGCAATCGCTCCAATGACGGGCGGGTCCATCCTTGCGGTGCGCTATGGATCGGCACGATGGGCAAGACGGCAGCCGATGGGGCTGGTGCGATCTATCATGTGGCGGGCGACAAGGTGACCCGTCTTTATGATAGTATCAGCATTCCCAACGCTATCTGTTTTTCGCCAGATGGAAGCCTCGGTTATTATGTTGACACGCGGGTCAATACATTGATGAAGGTCAGTCTCGATCCGGCAACCGGCCTTCCGACCGGGATGCCGACAGTCCATATCGACGGACGTGGCAAGGATGGTGGCATCGACGGTGCGGTCTGCGATGCCGAGGGCGGCTTGTGGAATGCCCGTTGGGGCGTCGGCGCCGTCGATCACTACGATAGAACAGGACAGCACCTGGCGCGCTACCGGCTTCCCGCTGCCCAAACCACCTGCCCGGCCTTTATCGGTGCCAAGGCCGACCGCCTGTTGGTCACCTCCGCCACCGAAGGGCTCGACGCCGATGGCCTGGCCGCCGATCCCCATGGTGGCAAGACCTTCGTGCTCGATATCACGGTCAAGGGCCGGCACGAGCCAAGCTTCCGCCTGTAAAGCCACGACAACCGATGCTCCTCAACCATCAGCGTACCCGGGTGTCCAGCCGGGGCTATGGAGAGCGAAGGGCCGCAAACTCATTTTTATGCCTAAAGTTCCGTCAATTTGCAGAAATAAAATGCATAAAATTATCGGAACTCCTGCCTCTTTCGGGCATTTCACTACCGAGCCGAGCAGAGAGCCAGTCACTCACGCTTATGAAAACACACTTTCATGAGCGACTTGCTCTCACTCAGTCCGACACGAAACAAAGACCGAAAGGCAGGTTTAAGATGAACAAGACCCTCAATATTGTAGCCGCAACCGTTCTCATGGGTTCTACTGTTGTCGCGCCAATGGCCTTTGCGCAGAGTGCAACGACACCAGCAACGCCCGGCACCACCACAACCGCTCCAAGCACCGGCACCGCCCCTGCAATGACCACGCCTGGCGCCTCCGCTGCCATGGATACTTATCTGACCCAGCAGGGTAGCGACCAGTTGGCCGCATCCAACTATGTCGGCCAGAACGTCTATGCTGGTGACAAGAGCATCGGTGAAATCAAGGATCTGATCATGCAGCAGAATGGCGGCCTTGTCGCAGCTGTGATCGGCGTTGGTGGCTTCCTGGGCATCGGCGAAAAGAATGTCGCCGTTCCCGTTAGCAAGATCACCGTGACCCGTGATGCGCAGAATGCTGACAAGCTGCGTCTGACAACGACGGAAACGGCTGAAACCTTGAAGGCTGCTCCGGAATTCAAGACGCTGGAAGAGCAAAAGGCTGATGCAGGCACCACTGCTTCGACGCCAGCCACAGTCACCAAGTAATAAAGTGATGGTTGGTCGCGCGTTATAACACCGACAGGCCAGCATCGGGAATTGACAAGGCGGGACCGCAAGGCCCCGCCTTTTTCATGGGATTTTCTCAGCTGTTATTTAGCAGGAACGTTTTCTGCCTCTACGGCACCAGCTGCCAAAGGCTGCCGATGGCCGGACACATCAGCACCGGCACTCTTATCCATAAAGATATAGGGAATGACGGCTGCCAGCGACAAAAAGGCCACGACGGCAAAGGCCACATGAAAATCGGCAAGATCCAGATGACCACCGGTTATCATTGTGCTGATCTCCAGAACGAAGGCCGCGCAGGCAACGCCGAGCGCCAGACTAATCTGTTGCAACACCGAGGCAATTGAGGTTGCCTGACTGGCCTCGTTATTGTCGATATTGGCATAGCCCAGCGCATTGGTGCCGGTGAAGAAAAACGAGCGGCAGAACCCGGCCAGCAGCAGGAAGAACATCAGCAGCGCATGCGGGGTCTGCGGCGTGAAAAACGCGTTGAGAAAGGTAGTCGCCGCACCACAGACGCCAGCCACGATCAACACACTGCGAAAACCGGCAGCGGCAAACACCCGGCGCGCCATGAATTTGGTGCTGATCGCCCCAATGGCGCCGACAAAGGTGGTCAGCCCGGATTCAAACGGTGTCATGCCGAAGCCGAGTTGCAGCATCAGCGGCATCAGAAAGGGAATGGCACCCGCCGAAATCCGAAACAGCGTCCCACCGATCTGGGCGGCGCGAAAGGCCGGTTTGCGAAACAGGGTGAGATCCAGAAGCGGTGCTGGATGGCGCCTGGCATGCCCTATATAAAGAACGCCGCACAACAGGCCGATAACAGTTGCGGCAATACCGACAATCGGCGGCAAGGCTGGCAGGCTCATGACCGACAGGCCGAAAACGACGCCCGCCGCCGACAGCGATGTCAGGGCAAATCCGGTCCAGTCGATCGGCGCAGTTTCGACCCGCTCGATTTCCGGCAGGAAAATTGTCGATAGGACAACGCCCAGCACGCTGATCGGCACATTGATCAGGAAAATCCAGTGCCAGGTGAAATAGGTGGTGATGAAGCCGCCAACCGGTGGTCCAGCCAGCGGACCGACAAGGGCAAAAATAGTCAGTAGCGCCATGGCGGACACCAGATCCTCGCGCTTGGTGGTGCGCAACAGAACCAGACGTCCGACCGGCGTCATCATCGCCCCGCCCATGCCCTGAAAAAACCTGGCAGCGACGAATTCCACCAGCGAACTGGACATGGCGCAGCAGACGGAGCCGACGATGAAAACCCCCATCGCCGCCCGGAAGATCTGCTTGGCCCCGAATTTATCCGCCATCCAGCCGCTGACCGGAATGAAAATGGCGAGCGCCACCATATAAGACGTCAGAGCCAGTTTCAGCGTGATCGGCCCGACGCCGAGATCGTTGGCAATGGCGGGCAGCGCGGTCGCAATCACCGTGGAGTCCATGTTTTCCATGAACAGGGCCACGGCCAGGATGAGCGGAACGATGCGATTCATGAAGAACACTCTTTAAAGATGGCAGCCATTGGAACTGAAGTTAATATCCCCTTGCGACATGATCGAAGATCAAATGTCACAAACAGACCACCAGGCGTACATATCAAGGCCCGACGAAAAGCCTCACCCGGCGCGTCCTTCTAGTCCCCTCATCCCATACCTGACAATCGTTATCGTCCCGATAAGCCCGCCGATCACGTACACGTTACGCATTTCCAATCATCGCTTACAAGCCGTCAACTTCGGAGCAATTCATTCTGTTTGCTGGATAATTTTTCCACGAAAATCTGGCGAGCCGGAGAAAACATCCCCCACGCCATTGAAACGGCCCAGACCCGCCGCTACCTGTTGGAGCTGTAAGCTCTGAAAATGGGGACGAGGAGGTTGTAATGGTTTCAATGAACAGGCGAACAATGATCGCAGGGGCTGCTTTGAGCGCCTTGTCGGCCCCGGCGCTGATAACGCGGGCAGCTTTCGCGCAAGCGGAGACATCGATGGATATCAATCATGCCATGCCCCCGGAGACCCACAGGTTCCAACTCGGCGGGTTTGAAGTCGTGGTCATCAAGGATGGCACACGGGTTTCCGACAAGCCGGGTGAGACCTTTGGCACCAATCAGAGCCCGGAAACGGTTTCGGCGCTGCTCGAAAAGAATTTCCTGCCGACTGATAAATTCGTCAACGGTTTTTCGCCGGTGCTGATCAATACCGGCTCTGATGTCATCCTGTTCGATACCGGCATGGGCGAACAGGGCCGTGCCAATGGCATGGGCAGGCTCAGTGAAGGCATGATGGCCGCAGGCTATTCGCCCGAAGATGTCACCATCGTCGTCCTCACCCATATGCATGGCGACCATATCGGCGGGCTGATGGAAAAGGGTAAACCGGCCTTTAGCAAGGCTCGCTATATCGCCGGGCAGCGCGAATATGATTTCTGGACCAACGCCGCCCGCGCAGGCACGCCAGCCGAAGGCGGACAGAAAGCAGTTCTGGCCAATGTGAAGCCGCTGGCTGAAAAAATCACCTTCCTCGGCGATCAAGGCGGCGATGTGGTCTCCGGCATTCGTGGCGAGGCGGCTTTCGGCCACTCTCCCGGCCATATGATTTTCCACGTCGAATCCAAGGGCAAGCGCCTGCTGCTGACCGCAGATACCGCCAACCATTTCGTGCTGTCGCTGCAACGTCCCGATTGGGAAGTGAAATTCGACATGGACAAGGCTCAGGCCGCCGCCACTCGCAAACGGGTGTTCGACATGGCAGCAACCGACAAGGTCGCCTTCCTGGGCTATCACATGCCCTTCCCCTCGGTCGGCTATGTCGAAACGCTCGATACCGGCTACCGATTCGTGCCGAAGAGCTACCAGTTCGATCTTTGATCGCTTGCGCCGCGCGCCCATTCGGGGCGCGGCGATATTTCCGTCACCGTTTGGCGGTGAAAAAATCCTTCAGGAGAGCGGCAGCCTCAGTCTCGCCGATCCCGGCATAGACATCCGGCGCATGATGGCAGGTGGGCTGGCTGTAAAAACGCGCACCATGGTCAACACCCCCGCCCTTTTCATCGGGCGCGCCGTAATAAAGACGGCGGATGCGGGCAAAGGATATCGCTGCCGCGCACATTGTACAGGGCTCCAGCGTCACATAGAGATCGGCGCCTGCTAGCCGCTCATCCTCCAGAATGGCGCAGGCACGGCGGATCGCCAGGATTTCCGCATGGGCCGTCACGTCCTGCAAGGCACGGGTTTCATTGCCAGCCCGGGCCAGAATGACGCCGTCCTTGACCAGCACAGCACCAATTGGCACCTCGCCGCGCGCGCCAGCCAGGCGGGCCTCTTCCAGGGCAACATCCATGAAACGGGTCGTCAGCGTCATGATGCATGAACTTTCCACTTAACCAAGCCTTCGCGAACTGATAGGACACAGCAAACGACAGGCAAGCAAAAAATGACCGATAAAGAAAAGTTCAAGCGGCCGGGCAGCAAGCCCGCTGGCCGCCCCTTCAAGACATCTGCCGACAAACCCGGCAAATCCGGCCCAAAAAGCTTTGGTGCCCAGAAAAAATTTGGCGAAAAGGCCGATGCGGCACCGCGCAAAAGCGCGACACCTGCTGCCAAGACAGGCAGCGAGGATACGCTGAAGCCGGAACGGATTTCCAAGCTGCTGGCGCGTGCCGGTATCGCTTCGCGCCGCGACGTGGAACGCATGATCATGGAAGGCCGCGTGGCCGTCAATGGCAAGGTGCTGGACAGCCCGGTGCTGAACGCCACGCTGGCCGACCGGATCGAAGTGGATGGCGAGCCCATTCGCGGCATCGAGCGCACACGGCTCTGGCTCTATCATAAGCCGTCCGGCCTGGTGACGACCAATTCCGACCCGGAAGGACGCCCGACCGTATTCGACAACCTGCCGGAGGAATTGCCGCGGGTGATGTCGATCGGACGGCTCGATATCAATACCGAAGGCCTGCTGTTGCTGACCAATGACGGCGGCTTGGCGCGGGTGCTGGAACTGCCAACCACCGGCTGGCTTCGCCGCTACCGCGTGCGCGCCTATGGCGAGATCGATCAGGCCAAGCTGGACACGCTGAAGGACGGCATCGCCGTTGACGGCGTGCTCTATGGTGCCATCGACGCGGTTCTGGACCGTGCCCAAGGCCACAACGTCTGGATCACCATGGGTCTGCGCGAAGGCAAGAACCGGGAAATCAAGAATGTGCTGGGCGCGCTTGGTCTTGAGGTCAACCGGCTGATTCGCATCTCCTACGGCCCGTTCCAGCTGGGCGACCTGCCAGAATCGCAAGTGCAGGAAGTGCGTGGCCGCATGTTGCGCGACCAGCTCGGTCCGCGCCTGATCGAGGAATCCAAGGCCAATTTCGACGCGCCGCTCTATTCCAACGCCCCCGCCGAGGAAGAGGATGCGCCTGCGCCGAAAGCCAAGGCGAAAGCCGAGGAAGGCAATTGGAAGAAGGACACACGGCCAGCCAAGCCGCGCGGCTTCGACAACCGGGAGGATGCTCGCGAAAAGGCACTCAGCCGGCTCGACACCCGCCGTGACGGTGCAAAGCCTGCCTTCGGCAGCAAACCCGGATTTGGCGGCAAGCCCGGCTTCAAGGGGAAACCTGCGGCTGGCCGTGACGGTGACGATGCAGCCCGCGATGGCAAGCCGAAGCGCATGCCACTTGGCCAGAGCCGCACCGCCAATGTCTGGATGGCACCTGGCGCTCGCCCGGTGTCTGAAAAGAAGGCCGCAACAGACGAAGCTCGCAAAAGCGGACCTCGCGCCCGCCCCGATGGCGCACCGCAGACCAAACGTTACGGCCGCACCAAGGACGGCGCACCAACCAAGAGCCTTTCGCGTCACGACCCGGATCGTGGACAGTATGCCGGCAGCGACGATAAAGATTTGCGCGTCAAGGTCAGCCGCGCCCGTGATGCCGAGGGCGAATGGATTCGCGCCGAAGGCCCCGACAGCAAACCAGCCGGACGTGGCGGACGCTCTGGCGAAGGCTTTGGCGGCAAGCGGGATGGCGCAGATCGTGGTGCCCGTCCCGCATATGGTGACAAACCTGCCTATGGTGATCGGCCAGCGCGTGGCGAGCGTGCAGCGCCCAGTGACCGTCCGTCGCGCGGCCAATGGCCCGCACGTGGGGATCGCCCGGACCGGGGCGAAAGACCTGCTCGCAGCGATGCTCCGGCCCGCAGTGATCGCCCCTATTCCGGTCGCCCCACCGGAGAAAGAGCCGAGCGGCCAACCGGCGACCGGCCTTATGACGGACGGCCAAAATCCCGGTCCGCTTCCGGCGACAAGCCGTCCTTTGGTGGGAAGCCATCCTTTGGCGGAAAACCGGCGGGCAAATCCTCGTTTGGTGGCAAACCGTCTTCCGGTGGAAAGCCTGGGTTTGGTGGCAAGCCGGGCGGGAAGCCCGGTTCTGCCAGACCCGGCTCTACCAGATCAGATGCAGGGCGTGGCCCATCGCGTGGCCCTTCCTCTGGCCCCAAAGGCAAGAGGTAAGCCGACATGCGGATCGTTGGTGGAGAATTTCGGGGGCGTAGCCTTGCCGCGCCCAAGACCGACGCCATCCGGCCGACCATCGACCGGACACGCGAAAGCCTGTTCAACATCCTGATGCATGCCCATCCCGAATGTCTTGATGGCACGCGGGTTCTCGACCTGTTTGCCGGAACCGGTGCCATCGGGCTGGAAGCCCTGTCGCGGGGTTGCCGTTCGGCGCTGTTTGTCGAAAACAGCGTCGAGGGCCGCGGCCTGCTGTGGGAAAATATCGACAATCTTGGCCTGCATGGCCGCGCCAAGATTTTGCGACGCGATGCCACCGACCTCGGTTCGGTCAGCACGATGGAGCCCTTCCATCTGCTGTTTGCCGACCCACCCTATGGCAAGGGCTTGGGCGAAAAGGCCTTTGCCGCTGCTGACAAGGGCGGCTGGCTGGTGCCTGGGGCTTTGGCGCTGCTGGAAGAGCGCGCCGATGTCCTGGTCCAGGCGCCCGAAGCCTTCGCTCTGCTGGAAGAGCGGATCTTCGGCGATACAAGAATTTCATTCTTTGCCTATAGACCGGGTTGAAACGGCAGCGCGATTTCTTAAATCCGCTGCGATATAGAGTTTGTCAGAGAAAAGCAGCCTCCGATTTCACAAGACGCTTCGGGCTGCTTTCTCGCATTTTTCTTGCATATCCGACAGAAAGCCAATCGATGCTTGTGTTGGACATGCTCCAAAAGGTCCGTTTGAAATCATGCCGCAGGATGTCCAATCCCAAAAATCCCTCGTTGAGGTAGGACCCAGCACGCCGACGGTTGCCGTGGCGCTGGGGGCTGGCGGCGCGCGGGGCCTTGCGCATATTCATGTGCTGGAAGCCCTTGAGGAAATGGGGATTGAGCCTGTGGCGATTGCCGGTTCCTCCATTGGCGCGATTATCGGGGCCGGCAAGGCCGCAGGCATGTCGGCAGCCGAAATGCGCGACCATGCGCTGGAAACCGTCGGCAAGCGCAATGAAGTGTTCAAGCGGATCTGGGGCCTGCGCCCGCCGACCATGCGCCATGCCATCGGCGGTTTCCGGTTGGGACAGTTCAACCTGGAGCGTATTCTGCGCGCCTTTTTGCCATCCCGGATTCCCGATGATTTTTCCGGCCTTGGCATTCCGCTGAAAGTGATTTCCACCGATTATTACGGCCATTGCGAACAGGTCAGCGAAGACGGCGATCTTTATCAGGCTCTGGCCGCCTCCGCCGCCATTCCCGCCCTGTTCATGCCTGTCATGCTGAACGGGCGGCTGATAATCGATGGCGGCATTTTCAATCCCGTGCCTTATGAACATCTGATGGGCCTTGCAGATATCGTCATCGGCATCGACATCGTCGGCGGCCCTGTCGGAGTGGACGATATCCCGAACCGCATCGACAGCCTGTTCGGCGCCTCGCAGCTGATGATGCAATCGCATCTGGCACTCAAACTCAAGCTTGGCCCACCGGCAATTTTCCTGCGCCCGCCAGTCAATGGGTTTGGCGTGATGGATTTCATGAAGGCCAAACAAATCTTCGAGGTATCAGCCCCGGTCAAAGACGAGGTCAAGCGGGCCTTGGAGGCGCAATTTGCGCTTCTCGCCCAGCGCTAGAGTCTGTCAGCGCTAATTTGAATCGTGCTCGGATTCCCTTTTGATTGAATTTATGATTCAAACTCATTTCTGGATTGGAGGCGAGCAATGATGGTGCATCCTCTTTCTCTTGATTTGCGCATGCGTATTGCAGCAGCTTTGAGTGACGGTATGACTGTTCGTGCTGCTGCGGTGCGATTTGGGGTGTCGGCGGCCACGGCAGTTCGGATAGGCCAGCGTGCCCGTTCGGGCAAAGGCTTGATGCCTGCGAAGATAGGCGGCTACGTCAAACCGATCCTGCGGGGCGAAACAGCAGATGCGGTGCGTCAACGGCTTGTGGCCAAATCGGACTGGACGGTGCGTGCGCTGTCTGCGGATTTGAAAGCTGCGGGGATCAATGTTTCTCACGACACGATTTGGCGCTTCCTGCGTAGCGAAGGC
This sequence comes from Agrobacterium vitis, assembly GCF_013426735.1. Classification (NCBI taxonomy): domain Bacteria; kingdom Pseudomonadati; phylum Pseudomonadota; class Alphaproteobacteria; order Hyphomicrobiales; family Rhizobiaceae; genus Gillisella; species Gillisella vitis. The sequence goes on from NZ_AP023272.1 coordinate 3,438,601, forward strand.
AAAACCTTCAAAAAAAACACTGGTGGCATGCGAACGGGACAGGCCGAAGGTTGTACGGTTCCGAGCACGCTGGAAGACACATCAGCACCGACTTGATCCCGATCGTCTTGTCTTCATTGATGAAACCTGGGTTAAGACCAATATGACGCGCACCTGCGGCTGGAGCCAACTCGGAGAGCCGCTCATCGCAAAGGTGCCGCATGGTCACTGGAAAACGCTGACTTTTCTGGCTGGCCTGCGCCGCGACAGCATCGTAGCACCGTGTGTTCTCGATGGTCCTATCAACAGCGTTGCCTTTACGGCATGGGTCCAGCAATCCCTCATTCCAACCCTCAAGCCTCGTGATGTCGTCATTCTCGACAATCTGGGAAGTCACAAAGGAAAGTCTGTGCGCGATGCCATCCGGGATGCCGGTGCCCACATCCTCTTCCTGCCGCCCTACAGTCCAGATCTCAATCCTATCGAAATGATGTTTGCAAAGTTAAAGGCACTTGTCAGAAAAGCCGAAGAACGAACCGTCGAACAAACATGGAGACGCATTGGACAGTTCCTCACGGCATTCTCACCGCAAGAGTGCGCAAACTATCTCAGGCATGCTGGTTATGGTTCAAACTAAACCTGACAGACTCTAGAGTTTGCCTTTTCGGGAAAACCGGGGTCCACGTTTCCGAAGGTAAACTCTAAGCAGCCGTATCCCGGTCTTGTTCCCTGTCTTTGTCCTGATCTTTCTCCGTCTCATGTCCCCGCTTGGGTTTGATCAGCGGTTCAGGCTGGACAGGCCTGTTATACAGCATATGGGCGCCGCCCTTGATGCCTTCAACCGCCTGAATGCGTAGGCGCTCGTCGTCGCGGCGGCGGATATCGGCCTCGATGGCCTCGGCCATGTCCTCATCCACACCCAGGGCCTCGATGGTCTTACGGCCGAATTTCAAGCCTGATTCCACGGTTTCGCGCAGTTCATATTCGACATTGCGCGCCCGCAGCCAGAGGCTGTGAACACGATCATAGGAGCGCACGAACAGCCGCGCCTGGGGAAATTCGGAGGCGACCAGCTCGACGATCCGGTCGGTAACCTCCCGCTTCTGGGTACAGACCGCGACCACCTTGGCCTTTTCGATGCCAGCGGCCCTCAACATGTCCAGCCGCGTGCCATCCCCGAAATAAATACGAAACCCGAAGGAGGCAGCCTGGCGAATACGGTCGGCGGAATCGTCGATGATCGTCACATCCCGGCCACTGGCCAGCAACACCTGGGCGGCAATCTGGCCAAAACGCGAAAAGCCAATCATCAACACATCCGAACCGGCGCCGTCGAAATCCTCGTCCAGCTCCTCATGTTGATCGCGTGACAGCAGCCGGGAGGAGAGCGCCGCGACCACCGGCGTCAGCGCCATGGTGAGCGTGACGATCGAAATCAGCAACGACGAGGTGGCGCTGGAAAACACCCCAGCCGAGACGGCGGTGGTAAACAGCACAAAACCGAATTCTCCGCCCTGCGGCAGAATGGCGGCAATGCGAATGGCATCGTCATGCCGCGATCCGGCCAGCCGGCAGAGAGCATAAATGCTGATCGCCTTGATCAGCATCACCACCGGCACCGCAACGGCCAGCAGCCAGAGATTGGCAAAAATCACGTTGAACTGGACGGACAGGCCCACCGCCATGAAAAACAGCGCCTGGAGAATGCCGCGAAACGGCTCGATATCGGCTTCCAATTCATGGCGATAGGAGGATTCGGCCAGCATAACGCCCGCCAGAAACGCTCCCATCGCCATGGACAGGCCGACTGCCTGCATCAGCATCGCCGATCCGAGCACGATGAACAGGGCTGCGGCAATCATCACCTCACGAGCGCCGGTGCGGGCCATCACCTGAAACAGCGGATTGAGCAAATAGCGTCCGGCCAGGATCATCGCAACGGTGGCAATGACGGCCACACCGATATCGATCCATAGTGAGCCGGGCGCAGGCGCCGCCTGGGCGCCGAGAATGGAAATCAGCGCCAGTAGCGGCACGATGGCAAGATCCTGGAACAGCAGGACAGAAAAGGTGCGCTGGCCATATTGGCTATTGAGGTCACTGCGATCATTGAGGATCTGCAAGGCAAACGCCGTGGAGGATAGCGACAGACCAAAACCGGCAATCACCGCGCCGCGCCAATCGAGCAGACCGAAGGCCAGCACCACGCCGGTCAGCAGTACTCCACCTACCATCACCTGGGCAGTCCCCAGGCCGAAAATATCGGCGCGCATTTTCCAAAGGGTCGAGGGTTTTAACTCCAGTCCGATGACGAACAGCAGGAAAACGATACCAAGCTCGGCAACTGAGAGAATTTCCTCCGCCCCGGTGATGACATGGGCGACAGGACCGATGACAGCACCTGCCGCCAGATAGCCGAGCACCGTGCCGAGGCCGAGCTTGCGGAAAATCGGTGCGGCGACCACGGCACCGCCCAAAAGTACGAGAGCCTCGGTAAACAACAGGGTGGGTGCGGTGCTCATCTTAGCCTTTCCGGTGCAAGCCTTCTATCGCAGGGTTCGACTGGTCTGCCCTTGATGCGGAAGGGAATGCAAACTATAGCGACGTCATCGCACCCTATCGAGTGCAATCAGGTCGCTATAGCACTTTATCCCTGCTGCATAATTTTCTCCTCAAACCGATTCCGGTTTACGGAATTATGCAGTAAAGGAAGGTGACGAGAAAGGCCAAGCCATGTCATCTGAAAATTCCCCCGAACATCTTTTGTCGCGCGCCCATCAACTGGTCGATCTGGCCCGCAAAGCCGGAGCAGAGCGGGCCGATGCCGTTGTGGTGCGCTCCCGCGCCCATTCGGTCAGCGTGCGGCTGGGCAAAGTCGAGCAGACAGAATCCTCGGAAAGCGATGATTTTTCGCTGCGGGTGTTTATCGGCAACCGCGTCGCCTCCGTCTCGGCCAATCCGGGCTTCGACCTGACGGCGCTGGCCGAACGCGCCGTTGCCATGGCGAGGGTTTCGCCGGAAGACCCCTATACCGGCCTTGCCGATGAAGAGGATCTGGCAAGGACCTATCCGGATCTGCAACTTTACGACCCAACCGAGGTGTCGAGCGATGCGCTGCGCGACGCAGCTCTTGCCATGGAAGAGGCGGCTCTTGCCGTCAATGGCGTCAGCAATTCGCTGGGGGCCAGCGCATCGGCAGGCATGGGCGGGCTGGTTCTCGTGACCTCGCACGGCTTTTCCGGCCACTACCAGGCCTCGCGGTTTTCCCGCTCGACCGGGGTGATCGCTGGCGAAGGCACGTCGATGGAACGCGACCACGATTACGACAGCCGCCTGTATTTCGCCGAGCTGGACAGCCCGGAAGAGATCGGCAGACGCGCAGGCGAGCGCACGGTGCGCCGGATCAACCCGCGCAAGGCCGACACTGCCAAAAACCTGACGGTTGTGCTCGATCCGCGCGTCGCACGCGGCTTTGTTGGCCATATCTCCGGTGCCATCAATGGCGCTGCCGTGGCCCGTAAAACCTCCTTCCTGCGCGACCGCATGGGCCAGCAGGTGCTGAAATCCGGTCTCAGCATCACCGACGATCCGACCCGGGTGCGTGGTTCGTCCTCGCGTCCTTTCGATGGCGAAGGGGTGATGGGCAAGCCGCTGACGATGATCGAGGATGGCGTTTTGCGCCATTGGTTCCTCTCCACATCGGCGGCGCGCGAACTGGGCTTGAAGACCAATGGGCGCGGCGCGCGCGGCGGCACGTCCGTCTCGCCCTCTTCCTCCAATCTGGCGCTGGAGCCGGGCGACATCACGCCGGAGGCGCTGATATCAGGCATTTCCAGTGGATTTTACATTACCGACATGATCGGCCATGGGGTTGACATGATCACCGGCGATTACAGCCGAGGGGCCTCCGGTTTCTGGATCGAGAATGGCGAACTGACCTATCCGGTTTCGGAAGTGACGATTGCGTCCAACCTGAAGCAGATGTTCATGGCGATGACGCCAGCCAATGACATCGACCGCAAATTCGGCGTCGCAGCTCCGACACTTGCCATCGAAGGCCTGACGATTGCCGGGAAATAACCATATCAACAAGGACCGTAAAGGGTGAGCAGCACAAGCCAAATGCCAGATCTTCAAGCCGATCTCGACCTCATTGCCGAGGCCGCACGACAGGCTGGCGAGGTGGCGCTGACCTATTTCGGGGCTGATCCGGATGTCTGGTGGAAAAACGAGGGCCAATCACCGGTCAGCGCCGCAGACTATGCCGCCAATAGCCTGCTGGAAAAGATCCTGCGCGGCGCACGTCCCTCCTATGGCTGGCTTTCGGAGGAAAATGACGACGATGAAAGCCGGCTGAGCCGCGACAGCGTCTTTGTGATTGATCCGATCGATGGCACCCGCGCCTTTCTGGCCAAGGAAAAAACCTGGTGCGTGTCCGTTGCGGTCGTACATCGTGGCCGTCCAGTGGCGGCTGTCCTGGTCGCGCCTGCCCTTGGCGAAACCTTTCTGGCAACCGCCGAGGGGCAAGCTACCTTGAACGGCGAAGTGATTACTGTCGCCGACCGCCTGCCTCATCAAAGCCTGCGGGTGGCGACACCTGCCGAATTGCTCAAGGCCTTTCGAGACGGCGTGCGCGAGCGGCTGGAACGGGTCGCTCATATTCCTTCGCTCGCCTATCGGCTGGCACTGGTGGCGGACGGGCGGATCGATGCGACGCTGGTGATGAAAAACTCCCATGACTGGGACCTGGCCGCAGCCGACCTTATTCTTGAACGGGCTGGCGGAGCGCTGACCGACATCCACGGCAAGCCGCTACTCTACAACCGGCCACAGGTGCGCCACGGCCATCTTCTGGCCGGATCAAACGCCGTCCTGCCGGAACTACTGACCGCCTTTTCGGCAGGACCGGAGACTGCATCCGACAAGGGCCGATAAGATGCAGGATGAACAACCCAACGCTCGGCATGGCAGGTCGGGCGGCGGCGGTTGACCTTGCTGTAAAAATCAAGCAGATGACATCTGCGGGAGAATGATGATGGGAAAGATGAGATGACCGAGAAAAACGACAGGAAACAGCTTCTGCATCTGGTGTTCGGCGGAGAGTTGAGCAATCTGGCCGAGGTTCAATTCCGCAATCTTGAAGAATTGGACATCGTCGGGATCTTCCCTGATTATGCAACGGCACTTTCCGCATGGAAAAGCAAAGCGCAGCAGACAGTCGACAATGCCCATATGCGGTATTTCATTGTGCATATGCATCGCCTGCTGACCCCTGGCGAACAATAATACCAAGGCTCGAAGCGTCATCTTCCATGGCGCTTCGGATGAAGCGTAGACTTGACTGACATTTGGTGCCGCCACGGACCATGACGGTTTGCGGATAAAAACACGCTTGATGACGGATCGCGGCCTCGCAGCCATGACCCTCTGGCGTATTTAAGGTTGGAGAAGGATGAGCGCATTGGCACGCATCGCACTGACCGCCTATCGCTGGGCAGGGATCGTCGCCTTTCCGTGTGCAGGACTTTTCCTGTCCATTCGCGCCGCCAAAGGCAAGGAAGATCGCACCCGGCGGCTGGAACGGGTCGGCTATGCCGCCGCCAACCGGCCCCGCGGGCCGCTGGTCTGGGTTCATGCCGCCAGCGTCGGCGAGATGATGGCGGTAACGGCTCTGATGCGGGAACTGCGCCGCTGCGAGATCAATGTTCTCCTGACCACGGGTACGACAACCTCGGCCCAGATTGCCAGCGACCGTCTTCAGGACGGCGTCATCCACCAATATGTGCCAATCGATGCCGTGCCCGCCGTGCGCCGGTTTCTCGATTATTGGCAGCCGGACATGATGATCGGCGTCGAATCCGAGATCTGGCCGACCATGCTTCAAGACCTGCATGACCGGCAGATCCCGCAGATCCTGGTCAATGCCCGGATTTCCGACCGCTCCTTTGCCCGCTGGCAGCGCCATCCCAATGTGGCGTCTTCGCTGTTTTCCAAGCTTGCCATGGTCGTGGCGCAATCGGATGTCGATGCCGAGCGGTTCCGCGATCTCGGTGCCTGGCCGGTCAGCGTTTCCGGCAATATCAAGGTGGACACGGATGCTCCACCCTGCGACAGCAGCCTACTGACCAGCTATGAGCGGCAGATTGGCCATCGCAAGACCTGGGCGGCCATTTCCACCGCCGAGGGCGAGGAAAAGATCGCCGCCATGGTCCACCGCGCCCTGAAAGCCCATATGGGCCAGCTTAGTATCGTCGTGCCACGCCATCCGGAACGGGCCGATGCCATCGAGGCAATGATGATCGAACAGGGCCTGACGGTTGCCCGCCGCAGCCGCAACGATCCGATCACGCCGCAGACAGATGTGTTTCTGGGTGATACGATCGGCGAAATGGGGCTTTATCTGCGGCTGACGGATATCGCCTTCGTCGGTCGCTCGATGATGAAGGAAGGCGGCGGCGGCAACCCGATGGAGCCTGCCGTGCTGGGCTGCGCAGTGCTGAGCGGCCCACATGTGGAAAATTTCCGTGAAAGCTACCAGCGCCTGGTGCGCCATGGTGCCGCCCGCGTGGTGCGCGACGCCGAAACCCTGGCGAAAGCCGTACATTTCCTGATGAATAACCATCTGGCGCGTCACAAAATGTCCGATTCCGGCATGGAAGCCGTGCAGGACATGCGCGGTGCGCTGACGGCGACCATCAAGGCGATGGAACCCTATATCAATCCCTTGACCGTCAAGGCCCGTCTCGAACCGAAGACGGCAGCGGGCGAATGATAGGGAGTGGCACTGTGACCGATGACGTTGCCCGATCAGCCTCTACAATTGGCGGAATTCTGTTCGACAAGGATGGCACGCTGTTGGATTACGACGCCAGTTGGGCGCCGGTGAACCGGCAACTGGCGCTGATGGCCGCCGATGGCGACCAGACGCTGGCCGATCAATTGCTCGGCGCCTGCGGCATGGACCCAGAAAGCGGTTATGTCGTCCCCGACAGTCTGCTGGCGGCGGGCAATGCCCGTGAGATCGCCGAGGGACTGGCCAAGGCGGGGTCGCCCTTCGATGCTGATTATCTCACCGAAGCGCTGGATGCGATTTTCGCCAATGCCGCCGAGCTTTCCGTGCCGGTGACCGATCTTGGTGCGCTGTTTGCAAAGCTGCGACAGCGCGGCCTGAAGCTCGGCATCGCCTCCTCTGACAATGAGCGCTCGATCCGTGCCATCGTCCAGCGGTTCGGGCTTGAGCCGCATGTGGATTTCATTGCCGGTTACGACAGCGGGTTCGGTTGCAAGCCGGAGCCGGGCATGGTGCATGGCTTTTGCCAGGCGACCGGCCTTGCCCCCGCAAACGTAGCCGTGGTCGGCGACAATAATCACGACCTGTTGATGGGCCGCAATGCAGGCGCCGGGCTTTCAATTGCCGTGCTGACTGGCACCGGATCGCGCCTGACGCTGGAAGCCGGAAGCGATTACTGCTTGAACGACATTACCGAACTTGAACAGGTCCTGGGTTGAGGGGCAGCCGATGAAGCTGCATGCACCCTCCTTTTGGTGGCAAAAAGCCGGATTTTCAGCCCTGGCGCTATGGCCGCTGTCTTTCCTCTATGGCCGGATTGCCGCCCGGCGCATGCGCGGGTCTTCAGCCTATGCTCCCGCGGTACCGGTGATCTGTATCGGCAATGTCACGCTTGGCGGCGCTGGCAAGACGCCGACGGCCCTGGCTCTGGCCAAGGCCGCCCTTGCCATGGGCTTGAAGCCCGGCTTTCTCAGCCGTGGCTATGGCGGATCGGTCCGCCGCACGACCTTGGTCGATCCGGGCCACCACACCGCCAAGGATGTCGGTGACGAACCGCTGCTGCTGGCCTCGGTGGCGCCGACAGTGGTGGCATCGCGTCGCCGCGACGGGGCCAAAGAATTGGAGCGCCAAGGCATCGACCTGATCATCATGGATGACGGATTTCAAAGCGCACAGATCCGCATCGATTGTGCCGTGGTGGTGACCGACAGTTACAAAGGCGATGGCAATGGTTTCGTCTTTCCCGCCGGGCCATTGCGGGCGCCGCTGGCAATCCAGTTTCAAAAGCTGGACATGCTGCTGGTGGTTGGCAAAGGCGATGCCGCCATTCCGATGGTGCGGCGGGCCGCCCGAATGGGCAAGCCGGTATTGACCGCTCAGCTTCATCCCCTGCCCGGCCCAAGCCTTAGGGGTCAGCGCCTGCTGGCCTATGCAGGCATTGCCGATCCGGAAAAGTTCTACCGCACCCTGCGCGAAATGGGTGCAGACATCGTCGTGGCCAGAGGGTTTGGCGATCACCAGCCCTTGTCCGCTGCGGCGATTGCCGAGCTGATCGAAGAGGCTGAGGCCAACGATCTTCTGCTGGTCACGACCGCAAAGGATCAGGCCCGGCTACGGGGCGCAAGTCAGGACCGGGCACAGGAACTTCTTGCCAAATCCACCGTGATCGAAATCGAGATGATCTTCGACGATCCGGCGGTCCCAGCACGCGTGATAGACCAGGCGCAGGATCGTTTTCGCAGGTCTCGGTAATGACGCGGCGCTTGCCCTTACCGCTTCTGGTTCGGCAGATTGCCAGCGCGCTTTTCCGCTTCCAGTGAAGCCGCCGCATCGACATAGGCTTCCTGACGATCAACGCTCCAGTATTTCAGCTCATCGATGGTGATCGGTCGGCCGGTGATGGCGCAGACCACGTAGGAGCCGGGAAAGGTAATCTGGAAATCCGCATCCAGATATTTCACCGTGGCCTCGCGATTTCCACGGCTTTCGAAGCGATTCATGGAGTGGTCCTAACTCTCTTCTTGTTCTTGTCGTTTAGTACTGCTTGCCGTTGCGTGCCGAACCGGCAGTAGCGTGCCGTCTATAAATGCACACAAACTGCCCTTGCAATCAACCGTCAACTGCGACCGAACAGCCGCTCGATATCCGACAGTTTCAGTTCAATATAGGTTGGGCGCCCGTGGTTGCATTGGCCGGAACCGGGCGTTTCCTCCATTTTTCGCAGCAATGCATTCATTTCCTCGACCCGCAACAGGCGGCCAGAGCGCACCGACCCGTGGCAGGCCATGGTAGCGGCCACATGTTCCAGCCGGGCAAACAGGCTGCCCGCCGTTTCCCATTCAGCAATTTCATCGGCCAGTTGCCGGACAAGACCCGGCACATCCACTTCGCCCAGCATGGCAGGCGTTTCGCGCACGGCAATCGCTCCTGGCCCGAACCGCTCGATAGCAAGGCCCAGCCGGTCAAGGTTTTCGGCGTGATCCATCAGCCGGTCGCAGTCTTCTTCCGGCAGCCCGATAATTTCGGGAATGAGCAAGCCCTGGCTGGGCAATCTGCGACCCGATAGCGCCTTGCGCATATCCTCAAACACCAGACGCTCATGGGCGGCATGCTGATCGACGATCACCAGCCCGTCTTGCGTCTGGGCGACGATATAATTGGCGTGAACCTGCGCCCGGGCCGCGCCGAGGCGAAACGAACCGCTTTCCATCGCCATCGCCACAGGCTCGTAGATCTGCGAGGGCAAAGCATGGGCATCCGCCCGGGCCGCTGGCTGCGTCAGACCATCGAACCGGCTCTGACCGCCATCAAGTGGCCTGTGCGGAGACGTATCGACACTCCACCCCGCAGGCTGTGGCGGCCGGGCGCCATAGGCGGGTGCATAAGAATTGTTCGCAGCCGCCTGCACGCCTTCGGCAAAACCGCCATTTGCACCAGGGCGAAAGGCCCGCAGCATGGCGCTGGCCCCCGCCGTCGATGACCGGTCGCCTTCGCGCGTCAAGGCCTGGCGGATCGCACCGACGATCAGGCCGCGCACCAGGCCGGGATCGCGAAACCGCACATCCGACTTGGCTGGGTGGACATTGACATCGACCAGAGCCGGATCAACCGTCAGCGCCAGCACCGCCACCGGATAGCGGCCATGCGGCACAGTTTCGGCATAGGCACCGCGAATGGCCGAGAGGATCAGCTTATCCTGCACCGGACGGCCATTGACGAAGGCATATTGATGGGCGGAATTGCCACGGTTGAAGGTCGGCACACCGGCAAAGCCGCCCAGATGCACGTCCTCTCGTTCAGCGTCGAGTGCAATGGCATTATCCCGGAAATCGGAGCCGAGCACCTGGGCAATCCGGGCGAGATGATCGTCGCCGGTGGCGGGCAGTTCCAGCGTCGAGCGGTCGGAGCCGGACAGGACGAAGCGGATCTTCGGAAAGGCGATGGCCATACGCTTGACCATTTCGGTAATCGCAGCGGCCTCGGCCCTTTCGGTTTTCAGGAATTTCAGCCGGGCTGGCGTGGCAAAAAACAGATCACGCACCTCGACCACCGTGCCGGGATTGCCGGGTGCCGGGCGCACCTCTCCAACCTTGCCGCCTTCCACCGCGATCTGGAAAGCACTGGCGCTGTCTGCTCTGCGGCTGGCAATGGTCAGGCGCGCCACCGAGCCGATCGAGGGCAGCGCCTCACCGCGAAAGCCGAGGCTCTTGATGTCCATCAACGACTCATTGAGCTTGGAGGTGCAATGACGGCGAACCGCCAGCGCCAGATCCTGCCCATCCATGCCGCAACCATTGTCGGTGATGCGCAGCAGGGCCTTGCCACCACCCGCCGTGGCAATCTCGATGCGGTTTGCCCCGGCATCGATAGCGTTTTCGATCAACTCCTTGGCGGCACTGGCCGGACGCTCAATCACTTCGCCAGCGGCGATCTGGTTGATCAAGGTTTCCGAAAGCTGTTTGATGCTCATACGCTTATTGTCGCCAATTGTCGGCCAAGAAGAAAGCCCGGCAAGGGCGCAATTCACCGCGATCTTTCCCGACCTCTTGCCCCCGTCATTAAGGGGGCATTAATCGAATACCAATAGGCTTAATTCAACTTTAATCGTTTTTGATCGTGGTCGCCGAAGAAAACCCGCTGCTCCGGTTGGCGTGACCCACTCCTGCACTGTTTGGTATCATCGAGGCACGACGAAAACGCAAGAAAGTTCTATAGGCTGCATGTTTCTACCGGGAGTCGATTCCGATCCGGCTGGCCATGCAGTAAACATAGGTTGGTAGGATAATGCGGCCGATGCTTATCTTGAACGAGATGCAACGCCTTGGAGGCGAAGATGCATAAGCAACCGGGCGACAGGCAGGCAACGGACCGGACCTGGGCAAGCGCCCTGGTTCTGGAGCATAGCCTTCTCGATGCCGTCTGCGATGCGCAGGGCAGCGCGATTCTGGTTGTCGATAGCGACGATATTATCGTCTATGCAAGCCCGCAATTGCTGAACTTCTTCGAAATTCCGGAATTCTACCTGCAAGCGGGCACCAGGCTACGTGACTGCCTGGGCGCAATTTACGATCACTGCATCCGCGCCATCCTGTCCCCCAACCCGCCGTCAAGAGAAGAGTGGCTGGCCGAGCGGGTTGCCGCCCATTGGCGCGAACGGTTCGAAACACTCGACAAAACCGTCAAGAAGCGCACAGTGCGCCAACTCAATCGACGGCTCGCCAATGGCTTTGGCATTTGCGCGATTTCCGATATTACCGAACAGAAAAAGCGTGAGGAACAATGGCGCACCGATCTGGAACGGGTCGAAGTCACGGAAAATATTCTCGACAGCCTGCCGCAACCGGTCATGGTCTGGGATCGCCAGCACATCGTGGTTGGCATCAACAAGGCATTCGTCGCCATGATGGGGACAAGTGAAGACGCCATTCTGGGCCGCCCTGCGGCAGATCTGCTTGAAAGCCGCTTCCTCGCCAGCTTGCAGCAGGCTGAGCAACAGGTCGGTATTCGCGAGCGCTTCATCCGGATTGCCGATCCCGGCTCGTCGCAAGCCACACCCGCTGCTTATATCAACCGGATCGGCAAGACCGACCGCAGCTTTTGCGTGGTGACCTTTGCAAGCGTCGATGGCGCCGCCCATTTGCTTCGACCGACGATCCGGGCGGAAAGCACAAACGCACCAGGCCCGGCAAACCACATCACCTCACCGCTATCTCCACCGCAAAAACAACCGCAACCGGCAACCGAACCTCCACGAGAAGACAGCCTGCGGCAACGTGTGTTGATTGCCAGCAGCGATCCGATTTTCCTCGCAAATGCCGTGGGCGTACTGCCGCCACAGGCAAGCGATCGCTGCATCGTTCATAGCCCTTACGAATTGCGCGCCGTCATTGAACTTGCCAGATCGCTGGCCATGTCCATTGACCTGATCATTACAGACAGAGCCATGTCTGTCAGCCGGGAGCAGCTTGCACTCGATGATACGACGCGAACCCTCGTCGCTGATCGCAACAGCGTCGCAGAGCGGCTGATCCAGCATTTTCAGCCACGGGCCACGACGTCTGCGCGGACAGGGTCTCACCCGGCAGGCATCGTCCGCGCGCCGAAGAAGACGGTGGAAATCCTTGTTGTCGAGGACAATGAAGTCAACCAGATCGTGTTTTCGCAAATTCTCGAAGGACTTGGCCGCAGCTATAAGCTGGCGGTCAATGGTGCGGATGCCTTAGCAATCTGGCAGGTCGAACGTCCCGCCATCGTGCTCATGGACATTTCGCTGCCTGACATCAATGGCATGGATCTCTGCCGCCTGATGCGGCAAAGGCAGCGGGCCGGAGATCCCCGCTCGGCCATTATCGGCGTGCTGGTGCCAGCCTTCGACCATGACCGTGGCCGGTGCCTGGACGCGGGCATGGACGATGTCATCGTCAAGCCGCTCAGCCCCGACATGATCGAACAGCTTCTGGACCGCCATCTCGAAACAAGCCGTCATGCAATGGCGTGATGGCCTCGTCGAAAGCTGAAGCGGCTGGGGAAGAGACAGGCAGTCCGCTGTGTTCGACACCAATGCTGATTATGACGAAAAGACAAGCAGCACAAAGGATAACAACCGTCTGACTGGTTTAATGTGAACCTGACAGATTCGAGGTGTATGCAGTAAATCACGGGTAAAAATCCACAGTCCTCCTCTGCTAAACGCTAGAATTTTATTAATTTTTTATGCGCATGGTAGTTCCGTGATCTATGACTTTTTTTGGGATAATGAATGGGTGCGGCCAACACCATAGTGCCAGACATCGATCAGGGAGAGGCCAAGGCTTTTACCGATCCGCTGACGGGGCTTGGCAATCACCATAGGCTGCAGGAGCGAATCCGCAGCCTATCGGCGGAGCGCGCCGCCGATCCCGCACCATTTACCGTGGCTTTGGTCAATCTGGACGGTTTCAAGCCAATCAACGACCTATTCGGGTCGTTGGCGGGGGATGAAATTCTGTGTCAGGTCGCCCATCGTCTCAAAGCCTGTATTCCCGATGGCGCCATTGTTACCCGTCACGATGGCGACGAGTTTGCCGTGGTCCTGCCGCTGATTTTCGAACAGATCAGCGCCGAGCGGATCGGCAATCTGATCAAGGACGTGCTATCGGC